>CAZYPC010000016.1:0-61408 GCA_964649165.1 uncultured Chryseobacterium sp.
GGCCGACATCACCGGCCGTGTCGCGCAGATCAAGGCGCAGATCGAGAGCACCACGAGCGACTACGACAAGGAGAAGCTGCAGGAGCGTCTGGCCAAACTCGCCGGCGGTGTTGCCGTACTCTACATCGGTGCCGCCACGGAGGTGGAGATGAAAGAGAAGAAGGACCGCGTGGACGACGCGCTTCACGCGACCCGCGCGGCCGTTGAAGAGGGCATCGTGCCCGGTGGTGGTGTGGCCTACATCCGCGCGCAGAAAGCGCTGGAGAAGATGGAAGGTGCGAACAACGATGAGACCACGGGTGTGGGCATCGTGCGCCGCGCCATCGAAGAGCCGCTGCGCCAGATCGTGGCGAACGCCGGTCTCGAAGGCAGCATCATCGTGCAGAAGGTGCGCGAAGGCAAGGCCGACTACGGCTTCAACGCCCGCACCGAGGAGTACGAGAACCTGCTCGCCGCCGGTGTGATCGACCCGACCAAGGTGACGCGTGTCGCCCTGGAGAACGCCGCTTCCATCGCCAGCATGCTGCTCACCACCGAGTGCGTGATCAGCGAGGAGAAGGAAGAGAAGGCGATGCCGCACAGCCACGGTGGTGGCATGGGCGACATGGGCGGGATGATGTAAGCATCAGCTCAACTGATAAAGACAAGCCCCGGCGAGAGTCGGGGCTTGTTTGTTGTATGAGGTTCGCGATAACGCCCCCGAAATCAAGTGTTCTGGTTCCTCTGAACGCCCTTTTGAATCCAATTGGCAATCCCCGATACGAATGAATGGTCCATCTCCTGCCATGTCGTACCGTAAGGCACCGATATGGCTGAAACATCCTTCGGAACAAACTCCAAGCGCATTCCGCTCTCATCAAAGAACCAATTCACGATAAACCAACGCCTCAACTCCTTACCATACTTGAATCCTTGAAGGTCATAGCTGAACTGCACCCTGCTTTGGTATGCATCATTCTTCAGGTAGGCGACCAGTTCATGCTTGGAGATTGAGAGCCCCGGGAACCCTCCGAAAGAAGTCGTGGTTCCTCCGATGCCATAGATATTGAGGTTTGCACCAACATTCTCAAAGAAAGCCTCATGTGATCGCGCCACATCGTCGAGTGCTTGAGCAATGGGTGCAAACAGCACATCGATAGCATGGAGCATTTGCTCGCGCACCTTGCTCCTGTCTGATTGACTCTTTAGGGAACCCTGTTCCAATTCGCGCCGGAGCATTTCCCCTCGCTTCCTCCAGTCCTCCTCTTCTTCAAGGTTCTGCCCCTTCGCCGCCCTCAATCCTAGCTCCAATGTCCACTCCTCCTGTTCGGCCAAGTACTCTGTCAGTGGCATGATATCACCGGCATCGGCGAGCTGCAAGGCATTGAGGTAGTTGGTCTTGTCGGCGCTCTTGATCACCACCGGCATGAGGCCAGCGCGCATCAGGATGTAGTTCACCACCAGTCGTGCTGTGCGGCCATTCCCATCGCCGAAGGGATGGATGAGCACGAAGCGGTGATGGAAGATGGCCGCCTTCTCGATGGGATGCAGGTCGTTCGTGGTAGCGAACCACTCCATGAGTTCCCGCATCTTGGTCGGCGTGTCTTCCACAGAAGCGAAATGGAAGATCCCACCATTCGGTAGGCGCACGTTGTTCGGCTGGCGCTTGTACTCACCGGGGAAGATCTGCACCCGCGTCGGCTGGCCATCTGGCGTGATCGCTTCTTTCCAAAACGGCTCCTTCAGAAGGATTTTGTTCAGGTCGCGCACATCCGCTTCGGTCAGTGAACGATCATTGTCGCCTGACCACTCGACCACCTTGGAGACGGCCAGGTCGTGGGCCTTCATCTCCTCGAACTCGCGCATGGTGTGCCCACCATTTGTCTTGTCGTGGATCAACAGCAGGTACGTCTCGCCATACGTGAGCGTATTGCCCTCGATGTGATTGCTGTTGTAATTCCATTCAAGCCGGAGCTTCTGCCACAGGCGGTACTGGTCCTCCTGCTTAAGTGGACGAAGCGAATCCAGCTCGGCCTTCAGGGCCTCGATGCGGGCCAGGGTGTCGTTGAGCACAGCTTGTTCGCCGGAAATTCCGTCCAACCGGCTTGGGCAAGATAGCCAGTACATGCAAGGGTGGTGACCACCTCTCCAAACCGCACCTTTGTGTCATGGCAACAAGGCGGCGCTGCTCGGCCCTTGTTCAGTTCACGCTCGGCACTTCGGTGGCCTTCTCGCAGGTCCAAACCGGCGAGATGGTGCTTCCAAAAGCCGACACCATCCCCTTCCTCCTTTCCGACCACAACAACATCCTGGTCCCGGTCATCCTCAACAAGGCCGACACGCTTCAGCTGATGTTCCACAGTTCGTTCACGGGCGTGAGCGTGACCGCGGATGGGCTGAAGCACTGCACGACCCTGCGCGCGGATGAAGAAGGCATCGCACACAGCTGGGGCGGGGACGCGCAAAGCTCCGTGAGCCGCAGCAACAGACTGCGCATCGGAAGACAGATGTGGGACAGCGTGGTGGTGACCATCGACGAGCAAAGCGGCCAGGACAGCGATGGCAAGTTCGGCTGGGATCTTTTCCAGGATGAGGTTCTGGAGATCAACTACGACCGGAACGAGCTTGTTCTACACCCATCGCTGCCTGCGTTGGGTAAGGACTTCGCCGTCCTTCCTTTCGAGGAGCGTGACGGCAGTCTTTATGTCGAGGCAACCGTTACGTTGGGTGATACCACCATCACCGACCGGTTCATGTTCCACACCGGATACGGCGGAACGTGCATCCTGGGCACGGGCTTCATGGGGCGCGTGGGCAGGAACATCGCGCTGGACACGCTCGGCGTGAAGAAGCTGAGCGACGCTTACGGCAACGTCCTCGTGAACGTCACCACCCGCACGCCGTCGCTAACGTTCGCCGGACATGCATTCAAGGACCTGCGGATCCAGGTGATGGATCGGAGGTCGCAGTTCGCAGACAGTGTGCTCGGCAACGACGTACTTCGCCGCTTCAATGTCTGGATCGACTTTCGGGGGTACCGCCTGTACCTGAAGCCGAACGCAGCGATGGGAGCGGCTTTCAGTGATCGCTTCTGACCACGCTGCTGAGGAACCGACCCGTTACTAACACCTGTCGAAAACTCCACCGGGTCCGCGCACGGGAGCGGTGGTAATCTCGCATGCTTGAAGTGCACCCTTCCGGTGCGACAAGTCTTGCCGAGAACGATGCAGCTCACCCCCAAACGCTTCTTCGACTTCTGCGGAGCCCATGTGCCGCTGCTCCACGCCATCGCCCAGAAGCCGGGCGACATCAGCGAGGCGCAGGTGCGGCAGATGATCCGCACCTTCAGCGACATCACCACCGAGCAACCGCAGACCACGTGGGAGCGGCTTACCGAATTGCAGGTGATCGTGCCGGTGGAGGAAGGCAGCTCGCACTACGTGATGAGCCAGCCGCTGCTGCACCTGCTCAGCTTCCTGTACAACGACGCTGTGCCCACCAGCCCGGAGATCATCCAGGGCTACATCGCCGCGATGGAGAGCGCCCGCAAGCGCATCGCCCTTGGCGTGGAGGCCGGCGACGCGCTGAGCGTGGCCATGGCCACCAACGAGGTGGACCACACGCTGCGCCGCATGCAGGACGACCTGGATGCGACGCACCGCGCCGTACTCGCCGAAGTGGCCCGCTACAAGGCCGATCGCACGAGCGTCAGTGTGCGCGAGCGCTACCTGCGCATCCTCACGCTGATGGACCAGTACGTGCATCCGCTGGTGGAGATCATCCGCGTGGACGGCCTGCTGGAAAGCACGCTGAACGAAACGGACATGGTGCTGCGCGCCGCACGCGAACAAGGCGTGTACGTGGAGCTCGGCATGGTGGAGCGCAACGAGCGGCAGATCCGTGTGATGCGCCGCCGCGCCATCCACACGTTGAACGAGAGCCGCAAGGAGCTGCAGCCGCTGTATGACGTGCTGCGCCGCTCGAGCGCCATCGCGCACGGGGCAACGCTCGCGCTCGGCCGCCTGCGCCAGATGAAGTTGGAGGATTGGGTGAACATGTACGTGACGCCCACGACCAACGCGCGCATCGAAGTGCCCCCCACGGAGGAGGTGCTTCGCCGCATCATCGACGAGGTGGTGAACCACCCACCGATCCCGCCGCCGGTGCTGAACACCACGGAGAACGGCGACACGCCACCCGACTATGTGCGCCTGCTCTGGCTGAACGAACTGCCGAACCTGCTGAACGAGGAGCTCCCGGTGAAGGACGTCACGGGCTGGCTCACCGGCAACTTCCCCGAGAAAGGCACATCCGACGCGCTGCTCGGCCTTAGCAAACTGCTCTTCGACCCGAAGCTCGACGTGGAGTTCAAAGGCGGCAAGGTGAAGCAGTACCGCACGCGTGATGGCGTGCTGGAGACCTCCGCCATCGCCATCAACAAGTCCAAGCCTGCAAGCAAATGACAGAGATCCACGGAAGAGACCCCGGCTCTCCGCTGGGCTCCGGCCGGGGATAACAGCACCCAATGGAAGCAACGACAACCACTCCGCTACCGCAACTGAAGGACATCTTCGACAAGCTCCGTCAGGGCGCGTACATCACGCACGAACAGGGAACGCTGCACGCCGCGCTCGCCGAGAACTACGAGGACTACAAGCTCTACTTCGAGCCCCTCGGCCTGAACCTGGTGCGCCACCCGCGCGATTTCTTCTACTTCCACACCGAAGCGGCCGAGGGCACGCCGCCGGCCGCGTCACTCGCACCGATCGCGGTGTTCTGCTTCATCCTGATCGAAGCCGCCGCCAACGAGGGACGACCGGTCGAGGAGTACCTGCTCAGCGAGCGTTTCACCCTGGCCGGCATGCCGCATCTGAAGAGCGACCGCTACAAGGCGCACATGCGCGCCGTGGAAGTGGACGATGAGGCCGGCCTGCGCAAGCTCATCAAGAGCATGGCCACGAAAGGCTGGGCCGAATACAACAACGACGACACCTTCCGCTTCCTGCGCCCCTTCCACCGCCTCTTCGACAAGTGCCAGGAGATCAGCCTCGCCGCCGAACAGGAGAACCGCGACGTGCTGCCCGGACTGGAACCGAAGATCGATCCGGAGATGAATTGATAGCGCTTCACCACAGAGGCACAGAGAACACAGAGGAAAAACGAATGATGTTCAACCCAAAGACCGACAGAGCCTGAGAACACCCTTCTCTGTGCCCTCCGTGCCTCTGTGGTGAACAACCCGATAGACATGCAACAAGGACTAGGCCCCTCCAAACTCATCGCCATCCGCAGCGGCAGCTATGACTACGCTGAAGTGGATCTCGCGACGTCGATCCAGCTCGTCGGCCCCAACAACGCCGGGAAAACGACGCTGATCAACACGTTGCAGTTCCTGTACCTGGACAACAGGAACCAGATGAACTTCGGCGACCACGATCCCGAAGCCACGCGGGCGTACTACTTCCCCGATCAGTTCAGCTACCTGCTGTTCGAACTGGAAGGACCGAAGGGCACCTACGTGCTCGGCTGGCGTGGGCAGAGCAAGGCGCAGGGCGGCGATCCGCTGCGCTTCACCTACGATGGCCCGTACAAGGTGGACGACTACCTGACGGACGACGGCCGTGTGCAGGACCAGAAGCTCATCGACGCGCGGCTGAGTGACCGCAATTTCCGCGTGCTGCGCGATGCCGCCGCCCACCGCGAATCGATCCTGGTGGCTACGAAGGGCGAGAGCAATGGACTCGGCGTGGTGCACCTCACCGAAGCGGAGCGCTACGCCCACTTCAAGGAGGTCCTCAAGAACCTGCTCAGCCTGCGCAGCATCGATCAGCACGAGATGAAGCGCAGCCTGCTGATGCTCGCGAGCATCCCACCGAACAAGCCCGCGCTGGAGGCGAACCGCCTGATGACGGAGGATTTCGAGCGCATCCGCGACCGCCGCCTGAAGCTGAACACGCTGAAGAGCGAGCGCGAGCGCCTGGAGAAGTACATCGACATGAGCGATGTGCGTTTCGCGCTCGAATCGCGCCTCGCCTTCGTGTACGCGGACCTGATGGAGAAGCGCCGCAAGGCCCACGACCACAACAAACATGTGAAGGAGGCCATCGTGGCCAAGCAGGAGGCGCTGGAAAAAGAGAAGATCAGCACGGCGGAGATCCTGAAGGACCTCGACGAGAAGATCGCCGAGATCGCCGGCTTCAAAGGCCGCGTGGAAGGTGACCTGTCGCGCCTGGCGGACCTGGGCAAGGGACTGGAGCAGTTCGTCGAAAGCCTGGAACGTGAGTCGTTGCACAACGCCAAGGAGCGCCTGCACGTGCTCAACCGTCAGCTCGGCAATGCCGAAGAGGCTGACCGCCAGCGCACCGCGCGCGCCCTCGCCGAAGTGACCGGCCGCGTGGCCAGCACGGAGCGCGCCATCGCCAACTTCGACAAGGCGCTCATCACCGAGCTCCGCGAGTCGATGAATGATGAGGAGCTCCATGGCCTCAGCAAGCTCTTCAACCTGGAGATCCTGAAGCAGCCCGTGGAGAAGGGCGGCGTGGAACTCAAAAAGCGCAAGCAGATCGACGCGCTGCTGAAGGGCATCGCCGAGAACATCAAGAACGACAGGTACAGCGACGCGGTGATGAGCCTGCCGCTGCCGGACAACAGCACGGCCTGGAAGGAGCTCCTCGATGTGAAGGCGCTGAAGAAGGCGCTGAGCGATCTGAAGGCCGAGCAGGACCGCCTGAAGAAGCTGATGGACGCCATCGAGAACCGCGAGACCCTGGCCAAGGAGCGTGCGGCCGTGCAGTCCGAGTGTGACGCCCACGTACTGAACCTGAACCGCTGGGAATCGTTACAGCGCGAACGCGTGGAAGAGCCGCGCTTGCAGAAGCGCCTCAGCGAGCTCACCAAGGAGAAGACCGAGGGCGACCGCCAGCGCAAGGAAGTACGCGATAAGCTCGAGGAGATCGGTGTGAAGCTGTACGAGCAGCGCACCGCGCTCAACAAGGAGGACGAGCGCTTCAACCGCCTGCTGCAACTGATGGAGCAATGCGTGCCGCCGCCCGATCCGGAAGCGAAGGGCAAGGAGCCCGTATCAGCGCCCGCTGAAGCCGAGGACGCCATCGCGCTCTACGGCAAGCTCATGCAGGAGCACAATGCGATGAGCCGCGAGATGGACCAGCTCCGCAGCAAGATCGAGGCGGTGCTGAAGAGCGACATCATCGGCCCGAACGAGCAGGAGACCGTGCGCCTGATGCGCGAGCAGATCGACGGGCTGCCGACGTTCGAGGAAACGCTGCGCAAGGACTGGGACAATTACCTGCACCTGCTGCGCGCGAACTTCCAGAACGTGCTGAACGGCCTGAACGATATCAAGCAAGCCGCCGAGCAACTGAACCGCCGCTTCACCAACGTGAGCGTCTCGAACCTCGAGAGCCTGCGCATGGAAGTGATGGACCAGAACGAACTGGTCGCTGCGCTGAAGGAACTCGCCGAGACGGACCACACCGGCCTCTTCGACAGCAGCGGCAAGCTCGACGCCGCATATCAAAGCTTCCGCAACAAGCTCAGCGAGCGCCTCACGTTGAACTACGGCGACCTCTTCACGCTGCGTTTCACGGTGGCGACACGCGGCGGCCGCGTTCACAGCTACGACAATCTGCAGGTGGAAAGTCACGGTACCGCGATCACCATCAAGGTGCTGTTCAACCTGCTCGTGCTGCGCAGCATGCTGAAGGAGGACCCCAAAGAGCGCACCCCGCTGAGCCGTGTACCGTTCTTCCTCGACGAGGTACACTCGCTCGATGCCATCAACCGCAAGGCGGTGCTCAGCATGGCGAAGGACCTCGGCTTCATGGCCATCACCGCCGCGCCGGAACCGGTGAGCGAAGTGGACGCCCTCTACTTCCTCCGCCCGATCAACGGCCGACTGGTGGTGCGTAACGAGTTGCGCGTAGGTGTGAAGTTCGACGAGGCGCAGATGGTATAAGCATCACCGCGCTCCAACCTCTGAACCCCGGCCCGAGTGCCGGGGTTCGTTATTCAGGGAGCCGATCGTCCATTACGCTCCCGTCTTTCACGGTTTTCCGGTATTGTACCTTCGATCGATCAGCCGTGACCTTTGCCCAGGGAATGGAGAACGGATATACCATACTGCTGGTGGATGATCAATCGATCTTCCTCGACGGCATCGAGAGCCTGCTCGCCCAGGTGCCCGGTGCGCGGGTCGTCGGCAAGGCGCACAACGGCGTTGAGGCCGTACGCCTGGCGAAGGAACTCCGGCCCAATGTGGTGCTGATGGACATCAATATGCCCGGCATGGACGGCATCGAGGCCACAAGGCGTATCCGAATAACCTGCCCGGATACGCACATCCTGGTGCTGAGCATGTACGGGCACCGGGAATTCGTACTTGAACTCCTGGACAGCGGAGTCTCCGGATATCTATTGAAGACCACGACCACGCAAGAACTGCATACCGCCTTGGGCGTGGTGTCCCGCGGTGGGCGATTCATAGCGCGCGAACTGGATCTGACCGTACTCGAGGGCGACCGCATCAGGGACCGCGAGGGTGAAACCGTCTATGGGTCGCTGACCAAGCGCGAGATCGAGGTGGTCAGGCTCATCCTCCGGGAACGGACCACCCAGGAGATCGCAGATGCCCTCTTCGTCAGTGTTGGCACCGTGGAGACGCACCGCAGGAACATCATGCATAAATTGGACGTGCGAAACACGGCAGGGTTGGTGAAGTACGCCGTGGAAAGAGGCTGGGGCCATTGAACCGGAAACCAAACCACCACCACCATGGCAGACGATTGGAGCTTCACCGTCGAATCCTCCGCCCCGACGGACGGGTACTGGAAGATCATCATCCGCACACCGGAAGATGTGGCCCAGGAGCGGGATGGGCATGGACCCGTTCTCAGCGTGGATGGGAACACCTTCACATTCGCCTACGTCGCGCACGGCACATCGGATGGTCGCGATGAATGGAACTCCGGGGTGCCCAGCGCCAGGGATTTCGAGTTCGACCTGCGCGTAACGGTCGATGACGGACGGAGGCACCGCGAGGTCGTGCCTGTCAAAGGCAGCGGCGGCGGCGGCCCGGGAGGAAGTACGGATGCGAAGCGCCAGAAACCCAGGTTCATCAGGTCCAAGTAACGATGGACCGGGCGGGCCGCATAAGCTGCTGGCTCCTGGTGTGCCTGCTGGCAGCAATGGTCGATCCTTGTTGGGGGCAAGCGATCCCGACCTGCCAGATCCCCATGTGCAGTTCACCCGGGGTCGTTCGCCTCTGTGCTGAAGCACTACCCGAGAACGCAAATCTCCTCCTCGCTCAGAAGTCGGGGGCCTATTGTACGTGTGAATGTCCTGGCATCCTGGCACGAACATTCAGCCAGGTTCTACAGGACCGCAACACGAGAGATTCGGCGGACTATGAGCGGGCGCGGTACCACATGCGTTCCGGCGCACGGGCCGGGTCCGCCCGATCAGCCGGCAATGGACCGATCGCACGGATCGACGCTTCCGGATACGTCACCTGGTACAGCACCGATACCTGCGCGTATGACCGGAATGTCGTAGACGTCGTGCGACGGCTCTTCGATCTCGGTCTGTTCAAAGTCTCCCATTCCTCCGCTGTCACCATCGAGAGCAGTGATGACATCGGTCCGTTCCCGATGGTCAGCTATGCCGAGAACACATCCGGCGGCTCGGGAATGGTGACGTCCATCCAACTTGCCATACCACGACGGTTGCTGCGGGATGCCACTGTCAAGGAGGAGTTGCTGGTCTTCATCCTCTTGCATGAATGGGGGCATGCCGCGCGCAACGATGACCTCGAATACAGCGCGGACGAATGGGCGACCTATGTGGGGATGCCCAAGTACTATGGTTGGCGTTGGATGTTGGGCCGGGCGATGCGCGATCAGGTCATCGCCCAATTGGAAGACTACTATCGGTCGGTGATCATCGCCGAGGATGTACCCCGTGCCTCCGACACCACGCTGCGCGATCCGGACACTTACGCTGAACTGGCCTGCCGGTTGAACGGGATCAAAGGCATGTATGTGGCCGGCCAGGAAAACCCGGGTATGGCGTTCGGCTATCCAGCTGACTGCTGGGACGACGCCGTGGTGGGCAACCATCACCTGCGAAGCACCCCCTATGCGGCACGACGTTGCGATGACGGGTCCACACTCTCCTCCTTCAACGGAGTTCTGAGCCTCGACCCGGCACTCAAGGGCGCGGCCGAACAGATCCTGGATGCCATGGAAAGTCTGGAGTGGCTGCGGGATCCCTGCTACCATAGACCCGAGTTCTGCGGGTTGACCGCGCAACGGATCCTCGATCGGTATCGGCGGGACATCCCACGCTATGCGCTACGGCAGCAGGAACTCCTTCGGGTGCTGTCCTCCGCTGCGGACATGCTCCGATCTCTCACGCAGGATCTTGGGCGCCGCTGATGGGAACGGGGATCCGACGATTCCTGATCCGGTCATCCATCGTTTCGAGGACCACGATCCTCATCTGCCTGCCGACATACGCTATCAGCGCCACGGCCGGTTCGAACGGCCCTGGTGGGTCCTTGGACACCACCGCCTACGCGCTTTTCCATGATCATTTCAATCAGAGCGACGTGGACGGCCTTTTCGCTTTGTCAGAGAAACTCATCATCTCCACCGACCCGTCGAACAAGGCCCTCGGGCTTCTCGCACTCGCTGGCGGGCGTTTCCGGGCAGACGACATGCCCGGTTGTTCTGTTGCGCTCGACAGTCTGGAACAGCTGCCCGGACCGCTGGACCCTCGTCTCCTCGCCGTGGAGAACAAGATCCGGGCGCAGGTGCTCCTTTGGGCCGGTGACCACCATGGTGGCCTCAACGCGGTGGAGCGCGGACTCGTGTCCGCCGACAGTGTTACCATGCCCGAGGAATTCGTGGTTCTGTTGGTCATCGCGGCGGAACTCCACATGGCCGAAGGAGATCTCCAACACGCGTACGAGCGGCTCACCGCCGCGCAGCGAACTGCCGAACGAACGGGTTTCATCCGGGGACAGTGCCTGGTCCGCCTGAACCTCGGCAACATCAAGTACCACCAACAGCGCTACGATGAGGCCCTGCTGGAATACAAGGCGACGCTCACCTCCGCGCTGGCCAATGACTGGAGGGCCCTGGCCAACAACGCGCTGAACAACATGGGCAGCGTAGCGATCATGCTCGAACGGTACGAGGAGGCGCTCACGACGTGCGACAGCCTGTTGCGGGCCCTTGGTCCGCGCAGCCCGGAACTTCAGGTCTCGCTGCTCGCCCACATCGGCTATATCCATCGCGAGCGAGGTGGTAGCGCCAACGCCATCGACTTCCTTCAAAGGGCGCTTACCCTTGCTGACTCCATCGGTGACCCGCGCGGCGGCATGAGGGCCTCCCAGCACCTGGCTGCCGCGCTTTGGGAAAGCGGATCGCACCAACGGGCGATCGATATTCTTGAAGCCGCGCTGAAGACCGCTGCCCGGCTCAAGGCCACCCAGGCCATGGCCGACATGGAGTGGGATCTCCACGACTGGTACAGGGCCCTCGGCAGGCACGAAGCCGCCATCCTGCATATGGAATCCTATTCCGCGGTCATGGATTCGCTGAACGAGGCCCGATATGCGGGTGAGGTCGCCCGGTCCGAAGTCCTGTTCGGTACTGAGCGGAAGTCGCGCCGCATCGCCGAACAACAACAAGCCCTGCTGCTCGCAAAGGCTGAAGACCGCCGGAAGGCCCTGCAACGCGATGTCTCCATCGGCGTGGCGATCCTGTTAGCGATCATCGCCATGCTGCTGTGGCGTGGATCGCGGTCCAAGCAGCGCCTCGCCAGGAAGGAACGTGAACTGCTGAACGAGCAGGTGGACCGGCTCATCGGCCAGCAGGAGGTCAAGAGTATCAACGCCATGCTGGAGGGCCAGGAAAAGGAGCGCGACCGTATGGCCAAAGACCTGCACGATCGCCTCGGTAGCATGCTCAGCACCATCAAAGTGCATATGAACGCGATGGAGGATCGGCTCGGCGAGATGCGTCAGGACCGGCAGTACATCAAGGTCGCCGCACTCCTGGACGAGGCCGTGAAAGAGCTCCGACGCATCTCGCACGACATGGCGGCAGGCACGCTCTCCCGGTTCGGCCTTGAGAAAGCGCTGCTCGACCTGCGAGAAACCGTACATATCAGCGGGCGGCTTTCCGTGGAGCTGAAGATCTTCGGCCTGGAGCATCGGCTCGAACGATCCGTGGAGATCGCGGCGTACCGTATCGTACAGGAACTGATCAGCAACGTGCTCAAGCACGCGGAGGCCCGAGAAGTGAGCATCGCCGTTACGAGGACGCCCGGACGATTGAACATCATGGTCACGGATGACGGCATCGGCTTCGCTCCGGACGATCGGGGGCCGGGCATCGGCTTGGAGAACGTCAGGAGCCGCGCGGCCGGTCTGGGAGGATCGATGGCGGTGGACAGCCGGCCCGGCAGGGGTACCACGGTGAGCGTGGAGTGCCCCATCATCGAGTAGGTCCCGAAGGTGCGGAGTACCCGATCCAGGGTAATATCACGTGGTCGTCGCCTCCACACCCTGTTCTCCGGGACAGAAATCACGGTTTTCATGGATTGATGGGATCATTACCCGTGTGTCATTTCGCATGGTCGGAAACCCACCCACGCAACATCCCGATACCATGAGAACTTTGAGCCGTTGGCTGTCCCTGGCCCTGTTCACCTCGTCACTTGCCGCACGAGCACAGGTAAGCAGCTACTCCTTCGCCCAATCCGCCGGCACCTACACGGCCATCGCCGGCGGTACCCAGCCTGTGACCGGCACCTGGGATGATGGCGTGAGCACGGCCGTGCCTATCGGATTCGACTTCGTGTTCAATGGCGCGACCTACACCACATGTACCATCTCCACCAATGGAGCCATCACCTTCGGCACCACGCCCATTGTTTCCACCAACTATGCGGCTGTCCAATCCCCGGGCGGATATGCCGGGGCGGTCTGTGCCTGGAGCAGGGACCTGCAGGCACAAGGGACCGCTCCCCTCGGGGATCTCCGCTACCTCTCGTCGAGCGGTGTATTCACGGTGCAATGGACCGATACACGACGGTACAACAGCACCACCGCCAACGCCGAGCGCATCGCCATGCAGATCAAGCTGTACCAGACCACGAACGTGGTCGAGGTGGTGTACGGAACTTGGTCCAACGCCGTATCGGCGTCCACTACGAACAACGGACAGGTCGGTTTGAGAGGAGCCACCACCAGCGACTTCAACACACGTAGCGTACTCTCCGGGGGGAGCTGGAGCGCTTCCACTCCAGGAACGAAACTCTCGACCTGCTTCTACAACCAGGCCAGCACGGCCACAAAACCGTCCAGCGGCCTCACATACACGTGGACGCCCCCTTCCACATGTTCGGGAACACCATCACCGGGAACGATCCCCACAACGGCCTCTGTCTGCGGGGGAGGTGGTTCCACCTCCATCAGCGTGACCGGTCATGGAGCGACGGATGTCGCGTTCCTATGGGAGGAAAGCGATGACAATGGGGTGGCCGATGCCTGGGAGGCTGCGGCCGGCGGCACCGGGAGCACCACATCGAGCTATACGACCCCCGCACTCTCCTCCATACGCTACTACCGATGCCGGATCACCTGCCCTACGAGCGGACTGAGCGCCAATACCAATGTCTGTACCGTGAGCCCGGGAACATGCACCACCTATGATGTGGCCTACTCGACCAGCGCGAGCTACATATCGATACTGCCCGCCAACGGGGGGAGCGGATCGACCTACTCCTGGCAGTCCGCCGGGCTCGCAGGTGATGATCGCACCACCACGACGGTGCCGTTGACAGGCACCTCGTTCCGCTACCAAGGAACCGCGGTCTCAGGCTTCCAAGCATGCACCAATGGCTGGATGACCTTCAACACTTCCAACACCTCCGTCCTGTATCAGAACGACCTGGCGAACACCGGACAGAACAGGCTGCTCGCGCCGTTCTGGGACGACCTGGTGGTGATCGGGCAAACCGACGCGACACGTGACGCGTGCATGCGCTACCAGATCGATGGAACTCTGGGAAGCGGCAGTGCGGTGATCACGATCGAATGGGCCGGTCTTGAACTATACAACATCGCCGGGCCCAATCTGAATTTCCAGGTGAAGCTCTACGAGGCGGGCGACATCATCGAATTCATCTACGGGAACTTCGAAGGATCCGATGGCACGGTGACCAGCGCTTACAGCTTCACCATCGGATACAACGGCACAACACCATCCGGGACCACGGCGACCGATCGGTTCTCGATGCAAACGGCGATGACGAATCATTGGGCCGCCAGCAGTTCGAACGGCCATGTGGTAATGCCCACCTGCTACTCGAAGTTCACTCTTACCCCGGGCGCATTCACCGGACCGATCGGCTCTCCTGGGATAGCGGCACCCTCGAACGACAACATCGCTGGTGCGCTCACCCTCCCCATCAATCCAGCACCCTGCACCACCTATTGCGGAACGTACTACACCAGTCGTAACGCGACCAACAGCGGGGCCGGGCAGGCCGGATGCACCACAACGGCCGGATTCGAGGATGACGACGTCTGGTTCACGTTCACCGCCAACGGCACCTCTTACTACACGCTCACGCTCCGAAGTTCACCGGCTTACGATGGCGTCCTCCAGGTGCTCCAAGGTGACGGCACAACGAACATCGCCTGCGTGAACGCCACCGGGGCGGGGCTGTTGGAGTCGTATACCAACAACGGACTGGCAGCCGGGAACTATTACGTCCGTGTCTTCCACAACGCCGCTTCGTTCGGCGGAAGCGGGCAGTTCAGCCTGTGCTTGAGCGAATATGTCCCGCCACCGGCGAACGACAACATCTGTGGAGCTGTTCCCCTGAACCCGGCCGCGACCTGCACAACGACCGCCGGCAGCACAGTTTCAGCAACAGCCAGTCCACAGGCGGCTTGCAGCGGGAATCCAGACGATGATGTCTGGTACTCGTTCGTTCCCTCCAGCACCACCGACATCATCACGGTCCAAAGCCTGGGGAGTTTCAATGCCCACTTGCAGGTATACAGTAGTAGCGACAACACCTGCACCGGCATCCTCACACAGGTCACCTGCACGAACGCCTCCAGTACGGGTGGATCCGAGACGTTCAACGGCCCTTGGACGCTTGGGAGCACGTACTTCATACGCATCTACCATTCCGCCGGCAGTTCAGCGACCGGCCAGTTCACGGTCTGCATCACGGGTACCCCGCCAGCCTGCCCGGGCTTGAGCGGTCCCGCTGACGCCGCCATTGCGAGCACGGACCCCACTGCCTTGACCTGGGGAACCGTGGCGGCGGCTACCAGCTATGATGTGTACTTCGGAACCACACCCGTTCCGCCATTCGCTATCAACCAGAGCGGCACGTCCTACAGCGCGACGCCATTGACCGCAGGCACAACCTACTACTGGCAGGTGAACGGGCGGAATGTCGTCGGGACCTCGACAGGCTGCGCGATACGGAACTTCACCCCGCAACCGCCTTCCTGCATCACCGCTCCAATGGAACCGGCGAACGCGACCAGCGTGTGTATCGGGGCGATCATTTTGAGCTGGCCACCGGACATCTCCGCGTCATCGTATGATGTGTACTTCGATCCAGGGACCAGTGCCACAACGCTCGCCAGTGCCGCCCAAACAGGAGCATCACTCGCGGTCGGCACTCTGCCTCCGGGGATCTACGCCTGGCGCGTTGTTCCGAAGAACGTCTTCGGTGATGCCATCGGTTGTTCCACGTTCACCTTCACGGTCGCATCCGATCCCCTAGGAAACACGTTCACCAGCGCCATTCCCGTGACGCTCGGCGCGACAGGTCAAACCTCGGTGAACGGGAACACCCTTGCTTCGAATTGCTGGACCGACGAATACACCACCGCCTCCACGCCCGGCAGCACGAATGCCCGTCCAGGTCGTGATGTGTTCTACACCTTCTCGACCGGTGCTTGTGCCACGGCCGTGACACTCAAGTCGTGCCCATCCCAGGCCGATACACGATTGCATCTTCTGGATGCCACGGGCGCCCCGCTTGTCTTCGATGACGACACCCCTCCGGCCGGATGTGCGAACATGGCCTCCTCCTCATTGACGCATCCGGTATCAGCGAATACCGTCTACTACGCGGTCGTCGAGGAGAACACGTTGACCGATGGGTTCAACTTCACGCTGGACATCTCGGACGGCTCGCCCGATGATGACGGTGATGGACTTGCGAATTGCCTCGATGATTGCCCGAACCAGCCCGGGCAGGTCGGATCGACCTGTGATGATGCCAACGCCTCGACCGGCAATGATGTCATCAACGGAACGTGCGTGTGCATCGGCCAGGTGATCGATTGCGCAGGTGTTCCTGGTGGTAGCGCCTTGCCCGGTACCGGTTGTATCAGCGGAGGCCTTCCAGGCATCTGGTCTGTCGGGTGCGGATGTGTGCTCCAATTACCGGATGTCGCGGTGCAGACCGTGGTCGCCGACCAGGACACCCTCGCTCCGAGCGACCTGGTCAACGTCTCCTGGCAGGTCGCCAACATCGGGAATGTACCGGCCACGGTGAATTGGACGGAGCGTATCTACATGGAGTCGTCTTCCGGTGTGAACCGCACGCTCATCAGCCAGGCGTCCCATACTGCCGGAAGTCCGCTCGGGACCGGTTCAATGCTGGGCCGTAGCGTACAACTGACCATGCCAGCATCGCTCATCGTGGGGGATGAGGCCCGGTTCGTCGTTGAATTGATACCAGGCACAGGGTTGATAGAACTCCCTGGTTCAACGGCCAACAACACAGGTCTACAGGCCCAGTCCTGGACGGTCCGAAAACTTTTGAAGCTCTCCCTCTCCTCCACCGATATTCATGAAGGTGCGGCGAGCGTTTCAGCGACCGTGCAGCGAACCGGTTCCATCTCCGCAGCGCTGTCCATCGCGGTTGACATGACGGAATCCGTGCGCTTCTCGTTCCCAGGAACGGTGACCATCCTCGCCGGACAGTCGAGCCGGACTTTCACCATCTCGTGCGTGGAAAATGGGCTGGTAGAAGGGCCGGTCCCTGCTACCGTGACCGCCTCTTCCAGCGGCTTCCTCTCCGATACGAAGGCTGTGACCGCCATGGACAATGATGCCCCGGCCCTGTCCTTCACAGGACTCCCCACCTCCGCGATGGAAGGCAACACCGTCAACTTCCAGTTGAGCACTTCGCTCATGCCCACCGCTCCGTTGACGGTCTATCTGACCTCGGGCAACCCGTCGCGCTTCCCACTGCCGAGCAGCGTGACGATCGCTGCCGGCAGTACTTCCGCACCGGTGAGCGTGAACCTCGCGCAGGACCAGACCCCGGAAATCGATATCGCAGTACAACTCACCGCAGGCGCCGCGAACCACGATCCCGCGACGACCTCCATCGAAGTGACCGATGATGATGTCCCCGGACTTTCCCTCACGCTCCTGGTCGATACCGTATCTGAGAGCGGTGGTGCGTTCGCCGTGCAAGCCTCATTGAACCGGCTGCCTGGCAGCAATCCCATCGGGTTCACCGCCAGCCTCTCCGCAGACCTCGCGGCAACCCTCCTGCTACCCTCGTCACTCTCGCTCCCGGCGAACACCAACCAGGCCAACTTCACCATCGGCGTGGTGGACAACAGCCTCGTTGACGGCTTCCGCAATGTGACCATCACGGCAGCGATCCAGATCGCCGGTTGCGGATGCAGTGCACCGCCCACTTCGGCCGGCTTCGTTACCACGTCGCTTGTCGTGCTGGACAACGATGGACCCGCGTTGAGCGTGATCGCCACGCCAGTGACCCTGGCTGAAGGTCTCGCCAACGCAGGCGCGTTGAGGGTGCTACGCAATACTTCGACAGGCACGGCCTTGACCGTGTCCTTGAACTCCTCGAACACGAACGAACTCACGCTCCCTGCGTCCGCGAGCATTCCCATCGGCGCCACCTATGTGGATGTCCCCATCACCACCATCAACGACGGCGTATCGGACGGTAGCCAGCAGGTCTATGTGCAGGCCAGCGCGGCCAGCTTCGCTTCGGGCATTTCCTGGGTGATCGTCACCGACATCAACAAACCGGACCTGCAGATCACCGCGGTCGTGCCAAGCACGACGTTATGGCCCGCCACCGGGACATTCTCCTGGCAGGCCACCGTGGTGAATACGGGCTTCGCCTCCGCGCCGGCCGGGACGACCGTTCATGCCGTGCTATCCCAGAACAGCATCGTCGAATCCACTGATCCGGGTGTGTTCGACTACACCATCAACAGCGCTATCGGCATCGGGCAAAGCGCGCTCATCAGTGGAACAGCCACCGTGCCGGACCTACCCGGGAACCGCAAGCTGCTGCTCCAGGTGAACCCGGATGCGGCCCTCAACGAGTTGTTGTTGACGAACAACACATCCCCTGCCGTTGATGTGTCCATCATGCCGAGCTATACCGCCACCGCGCAAGTGGCAGGAACGACCTTCCTGCAAGGTGCTTCCATCCCGGTAACAGGCACAGCCGTCCGGCCTGATGACAGCCCGGCCATCAACTCGATGGTGGAAGTCTACGTGCTGACGAACGGACTGCGCCGTGAGGTGTTGACCACCACGGATGCCACAGGCGCATTCACGGCCACATTCGTTCCGCTGCCGCACGAAGCCGGTCACTACACCATCGGCGCGAGTTTCCCGGGTATGGAGCAGACCACAGAACATGACGCGTTCGACATTCTGGGTGTCCGGATCAACAACGGGAACATCCCGCAGTTCCTGGTGCAGCTGAACGGCACGCTTACGGGATCACTCCCCATTGAGAACCTCAGCAATACCGCGCTCACCGATGTGACGCTCGGATCCACCACTCTGCCCGGCGGGGCCAGCATACAGTTCGCCACCGTCCCCTTGTTGGCAGGCACTGCGTCCGCCACCATCGGTTACACGGTAACTGGTACCGAGCTGACTCCCGGCTACAACTATGAGCCGACCATCCTGGAGGTTTCCGCCACCGAGGGTGCCATCCAGGAACAGGATGTGCTCTACTACTGCCAGGCGCCGGGCGGGCACATCATGGCGGACATCACCAGCATCAGTGCCACTGTTTCACCGAGCCTGGGCGAACTGATCGTCCAATTCCATCTGGTGAACAATGGTGCCGGATCCACGGGCACGGTGCAGGTCAGCCTGCCTCAAGCGGCCTGGTTGCAATCCGTGACCCCGGTGAGCATGCCGGCGATCGCGGCTGGCGATACCGGCCTTGTGGCGCTGAGATTCCTCCCATTGGACGCCGTGCCGTACAATCTTCCGATCAACGGAACCATCGTGATCAGCGGCGCGAACGCCAACTCATTCAGCATACCGTTCACCTTCACGAAGGTGGCCGAAACCACCGGCTCGCTCACCGTGGACGTGGTCGATCAGTTCACCTTCTTCGACGCGGGTTCGCCACACGTTCAAGGTGCCAGCGTGGAAGTCCGCAATTATTACTCGAACGCGCTGATCGCCCAAGGACTATCCGATGAGAACGGACTGTTCAATGTGTCCAGCATTCCCGCCGGCTTGTACCGGTTGGCGGTGTCCAAAGCACAGCACCTCTCCAGCGAGCTGGTTCTGGAGATACTTCCCGGCAGCACTTCCGATCAGACGGTGTTCCTGAACTACCAGGCCATCACCTTCACCTGGAACGTGGTACCCACTGGGGTGCAGGACGAATACGATGTACAACTCGTGATGGAGTTCGAAACCAATGTGCCGATGCCGGTGGTGACGATCGAGGTACCGGACACCATGCCGCACCTCACGGGCGAGGAGGTCTTCGCTTTCAACGCGACGCTCACCAACCACGGGCTCATAACGGCGCAGGACGTAACGCTCACACTCCCGGAGAACGACCCGGAATACGAATTCATCACCAACTATGTACCCACGGAACTGGCCGCCCTGCAGAGCATCCAAGTACCTGTGCTCATGCGCCTGCGACAAACGCCACTGGCGCCGGGCCAGGAAGAGCACCAGAGCGTGGGTACCATCTCCGAGTTCCTTGGGATGGAAGCATACCAGTATCAGCATCTTGCCAGCGAGCAACTCCCGTGCAAGGACTTCGCAGGTGTCATCTATTGGTACTACTGCAGTTTGACGACCGGCCTATGGACACGTGGGGGGGAGCTATACACCTACACAGGCCGCAACTGCCCGATGGCCTGGGGCAACACCGACATCAGCGACCTAATAAACGGGAATGGCGTCGACATCGATTGCGCCTTTTGTCCTGACCCGATCGAACTTCCAGCTTTCGATGAGAACGGATCGGTCCCGATGGTCACGGAAAGGAAGTCATGCATGGAATGCATAGAGGACTTGGCTGCGGCTTTGGCCGGCTGCTTTGGCCAGAGCTATGTGAGCGACATCCTTCTCGTAGGTGATGAGCAAGTCTGCGTACTTGGAGCTACCTCGGTCGAGGAAATGCTGGATTGCCGCATCGAAGCTCTTCTCAGCATGTTGAAGAGAAAGTTCTATCAGGCCTTGGGCGATGGGGCTCTATCATGTGCAAGAAGGGTGATTGAGGCCGCCGAAACCTGCGCACTGACCGAGGTCGCTCCCCACAGCTTCACGACGAGCCATAGGTCCGTGGCATCCGCCTTTCAGCAGATCACCGACGATCTGACAATGACGGAGCAAGCCGTTTTCGCCATCCAAGAGCGAGCTGAGTACTACTACGGAGACCTGGTCAACGCCGATTCTTGGAGCGACCTGTACGTCCTCCTACAACCCAATGTCTCAGACCACATCTCCTTTTCGAGCGGGCAACAGAGCAGCATCGCTGCCACAATGGGCGGCACCGATATCGACCCCATGCTCCTCCAGCAGTTCTTCGAACGTTGGAACATGACCATCACCGCGAACAACGAAGGAATATACGTTCCGAACACGACCTATCCCGACATTCTCGACACGACCGTGCTCAACGACTACCTCGTCGAAATTCAAGAAGCTCTCCAATACGCTCTGGACAATGGATACAGCTCTATTCTGAACATGTACGTCCAGACGATCCAGTCCGCCGAGGAGATCACCGACATACAAAGTGAAGCGGTCTGCGCCTCCGTTACAGTCCAACTCAGCCAGACGGTGACCATGACGCGCGAAGCCTTCTCCGGAACGCTCGACATCTTCAATGGGCATCCGACGGACGCGCTGGATTCGCTCACCGTGGACATAATGATCCAGAACGAGGACGGCGTGCCCAGCAACGGGCTCTTCCAGATCAACGTGGACCAACTGACCAACCTGAGCGACGTGACCGGAACGGGCATGATCCCCGCACAGGAGCATGGTGGCGTGCAGTTCCTCTTCATCCCTGAACCGGGTGCAGCACCCACTGTTGCCGCTCCCTATTCATTCGGTGGCGTGGTTACCTACTGGGATCCCTTCAACCAGCACATGACAACGCTGCCGCTTGCGGCCGTTACCCTCATGGTGAACCCGAGCCCGGACCTGATGCTTCACTACTTCATGGAGCGCAACATCCTGGGCGATGATCCGCTGACCGCTCCGGAAGTGGAGGCTTCCATCCCGGCGGAACTCGCTGTGATGGTGGAGAACGACGGCTACGGCCCGGCGGTGAACATGACGATCTCCTCGGCCCAACCGGAGATCGTGGAGAACGAGTCGGGGTTGGCCATCAACTTCGAGCTCGTCGGCTCGAACCTGCAAGGACAGCCTGAACAGCTCGGTATCACCAATATCGACTTCGGCACCATCCCTGCGCTGCAGACCCGCATTGGTCAGTGGTACTTCACCAGTTCGTTGCTCGGCAAATTCGTCAGCTACGAGGCCAGCGTGGTGCATGCCAACAGCTTCGGCAACCCGGAACTGAGCCTGGTCCAGGGCGTGGAGCTGCATGAGCTCACGCGCAGCATACGTGATTACAGCGATGCCGATGACGGCATCAACGACTTCCTTGTGAACGACATCTTCGACGCGACCGACGAGCCAGACATCATCTACTTCTCGCAAGGCAACTCGACGGCGGAGGTGATCCCCGCAGCATCCGGCAACTTCTCCGCGCCGGTCGGACCACCAACGTTCACCAATACCCTCACCCTCACCGCCACCGAACCAGGGTGGAACTACATCAAGCTGGATGACCCGGGTGCAGGCGCTTATGACCTCGTGAGCGTGACCCGCCAGGACGCACAAGCGATCCCGTTGGACAACGCGTGGCTGACCTTCGTGACGCTTCCGGTAACGGAGCAACCGGTCTATGAGAACAAATTCCACATCGTGGATCCGCTCGCCGGCGTTTCGCCCACCACCTATACCGTGGTGTGGGCGCCGAGGAACACAGACGTTCCGCAGGTGGACACCATCATCGGCGCACCGACCTCCGTAAGCGCTGTGGCGGTGGGCCAACTCCAAGTGGTCTTCGACAAGGTCATCGATCCCGCATCCTTCACCACAGCGGACCTGAGCCTCACCTTCCAAGGCGGGCCGAACCTGATGAACGGTTCGGTGACGATCTCTCCGGTGGACGGATACACCTTCGATGTTGACCTCTCGACACTTACAACGGGCAACGGGCAGTACACCTTCATCGCCCAGGCCGCAGACGTCACGGACCAATACGGGATCAGCGGTACAAGCGGGCGACAGGTCTCCTGGACCCAGTTCCCATCCGTCCCGGCCATACAATCCTTCCAGGGCCTTCCCGGAGGAACAACGGACAACGTCTTCTCGACCATCGATCTGCTGTTCAATCTACCCATCGATGAGACCAGCCTGACGCCGGCCCGCATCAGTGTCCTGCTCAACAACGTGCCGCAACCTGGAGCGATAACGGTGTCGCGCGTGAACAGTGATAGTACCCTCTTCCAGGTTGTCGGCCTTCAGAACGTTCTCAGCGTGGACGGCATCTATGAAGTCGTGGTGGACGTGCCCAACGTGCGGTCAACAGATCTCGTCTTCGGCCAACAGCAACAGTCCGTCCTGTTGACGCTCGATGGTACAGGCCCAACCGTGGCCGAACTCACTCCATCGATCGATGGCGGACTCGATCAACAGCACCGCACGTCGGTCGGGATACGCTTCTCCGAACCCGTCACCGGCTTCAATACCGGAGCGGTCCAATTGACCCGTGACGACCTGCCCATCACTCTGGCCATCGACCAGCTCACACAGGTGGATGACGACGAATGGCGATTGACCGATCTCGGGCTGGCGACCTATCCCGAAGGTGAATACGAGCTTACCGTGAGCGCGATGAACCTGACGGACGCGGCAGGGAACACCGGTAGTGGCGACCTCCTCGCCACATGGACCGTAGACCGCTCCACGACGATCAGCATCACCGACTTGGGGATCGACCCAGACCTCGGAACCTCGGATACGGACGGGATCACCTCCGCCAATTCCTTCGACGCGCTCTATGAGCTGAGCTCGAACGCCGCGCAGGTGACCGTATCACAAGTATCATTCGGCACGGAGCAGGTGCTGTTCACCGGCCAGAATGTCGCGACCGGTCCGCATGTCGCCCCGGTGACCTTCCCGAACGGCGGCAACGTGGAGATGAAGATCGTCGCCATCGATGCCTCCGGTGGTAGTGCCGCCGCAACGAAGGTGTTGTACATCGACCAGTTGCCGTTGACCGCCAACTGGCTCGAGCCTGATGGTCAGCAACTCTTCGCGCAACCGTCCGGACTGACCATCCAATTCCCAACGGACCTGCTCGACCCGCAGAACCTGCATTCCGCATTGTCATTCCGAAGGGACAATGTTCCCCTGGGAACCACGTCGCTCAGTATCACACCGCTTGGCGGAAATGCGTACTCCGTAAGCGGGATGGCCGATGTCTCCACAGCGGTCGGGGCCTATGAGATCCAACTCGACCTGTCCGCCCTGCACAAAGCGAGCAGCGGCATGGGTGGGTCTGGATCGGCGGCCGTCGGTTGGACGATCCAACCCGCGTACCTCGCACAGCTCAGGGCGAAGGTCCTCCTGCAGGGCGCTTGGTCCGGAGGACTCATGATCGACTCTTTGCGTCGTTCCGCCACATTCCCCCTCTCCGAGCCATTCACCGCACTGCTGTACACCCATACAGGTTCCGGCGGCGGTGAAACGACCACATCATCCGTACTGTCCGTTCAAGGAAATGATGCCATCGTGGATTGGGTGCTCGTGGAGCTCCGTGATGCATCGGACAACAGCATCGTCATGGCGAGCCGTAGCGCTCTGGTGCAGCGCGATGGCGATATCGTCGATGTCGACGGATACTCGCCGGTAACGTTCGGCATCGGTGCAGGCGACTACCATGTCGCCGTGCTCCACCGCAACCACCTCGGGGCCATGACCGCCCAAGGTTCAACCTTCGCAAGCGGGACCGTGGACGTGGACCTGACCAACGCCCTGCTCGACACCTATGGCGAGGATGCCCGGTGCGCGACCGGCACACGACGCGCTCTCTGGTGCGGTGATGTGAACTTCAACAACAGCGTACAGTACACCGGCTCCGGCAATGACCGTGACCCGATCCTGCTGACCATCGGCGGTGAAACACCGAACCACGTCATCTACGGTTACCACAATGCGGACGTGAACCTCGATGGCCGGGTGAAATACACCGGCACCCGCAACGATCGCGACCCCATCCTCCTGAACGTCGGCAGCACAATGCCCAACCACATCCGTGAGGGGCAGAATCCCTGAACACGAACCGAGCAATACCACACGACATGAAACCCAATCTTCTCTTCCTGGCGGCCGGCATCGGCGCATGGTCCTGTGCTGGGGTCACTGTGGTCGCACAGCCCACGGTCGACATCGGCCTGTATCCCGGTGCACCCGGGTGCATCGAGTTGCGCATCACCCCTGACAGCGATTTCAACGGCCTGCTCTCCGCCTTGTCCTTCACCCTCGGCCGCACGGACGACGGGGGCGGGCGGCAGATGACCCTGGAACAGACCGATGCGATGCGCCAACTCGTCGCGCTTGGACCTTCGGGCGGTGAACACATCGTGGGAACGGAACGCTACCGCATCTTCTCCGGTATCGGGATGTCCACGCTCGCCTCCATCGGACAGGTCTGGAAGGGCGGGATCAGCTACACGGTGGCCACGCTCCGTGCAACAGAAGCTGAACAACCGCACATCATCAACGACGACTGGGCGAGGGACCGCGCGCACAATGGGGCGTTCTACCTTTCATTGAACGGCCTCGACCGGACTGGTCGAGTTGTGGCGGCATCGGTCGCTGATGAGGTTGAGCATGCTCTCTCGTTGTCGGTCACCCCCAATCCATGGAGCGCAGGACCTATCTACGTGGATGTACGCGGTGCTGAGCAAGGGGCTGTGCGCCTCGATCTGGTCGACATCGGTGGCAGGGTCATGAGCTCTCGAACGATAGAAACACATGAACCCGTGTTCCGGTCCGTCCTCCGCCCGGAAACCGCGCCACCAGCCGGCACCTATCTCTTGTCCGTTATTGCGGAGAATTCGACAAAAAGCACACCGTTGGTAGTGATCGAGCACGAAAGATGACGCGCACATCGCGTCTTCGGACCGGTACTTTGTTGAGGGGGCGGAGGTGGTTCTTCGCTTGGTCGATGCAGGATCCCGGCCCCACCGCCGGGGTCCTGCTCGTCCACTTACGAGGACACATCGCCCGGCCAGCGATGATCCGATAGGTTCCCGATCCTATCCCGCGCCCCCGCGCTAGACCCGCTTCTCATCAGCATTCCCCGGCCGACCGATTGCGGCACACAAGCTCCGCTTTGCGCCGAGCGGGGGAACGGACGGTTCAGTCCGCCACTTGTTCACCCGAACACGCCACCGGCTAGCCCACGCTCGCGCCGGATCGGCGGATCGCCCTGCTTCGCATCATACATCGAAGATCATGGCGCGCACACTCGACCACACACAACGGACCCTGACAGCACAGCAGCATTTCGAGCGCATGATGGTCCGCACGTTGCGACGGCTCCGGTTCAGCATCCTGGGTGCCGCAAGCCTCCTGTGCATTGCTTGCTACCTCCATGCCCTCCACTAGACCGGAAAGAGCCTCCCTCCCTACGCCGTTCAACCCCGATAAACCATACCACATTAATGATCCGCCGCCTCCTCGTACCGGTCACGCTCCTTTCCATACTGCACCTTTCCGCATGCAGTGAGGCCATGTCCGCGGGGAACGATGCTTCCGGGCTCCCGGAGCGGGATCCGGGCAAAGTCCTGATCGCCCGCGTCGGCGTATGCGTCACTGTGCCCGGGGACCTGGTGAAAGGCAAGGAGGACAACGCCTTCCGTTCGCGCACAGGCGACCTCACAGTACTGATCACCTATGAAGCGGATGCTCAAGCATCGGTACAGCGGCTTTCCGAAGGCGTGGACCTCGGTGGTTCGGTGCTGGTGGCCGTCGGGGAACCGGAACCACTCGGAACGCAACGGTGGGGCCTCATGACGGTGCAGCGCGACAAGTCGGACGGATCCATCCTGCAATACAGGTACGTCATCTTCGGCGACCGGATCCCCATGGGCACCCTGATGGCCATCGCCGTCATCGTAGAAGCGGATGATGCCCTCTTGGAGCGCGCCAAGACGAAGGCCCTGGAGTTGCTCGAGAGCGCGGAAGTGCCGAGCGCGGACGAACTCAATGCGATACGTGAAGAGCGAGTGGCCGCCCTGATGAACAGGTCACGCGGCCCGCAGGAGGAGCAGCTCCGCCAGACCTTGATGGGGCGCGTCCTGTACCGATCAGCGAACAGTTCGGGCGGCAGCGGGACCACCTACGCGTATTCCACGTTCTACGAACGATTCCAACTCTGCCCTTCCGGCGAAGGCTCCCACGTCACGGAGTCACGGACGCAGGTAGGGGACGACGGGGGAAGTGCCGCCGCGCCGGATGCCGAACGCGCGGCCGGGACCTGGGACGTGACCAGGAGCGACCACGGGCTTCAGCTCGAACTGCACGAGGCCAGCGGACAGATCTCCTCATGGGATATCGCATTGACCGAGAACGGAGAGGTCGTGCTCGGAGGCAAGCGCTTCCGTCTCCTGGGACCTGGCGATGAGGGCGGACCTGATTGCCGGTGAACACGGGTCCCTTTCCGGTCAAGCCGCTCACAGCCCTTTGAAAGATCCGGTGTAGACACCCGTTGCGCCCGTTCGTCCTTGCATTCCCATCATCCGTCGCCGGGCGGGCGGGCACAGCATCGGCCGACTTACCTTCGCCATCCGCATTCCTGATCGGACACTTTTGAACCTTCTTCATATGGCCCATCCCGCACTCCGTACCGCCCTCCTGATCCTTCCCTTGTTCGCGTGCGCTCCGACAGCCGTGATGGCCCAGGATCCACCGGTCGTGGATATCGACCTGCGCCAGAGCACCAACGATCCCAGCGTACTGGAGGTCTACCTCAGGGCCAACGGCGATTCCTTCGGCGATGTGCTCAGCGGGCTCACCTTCACCCTGCGTTGGGTGACCACTTCACCTGCCACATTGGGAACGCGGGTGAACGCCTGCCCCGACGCGATCAACATCAGCGCGACACCGCAGGAGACGAACCCCCTGCTGGACGACGTGCCCACCGGCTTCAACTATCGCACGTACAATTCCTTCGGCCTTGATTTCCTCGCCGATTACGGATGCACTCTGCCCCAGGACGAATGGTCCCTGGTGATGAGCGTGCCTGTGGAGAACAATACCGGATGCACGGAATTCAACATCGTGAACGACGCGTGGACCGATGCGCCGGGCAACGCGCGCGACTACTTCGTATCGCTTGGCGGGATCGATGCGACCGGTATCATCGATGGGACCCCAGTGCTGGTGGGTGATTGCAGCACCCCCGATTGCCTGGGTGTACCCGGTGGCACCGCGCTGCCCGGTACAGCTTGCGACGACCAGAACCCCGATACCGAGAACGATGTGTGGTCGGAAAGCTGCGTCTGCACGGGTGAACTCAATACGTCCGTGGAAGATGGAGGAGCCCATACCGCTACCACTGTATGGCCGAACCCGACCAACGGCCTCGTGTATATCACCACCACGCTCAACGGCGTGGTACGCGCCCGGGTATCCGACGCGCTGGGACGCCAGGTGACCAGTCCCGTTGCCCGGTTGAACAGTTCGTCGCCCTGGCAACTGGATCTCTCCCAGGCCGCCACCGGGGTATACCTCATCGAACTGGAGGTGGGCGGTGTGCGTTCCGTGGAGCGCGTGGTCAAGCGTTGACCTCGGCCTCCTGCCGCTGTGCCTGGCCTGCGCGCATCTTACCAGGCTTCCGGTGATCCCACTCAAGGCATTGCGGGCATAGAGCTTGGGAGCCCGTTGGACAGGCGGCCCATGTGCCCTGCCCGACGGTCGCGAGCGCCTTTCATGCCGGGTCCAGAATTATGAACAGACCCCATGCCGTTCCACCACGTTCGCCTAGCTTGGTTGCCCTTTCGTGCTGAACGGCCCGCATGTCCAACCTCTCTTTCGCGCGCAGCAGGTGCGTGAGCGCCCAACTGCCCATGCCCGCGCTGGCGACCTTGTTTCTACACGCAGGCATAACCCTGTGCTCACCGTGCTGTCATGCTGGCGCCCGTGCTTCGGTCCCGCTTTCCGCCTTTCGCAACCCCTGGCGAGCAACCGACACCTGCGGTTGACTGTCTCCGACTTTCCGAACCCTTTCTGAAACCCATGATCCGTTGACCATGAACGCCCGAACCACCACCCGATGTCCGGCATTCTTCACCCGGCCCACCCTGCTCCTGGGCATGATGCTCTGCTCCGTTATGGGGTGGGCGCAGGGTGCTGAAGACTTCACCAACCTTCCAACCACATCAGCGACGAGTTACTTGTCCAGGTCGTGGACCGGCACGAACGCGGTGACCTGGACCGCTCAAGGAGCGCGCACCGATCAGACACTGACCGGTAAAGCGATCTGTTTCGGGAACACTGCGAACGACCCGAGGACCGTGACTTCGCCTACTTATTCCGGCGGGATGGGCACGCTTTCATTCAACTATGTCCGTGGCTTCACTGGAACAGGGGCCCGGTCCATCGAGGTATGGGTGAATGGAACACAGGTCGGCTCGACCATCACCGTCAATTCAACGAGCAGCGTCGTTCAGAACTATTCCAATGCTGTCAATGTCACGGGCAACGTCGTGCTGGAGATCCGCAGTACGGGAGCGTCGCAAGTGATCGTTGATGATATCGCATGGACGTCCTACACTCCGCCAACGCCCGCCGTCACCAGCATCTCCCCCACTTCCGCTACGGTTGGCAGCGGCACCTTCACCCTCACGGTGAACGGCTCGAACTTCATCAGCGGCGTTTCCACCGTCCGTTGGAACGGCAGCGCGCGGACCACCACGTTCGTGAACAGCGGGCAGCTCATGGCTTCCATTCCCAGTACGGATCTCACCTCCGTGGGCACGTTCCCCATCACCGTGCTCAATACCGGCAACGTGACGCCTTCCAACAGCGCGGACTTCACGGTGAACCCCGCGAGCGGTCCGGACTGCAACGGCGTGGCCGGTGGATCGGCCTTGCCCGGAACATCCTGTGATGACGGGAGCGCCTGCACCATCAACGATCTCTGGAGCGCCGCCTGCGTTTGCGCTGGCACGTTCCAGGATACGGATGGTGACGGGGTCTGCGATGCCGACGACAACTGCCCCGCTCTCGCCGGGCAGATCGGGGGCGCTTGCAACGATGGCGATGCGTGCACGACCGGCGACGTATTGAACACGAGCTGTGTTTGCGCGGGTACACCGGACAATACCGATAGCGACAACGATGGCGTTCCGAACTGCTCGGACGGCTGCCCCAACGACCCCAGCAAGATCGCGCCCGGCACCTGCGGATGCGGCGTGGTGGAACCCGGCAACGCCTGCGACGATGGCAGCGCGTGCACCATCAACGACGTTTACGTGAGTTGTGGCGTGTGCGCCGGTACGGCACCGGCGGCCTCCTGGAATTTCGGTACTGCAAGCGGGAACGCCGCGCCCTCCTCCTCCGCCCTGGTGAACGCGTCGGCCGGCAGCCTGACCGGTGGCAACAGTTTCGGGGCGACCACCCTGCTTTCCTCGACCTCCCAATCCAACAATAGCGGCGCCTCCGGCCAGTTCAATGCCGGGATCGCGGCGCGCGCCGGTGTCTTGAACATCGACCCGAACGGGAGCGCCTTTTTCGAGTTCACGGTCACACCTGCCGCCACCTACGGATTCACCCTGAACAGCATCAGCTTCGGCACGCGATCCACCGGGACCGGCCCCGTGGCCTACTCGCTGCGTGCCAGCACGGACAACTATGCGACCGAGATCGCCGGGGGTGCGATCCTGGCCAACAGCATCTGGAGCCCGAAGAGCAACATCGGGCTCAGCGTTGCCAGTGCGGGCGACCAGCCGATCACCTTCCGCTTGTTCGGCTACGGCAGCGCGGGCAACCCTGGCTCCGGCACGGTGAACTGGCGCATCGACGACCTCAGTATCAGCGGGTGCTCGAACCTCCTGCCCATATACAATTGGACGGTCGCACGCGGCGGCCCCGGTGCCGGAACGGTAACGAGTTCACCGGCCGGCATCTTCTGCGGTTCCACCTGCTCCGGAGACTTCGCTTCGGGAACCGTGGTCACCCTGACGGCCACGGCTGACGCGGGTTCGGCCTTTACGGGCTGGAGCGGCGGCGGCTGCACCGGCACGGGAACATGCGTGAGCACGGTCTCCTCCTCCTCCACCATCACGGCCACCTTCGGGCTGGATAGCGACGGGGACGGTATCGCTGACGAGAGCGACGCTTGCCAGGCCACGGCGACCGTGACCGGCAGTCCGCTCTTCAATGCCGCGAGCTGCGGCGCCAACCCCGGCGCTTACCTCATTTTCAGTACGATCAACAGCCTGCAGGTGGCCACGGACATCAGCCTGTGCCCGGCGGGTTCCTCGTGCGCGGGAGGTACGGCCCCCGCCGTGCCCTGCCCTGCGGGCCGGTACAGCGATGTGGTCGGGGCCGAAACATGCCTGCAGTGCTCCGCGGGGCATTTCAGCAGTACCACCGGCAGCACCAGCTGCACGGCCTGCGCGGCGGGCTCGTTCTCCGATGTGCTGGGCGCCACGGAATGCCAGTCGTGCGCGGCGGGTTCGTTCTCCAATTCCACCGGCGCCACCGTCTGCACCGCCTGTGAGGCCGGCAAGTTCTCCAGCTCCACCGGCGCCACCGAATGCACGGCGTGCGCGGCGGGCTCCTTCAGCTCAACCACCGGCTCCACCACCTGCACCGCTTGCGCGACGGGCACCTACAGTCCGGTGACCGGCGCCACCGAATGCCTGGGTTGCACCGGTGGCACCGACGTGCCGACCGGCGGGTCGGTCTGCCTGGACTACCCGGGATCCCCTTACTGTACTTCCGGTACCGCCACACCCAGCTTGAGCGGTGGGTCCGGGGCGCTCTTCGCCTGTACCAACGGTGCCTGCAGCAGCCTCGTACTCGATCCCCAGACCGGCGTGATCGACCTGTCATCCAGCGCGCCCGGCACCTACACGGTCTGTGCCAGCGGTGCCTGCGTGGAAGTGGTGATCACCTCCCAGCCGAGCGTGGCCCCGATCACCGGGATCCCGCCGGGTTCAAGCCTGTGCATCGGCACACCGGTCCAGCTCTCCTGTGCCACTCCTGGTGGTGTATGGAGCAGCGACGATAACGCGATCGCCACAGTGAGCGCCGGGGGTATCACGGCCGGTGTGATCGCCGGCATCGTCATCGCCCGCTATTCGGTTACCGATGGCGCATGTACCGGCCAGGCCACGCTTTCCATCACAGTGGACGCCCCTCCTGCGCCGCCTTCGCCCATCACCGGCGGGAGTTCCGTCTGCGACGGCAGCGAACTCCAACTGGACACCAGCCCCGCCAGCGTGGTCTGGTCCTCGAGCGACCAGGCCGTGGCCACGGTGAGCAACGCGCCCGGTTCGCGTGGGCGTGTGACCGGTGTAGCCCCGGGCATGTCCACCATCACCGCCACCTTCACGGACGCCAGCACCCAATGCAGCAGCAGCACCGATCTGCCGATCACGGTGGACCCGAGCGTGAGCCTGCATCCGCCAACGGTGAGCCAGACGGGCGGAACGAACCCGGCCTGCAGTAGCAGTTCGCTCGAGTTCCACGCGGTCGGCACGTACAGCGATGGTACGAGCTATGACAGCGACGTTAGCTATGCCTGGTCCTATGGCGGTGGAACGATCCCGAGCGGAGCGTTCTTCTCCGTGGCGGATCCGGCCAGCAGCCAGGTCTCTGTCTCCGTGAGCAGTTCACGCCAGTGCGTGACGAATTCGGATGTGCCCAGCAGCAACAGCATCGACCTGGTGGTGATCCCGACGTTGAGCATCAACCCCAGCAGCCTGGCCATCGAGCAGACCATAGGCAGTTCCAGCACCTGCTCCGGCTCGTCCATGGAATTCCACCTGACCGGTCTGTACAGCGATGGCTCCAGCGCCACCAACGATCTGAGCGCCACCTGGACCGACGGTGTGATCACCATCACCGGCCACAACTTCGGATTCACGGCCGATGCGTCCTCCTCCTCGGTAAGCGCCAGCAGCGTGACCAGTTCGCGCAGCTGCGTGAGCAACAGCGGCAGCGTGCAATCGCCGCCGGACGTGCCACTCAGCGTTACACTGAGCACGAGCCTGAGTTCGGTGAGCCTGGATGTGAGCAGCGGCAGCAACCCCACCTGCTCCGGCACATCGCGCCAGCTTACCGCCACGGCCACCTTCAGCGACGGCACCACGGACGCCATGCGTCCGCCGGGTGAAACGCAGTACGACTTCTACCTGAACGGGGCGCTCGTGCAGAGTTCAACCAACCCGCTCTATGAGGACAACGGGGTGCAGAACAATCCGCTCTATGTGCAGGTAACCAGTTCACGCCCCTGCGTCACCGGTCCTCCGAGCCTGAGCAGCACACCGGTCATGCTGGAGGTGATCCCTTCGCATCCCTATGCTATCGATGGTGACGGCGACAACTTCTACCTGACCGGTTCCGAGGTGAGCGCCTGCAGCCCGCCCTCCACGCTCCACCACCTGGTGAGCGATATGGTGAGCCTTGGCGGTGGTGCGGGGGATTGCTGCGATTCCGAACCCACGGTATACCCGGGAGCACCGGAACTCTGTGATGGACGCGCGAACAATTGCAACGACTACGCGCCCTACAACGAGGTCTGTGATGATGGCAACGTGGTCTCGTCCATGGAACAGGACGACGACGGCGACGGGTATGTGGAATGCACCTTCACCGGTGCCACCTGGCCCGTTGGTTCCCTGGTCATCGGCGGTGGCGATTGCGATGACGCCGACCCCGTCGTACATCCCGCTGCCACGGAGATCTGCGACGGTGGTGACCGCGATGAGGACTGCGACGGACTCGTGAACGAGGGCGACAACGTCTTCTACCGCGATGCCGACGGCGACACCTACGGTGATGTGAGCGTCACCGTGAGCCTCGTTTGCTCTGCGCCGCCTTCAGGCTATGTGACGAACGGGGGGGACTGCGACGACACTGACGCCAGCGTACACCCCGCGCAGGTGGACGACGATTGTGACGGCGTGGATGACGACTGTGACCTGATCGCCGATGAGGACGTGACGGACAGCTACACGCTCGACGCGGACGGGGACCTGTATGCCCCTGCCGGTGCGCCGGTGATCTTCTCGTGCAACCCACCCAGCTCCTACAGCCCCAGCGGCTCCATCCATGTCGGCGATGACTGCGACGACACCGACGCGACTGTTTTCCCCGGAGCCGCCGAGCTCTGCGACAGCAAGGACAACGATTGCGACGGCACCACCGACGAGCTCGACTACACCTTCTACCTGGATGCCGACAGCGATGGCGACGGCGCCTACGGCGGAACCTTCACCGTGACGGTGACCGCCTCTTGCACCGCACCGCCCCCGCCACCCACCGGTTATGCCAGCACCCACACCGATTGCGATGATGGGGACGCCACCGTGCATGCCGGTGCGCCTGAACTCTGCGACGGCAAGGACAACGATTGCAGCGGATCGCTTTCCAGCACCGAGATCGACGACGACAACGACACCTACGTGGAGTGCACCTTCACCGGTGCAACCTGGCCCGTGGGCTCGCTCGTGGTGGGCGGTGATGATTGCGACGACGGCGATGCCACCGTGTTCCCCGGAGCCGCCGAGCTCTGCGACAGCAAGGACAACGATTGCGACGGCACCACCGACGAGCTCGACTACACCTTCTACCTGGATGCCGACAGCGATGGCGACGGCGCCTACGGCGGAACCTTCACCGTGACGGTGACCGCCTCTTGCACCGCACCGCCCCCGCCACCCACCGGTTATGCCAGCACCCACACCGATTGCGATGATACGCGTGCTTCGGTACACCCGGGAGCACCTGAAGGGTGCGACGGCCTCGATGACGATTGCGACGGAGCTATTCCTCCGGGTGAAACCGATGATGACGGGGACGGCTACGTGGAATGCTCCTATTCGGGCACGACCTGGGAGGGCAGTGTACTCGTCTTCGGCGGCAACGATTGCGATGATTCCCGCAGTGACGTGCATCCGAACGGCACCGAGGTGTGCGACGTGAGCAACGCGGATGAGGACTGCGACGGCTTCATGAACGAAGGAGGAAACGTCTACTTCCACGACGGCGACGATGACGGCTTCGGTGACCCGCTTATAAGCGTGAGCCTAGTTTGCACCTCGCCGCCCACTGGCTACGTGACCAACGATGACGATTGCGACGATACCCGCCTGCTCTATGCGGACGTGGACGGCGACGGCATCGGTGCCGGTGCGCCCGTGGCCTGCGGTGTGCTCAGCAACACGGACGACTGCCCGACGGTGCAGGGCCAGATCGGCAGCACCTGCGACGACGGCAATACAGCCACGACGGGAGATGTGCTGAACTCCGCATGCGTATGTGCCGGCACCCCGACCTGCGCCACCAACCCGGTGACGTTGAGCATCACCACGGACGCGAACGCCGCGCAGATCACCTGGTACGTGATGTACACCGGCACCAACACGGCGGTGTGCAGCGGAAATGGCCTGGCCAGCAGCAGCACCATCGCCCTGGACTGCTGCCTGCCCAACGGCTGCTACGATCTGGTGGTGACCGATGACTTCGGCGACGGCATCAACCCCGGCGGCTACGTGCTGCGCGACGGCGCCGGCAAGCGAATCATCGACAACAGCAACAACGGGAACACCTTCACCACGCTCAGCCTCTCACCGCTCGGCTTCTGTGTGCCTTTGGGCGCTGATGCCATGACGGCAGGTAGTTGCGACGTGGAGACAGCCACGCTGACCACCGTGCTCCAGGCACAGGCGAACAGCGCGGTGACCGCCCAGTACGGCGTGCATAATGCGAACAGCGGATACCAGTATTGGGTGACCAATCCCAACGGCGGTTTCAGCCGCCGCATCACGTTGACGCACAGTGCCCCGGGTACAGCCTACCCGGCCGGCACAAGCCCCGCCCTCCGTTCCACCTACTTCGCATTGAGCACCATGAACGGCAGCTCGCCATACATCCCGCTGGGTATCCTGCTGAACTTGCGCGTGCGCTCCCAGGTGAACGGCGTGTACGGGAACTTCGGTCCGGCCTGCCGCCTGATGCTCCCGCTGCCGACCTGCGCCACCACGCAACTCACCACCCTGGCCAGCCCGGTCGTCTCCTGCGGCGCCACCGGCCTCACCTTCAGCAGCGTGATCTGGGCGAACAACGTTCCCGGAGCCACCGGCTACCAGTTCGAGTTCAGCAAGCCCGGCTACACCCGCCGGATCCTCTCGCCCTCGCGCTCACAGGCCCTGAGCTTCGTGACCGTACCGCTGCAGATGAACAACTGCTACCAGGTGCGCGTGCGTATCAGCTACGACAACAGTTCCACGTACTGCCCCTTCGGTCCGTACTGCACCATCACCCTTGGAACGGCCACCTGCGTCAGCGGCATGGCGCTCGAGCCGGGCGATGAGGGAGCACCCCCGATGACCGAGGCGCACTTCACCCTGTGGCCGAACCCGAACGACGGTACCGTGGTGAACCTCTCGCTCACGGAGTTCGATGCGGCCTTGAATACCGTGACCATGGACGTGACCGATATCTACGGCAAGCTGGTGACCACCCGCACGATACCCGTGCAGGACGGCTACCTGAACACCGCCATGGAACTCGGCAACGAACTGGCCCCGGGCCTGTATCTGGTGAACCTCACCGCCGGCGAGCACCGCTACACCGAGCGACTGGTCATCCAGTAGGCTCTTCTCCTTCCGAGCGAAGGCCCTTCCACCGAACGGTGGAGGGGCCTTCGCCTTTTGAGCATCGCATGGCTCGCTTCCGGATGCCGCGTGCTTCCTGCGTGTTCACATTCGCATCATCTTGCGGTCGCCAAACGCTCACATGGGATACCGTTACCTGTCCTCACTCCTGATCTTCGCACCGCTCAACGTCCTCGCGCAGACCTTCACCACGAGCGGCGGCGCCATTCCCGATGATGGGACCGCCGTGGAATTCCCCATCGCTGTCTCCGGTCTGGTCCCGTCTACCGTCGACACGACCACCTTCGGGCTGGAGACCGTGTGCGTGGACATCGAACACACCTGGATCTCCGACCTGGAGATCCGCATCATCGCACCGGACGGCACCAGTGCGCTGGTCTTCGGGGGCATCGGCGGTGACACGGACTTCTTCACCAATACCTGCCTGAACGCCTCCGCCGACCAGGCCATATCCGATGCCGCTCCACCGTACACCGGCACCTTCCGGCCGCAGGGACAGATGGGGCTGGTGAACAACGGCCAGACCGGTGACGGGACCTGGAAGCTGCGCATCTACGACACGTACGCCTTCGCCGATGCGGGCACCTTGCTCAGCGCGAGCATCACCTTCGGCAACGACCCGGCCAGCTACTACACCATCGCGGAGAGCGACCTGCCCATCATTGTGATCAACACCGGCAACCAGCAGATCGTGAACGAGCCGAAGGTCATGGCCACCATGGGCATCATCGACAACGGACCGGGCAACATGAACCACGTGACCGATGCGTTCAACGACTACAATGACCACATCGGCATCGAGGTGCGTGGCAACAGTTCCACGATGTTCCAGAAGAAGTCGTACGGCTTCGAGCTCTGGGACGCCAGCGGCGCGGAGATCACGGAGCCGCTGCTGGGCATGCCCTCCGAGAGCGATTGGATCCTGAGCGCCAACTACAGCGACAAGAGCCTCCTGAACAATGCGCTCACCTTGGACCTCGGGCAGCGCATGGGCCATTACGCACCGCGCTGGCGACATGCGGAAGTGATGCTGAACGGCGCGTACGTCGGCACCTACGTGCTCATGGAAAAGATCAAGCGCGATGGGGATCGGGTGGCCATCGCCAAACTGCAGCCCCAGGACACCATCGGTGATGAGCTGTCCGGCGGGTACATTTTCAAGATCGACTGGGCCCAAGGTTCCAACGCCGCCTACTGGACCAGCCCGTTCCCACCGGCCGAGGCGGACAACGGCCAGGTGATCGAGTTCCTCATGGACTATCCCAACGAGCCCGCGCCCCAGCAGGTGGCCTACATCGCCGCCTACGTGGACAGCTTCGAGGTCGCGCTCGACGGCCCGGACTTCGCCGACACGACCAGCGGCTACCGTCGCTTCCTGAACGAACGCTCCGCCATCGACTTCTTCCTGGTGAACGAGCTCGCACGCAACGTGGACGGATACCGGCTGAGCACCTTCATGCACAAGGACAAGGACAGCAACGGCGGAAAGCTCACGCTCGGCCCATTATGGGACTTCGACCTGGGCTTCGCCAATGCGAACTACTGCAACGGAAGCACCGTGGAGGGCTGGGCCTACCAATTCTACCTCGACTGCCCCGATGACGGCAAACAACCGCCTTTCTGGTGGCCGAGGTTGCTGGAGGATCCCGCCTTTACTGACAGCCTGCGCTGCCGCTGGGAAAGTCTGCGCGACAACGTGCTCGGCACCGCCCGACTGGATGCCTGGTGCGACAGCATGGCCGCCCATCTCGCCCTCGGCGCACAGCACAACTTCACCCTCTGGCCCATCCTCGGCGAATGGGTATGGCCCAATCCCGACCCGCTGCCGGACTCCTACACGGGCGAGGTGCAGGAACTGAAGAACTGGCTGCATGCCCGCTGGCAATGGCTCGATGACAACGTACCCGGGCACTGCTCCTACGCGGGGATCGGTATCACCGGAGCCTTGGACAGCCCCGTGGTCTATCCGAACCCGTTCAGCGATCGCTTCGAGGTGCGCCTGGATCACCCTGCGCGCATCACGGGTATCAGGCTCGTCGACGCGCTCGGTGCGGAAACAGCAGTGACGTGGCAGGTCGCCGGGCAGGACCGCCTGGTCATTACGCCGCCAGCGATACTTCCATCCGGCCCCTATCTGCTGCGCCTCCGAAACACGGAGGGTTCGTTGAACGTGTCGGTGGTGCGGGGCACGCCGTGACCAAGCGTTGATCGATCACGCCTCGGAACCTGCTATGCCGGTCGCGGTTCTATTCGACGACCACTTTGCTCCCCGCTAGCCACCGCTTCGCATCCCGCACATGCAGGTAGTACGTGCCAGCCGGTAGCGCGCTCACATCCAGCGTGGCGCTCAGCTTGTTCAAATTCTGCTGCACCGCACTTTGCAGGACCAGTCTACCAGCCGCATCCAGCAGTTGCGCCTGCACCTGCCCTTGCACCTCGCCACCTTCCGGCAGGTCCAATGCAATGCTCACCACCTCACTCGCCGGGTTCGGGCTTACACGCAACCGCTCCTGCAGATCGATCGCGTACTCCTGCACGCCCACGTTCTGGCAGCCAGGTACTACGCAGCCCAGGCTATCGCTCTTGATCACGAAGATGGTTTCCTGGCCGGGATGCGGATCCCCCGTGTTCTGTGAGGCCGTGCCCGTGAGCAGGAAACCACCGTCGCTCGATGGCTCCACATCATACGGCAGATGGACCAGCGCATTGTCGAACACACCATACTGGCGCGCCCACAGACTGTCGCCTTCAGCGCTGTACTTTGTCAAGAGCGCCTGGGAGTAGTATGGCCCGCTGGTCACGATGCTCTGATCGGCCAGTATCTCCAGATCGTAAGCCGTCACGTTGTACGCATAGCTGGAATGTGTCTGCCAGACGATACCACCGTCAGCATTCCATTTCGTGAGCAGTTGCTGTCGCCAGTCCCATGGCCAGGTCTGCTCTGCATAGGACGAAAAAGTAATGATGCCTCCATCCTGGCCTACACGAACTGCTCCCCAAGCACCAGATTCATTTCCAAAATGCCTTCGCCAGATCTGGTTGCCCACACTGTCCGTGCGGATCAGAAAACCCAGATTCACCAGACTTGCCGGAAGGCGATAACCCGCCAGCACATAGCCGCCATCAGAATACTGGGCAACGCTGATCGCTTCATAAGCCTGCCCGGCAGCGCTGTAGGTCCGCTGCCATTGCAACGCGTAGTTGCTGTCGAGCTTTATCAACAGTGCCTGCGCATAAGCATCGGGAGGGTCGCGAAAACCGCACAGAATGAGGCCGCCGTCCAAAGTCAATCGGAGTTGACGGGGCGCGACAATGACCGAATCCTCAGGCGGCGATCCCATGATCCCTGTACTCGACAGAAGATCACCGCCACCGTCAAAATGCGCCAGCGCCAAGGAATAGCCATAACCGTTCGAGTGGATGATCGGCGATACGAAACTACCGTCCGTTTTTCGAGCCACCGGATCGAAGAGACCCAAATAGGAGCCCAATTCCTCGCCCGTACCGATTTCATACCTATCCAGATAGGCGCCATCCGGTCCGAATTTGTACACCGACGCACGAACCTGACCTGTGCCATCTGAGGAATTCTGGTGGCCGAACACCACAAAACCATCAGTGGTCTCACGCACGGAAGTTCCAGCTGCGTCATATCCGGCCTGAACGGTGTCGGTGTGAACCACAAAAGGTTCCTGGCAGGGAGCCATACTGCTCCCTGCCAGAATGACCATTCCTGCAAGCACAGAGCGCATCATCGCACCACGGCACATTTCGTTTCACCGATCACATCGCCCTCAACATCCACCAAACGCGCCAGGTAGATGCCAGGTGCCCATGAGCGTACATCAACTTCAAAGAATCCGGTATGACCCGCCGTGGATGCCTTGAACGCGGTATTCCCTCGCGCGTCAATGATCTCCAGAACCCCAACGGAACCATCGGGGCAGGTAATCATCATCCGATCCTGTGCAGGATCCGGGTAGGCCGCAAGCGCTGAAGTCCTGCTATTCTCGGGCGCTGCGTCGCCAAGGCCCATGGACCGGAGTTCCATCGGTAGGACACCATTGGGCAGGCTGTCCGTAGCACCCAGGGCATAAAGGATCCCCCATGCCGCACCACGCGCCAAGCTCTCACCACCGAAAGCGATGATTTCCAATTCCTCCAGATCGCTTGAAGTCGCGTTTGCCCAATCGTAGTCCAAGGTCTCTTGAAGCGTCCCGATGCTACGCAAGCGATCGAAAAGGCCATCTTCGGCGAGCACTGCGTCCATGGCTGCCACGTCCGTAGACCGATGGTGGCTCAGCGCCAATTGGTATGCGGATTGAGGCCCATGGCCCAAGGTATCCCTGCTGTACAACACCATCAGTGTGTCCAATTTCCCCACGTACGTGCTATCTTCCAGCAAGGACCTGACCAGCAGGCGCTGCTCAAGGTCCTTCTCTACCAAGCGCTCGTCAACTTCGGCCTGTAGCACTTCCCGCAAGCTCTGGTCCTGCCCATGCTCGATCACCATGTTGTAGAAGAAGGGCGAGAGTGCGCCAGTATGGTCCAGCTCGGCCCAAATGCGCACTGAAAGCCGACTGTTGGCCACGAGCACTTGCGACAGGTGCCAGGGATCCATGGGCTGCACTCGGTTGATGGCGGCCAGTATTGCTTCCTCGCTCAGAGGGCTGTGTGCCAGCAGGAAGCCGCGCAATTGGTGGCTGGGCCAGGCAGGATCCGCCTCGATCGCGGCCAAGACCGTCTCCTTTTCACCATTGTCCATTTGGCCATTGTAAGCCTGTATTGCGCTGTTGAGTTGGGTCTGCTTAGCCTGAAAAACCGACTTGTGTGCGACCACGCCGTCATCTGGTCTGTCCAAAACACCATTCGCACAGTGGATTTCGGCATCAAACACTTGACCTCCAACTATACCAAGCAGGTCGTAGCGTGCCCCGGTCGGGGTGATATCCGGTCCGTTGTCCGGAAACTCCACGCATTCAGGCCGTGAGTCCGGGCTATCATCGTTCTTGTAATACCGGTAGGAGATATGGATCTCGTCGTGATTGGAGAAGACTTTCGGCTCGAACTGTGGACCATTGCAGTCTTTCTCGCCCTCGAAGACGTTGCCGGCTGTTGCCTCGGGTTCCAGACCTCCTTGTTCCAATTTGATCGTGCCATGAGGATACAAGAGGAACTGGTCGAAAACCTGCCCTTCGTATAGCCCACATAACCACTGGAGACCCGGCTTGGCCCCACCCAGGTCGCCGTGGTGAACGCCGTCGGCAACATTGCCGATAGTAAGGTCGTGGAACTCATTGTCGTAGATCCGGTTCTCCGCAGGTTGTGGCCCGTGGAACCAGATGCCGATGCTGCCTACCTCCTGGTCGCCGGACAGATCGATATCCTCGAAGTAGTTGCGCTCCACCACGTACCCCACGCTCTGATCGATGTACATGCCCATGGTGAGGTAGTCCAAGGGAACGTAGCTGGTCATGGCCGTAAAGCGGTTGTTCACCACGATGCTGTAGACGCAAGCCATGTCATACATGCCCACCAAGTTACGGTCGAAGGCCATGCCGTCCACCACGGTGGCGAAGAGCGGGTCGTTCACGAGGTTCACGATGCCGGCGGTGAGCCGCGCGAACCGGTTCTGTGCATAGTTCTGGAACCCGTTGCAGCGGAAGGAGGCATCCAGCGCCACGATGCCCACTCCTCTGTGCTGTGGATCCATGACCGGTGATACCGAGGTGTTCGTGAAGGAGCAACTGGTGATGCGCACCCCGTTCACATCATAGAGGTGGATATGCGCCTTCGGCAGGTTCTCGGTCTCGTCCGGCCAATCCTCCGTGGTGGTGAACGCCGTTGTGGCGAAGGCGCTGAGGTTGATCTGTTCCTCGCCGCTCACGATGCGATGGTAGCGCTCGATACGGGCGCCCACGATACAATCCGTGAACGCCGAATGGTCCGTGCGAACGATGCCGCCGGTATGGTCTTCTTCCCCCTCGCGGGCGCACCAGACCCCCACCACCGCATCGCGCACCTCACTATGCCACATGTAGAATCTGCCCTGCTCGCTCGCCTGCTGTAATTCATCATCCGGATCGCCTTCCACCCGCACACCGGGCCAGCGGTTATCCGGGCAATCCAATGCGGTGAGCAAGGAATAGTTCACCTTGGCGTAGGCACCTGCGCGCACGATGAAGTGTGCATCCACCGCGAACCGCATGGTCATGTCATGAATGATGAGCGTGATGCCCGGCGGCACGATGAGGTCGGTGAGGAAGGTCACATCGTTGCAATTGCCGAAGGGGTTGTCGTCCGCTTGCCAGACCACCGTGGCAGGTGCGGGCGGGAAGGTGTAGCCCTGGTAACCGAGGTAGGCCGACCAGGTCTCGCAACAGGCGGGCGCATGCACCCGGGCGAGGTGCGCCTGGTCGTTGGTCACCTGCGCATTGATGAAACGCGGGTGGTAGAATTCATCGTCCGGATAGCCATCGAACTCCGGCGGTGTGACATCGCTGGATACAGCGACGCTCGACGTCCACGCTGGGGCACCGACCGGATCGTCGATGCGCGCCAGCCCATTCGCATGCGGCAGGTAGTAGGCGGGTTGCGGGCCTTCCGTCGAGCTGGTACTCAAGCGGGCATAGATATAGTTCTGCGGGGTCTGCACACCGAGCGTAGTGGTCAGGTCGAGCCAATCGTAAGTGACGAGATCGAAGATGCCCACGCGGTACTCCCACAAATTGGTCAACTCGTTCGCGGCCTCGCCTTGAATGAGCAGTTTCGTTCCATAGTCGATCCACGCGATGCCGCCCGGTCCACCGGTCAAACCAGGTCCGGGTGGTGGCGTTCCAGGGTCCACCGCATCACCGAAGTCGGGCAAGCCGCCCGCGCCGTGGGCGATCTCTTCGGTGGAGATGAGCGCTCCAGTGGTGGCGTCGTAGCGTAGGATCAGCACGGGGCCATGGTCCGGACTCCAGCTATCAGTGGAATTCCAACCCTGTAGATCATCGTCGGTGATGGCCAGCACTACCTGGTTGGTGCTGATGGTGTGCGTGACGGTCGCATCCCGGTAGTAGGGCTTGTCGGGCAGGCTTGCCCATGAACTGCGAACGGGCTGATAGTGGTCCGTGAGCGTGCCGGTGTACACCAGATCGATCCCGGTCGCATGGATCTTGTACTGCACCACCGCCTGGGTGCCCACGCAATAGAGCCAAAAGCGGGAGCCATCGCCCACCGGATCGATGGCGCGCAACATGGGGGCGTTCGATCCCATCTTGTAGGAATACCCCAGCCAGCCCACGAATTCCGACGCATCGGGACTGCCCAAGTTATCGTCGATGGGAATGACGACGCCAGGCAGCCCGGGAATGTTGTTGCCCGCACCAAGATCCATAAGCGCACCCTTGCGGGTGGGATGCCAATAATTCTGCGCGGACAGATCGAGGATGGCTACTTGTGTACGGCTGGGATATGCATCGTCCCAAACCGGGTCGGTGCCGCTGCGCGAAACGAAGATGTAGTACTTGTCACAGAAGCCAGGAACAGGTACTGAGATCATCTCCATAACGCCGGGTTCCAAGCATTGCTCGCACTCATCGCCGAGTGCATCCGCGATGAGATAGCCATCATGGTCATACAGGTTGCCATCCACCTCGAAGAATAGCACGCAGCCATCGCCGTTGGTCCGGACCATGTGGGAATGAACGGGTACTTCACCGTGGTAAGCGTGCAGCACCGCTAAAGGATGCACCGGCAGATCCACCACGGCCAACTCAGCTGCGGGGTCGAGCATATCGGCCCAGGCCGTACCGAGCGGCAACGCCTCGCCTTGCCCTTTGGCTTGCGGCAGGAGCCACGAACTACAACCTTCCGGGGGGGGGGGCACACAGGGCCACCGCGAAAGCGACCTTCAGCAGAAAACGTTTGTCCATGACGGTGTGGGGTTGTTACCGGAACAGGGGTGTTCCTTGGACGCGCAAAGGTTCAGTCCTCCTTCACGTGGGCAATCCCCTGTTCAGGGTAATTTCCACGGGGCGCATACCCGGCCAAGGCCCCGTACACCTGAGGCCGTTGTTCGACCATGAAGAGGATGCGACCAGCAAGCGTCCCCGGACCGCTACCTTCCCCGCCAGTTCATGGGCCAGAACCCGCACCTCTCCGTGGTGATCCCCGTGTACAACGAGGAGCGCAACCTGCCGCGGCTCTTCACGGAACTGCGCGCCACGCTCGGTGCGATCGGTCATGAGGTGATCTTCGTGAACGATGGCTCGCGCGACGCATCGTTCGCGGTGCTGCGTGAGGCCTGTGCCAACGAGCCGCGCTTCCGGGCGATCGACTTCCGCCGGAACTTCGGGCAGACGGCCGCCATCACGGCCGGCATACAGCAAGCTGCGGGCGAGGTGATCGTGCTCATGGACAGCGACCTGGAGAACGATCCGGCCGACATCCCGAAGCTTCTCGCGCGACTGGACGAAGGCTGCGATGTGGTGAGCGGCTGGCGACGGGATCGCTGGAAGGGCAGCTTCCTCACGCGCAAACTGCCCTCGATGATCGCCAACCGCTTGATCAGCTCCATCGGTGGTGTGGCCTTGCACGACTATGGTTGCACACTGAAGGCCTATCGCCGGGAGGTGCTCACGGGCGTGCCGCTCTACGGCCAGATGCACCGCTTCATTCCGGTGTACTGCGCCTGGCGCGGCGGTCGCGTGGCGGAAATGCCGGTGACGTTCCGTCCTCGTTCGCATGGCAAGAGCAACTACGGGTTGTTCCGCACGCACAAGGTGCTGCTCGATCTGCTGGTGATCAAATTCCTGGACCGCTACATGACGCGGCCCATGCACTTCTTCGGCGGAGCCGGTGTCATCAGCTTCATCGTCGCCACGCTGGCCGCCGCCGTCGCGGTATACTACAAGCTGACGCGCCAGAAGGATTTCGTGGAGACTCCCCTGCCGGTGATCACCGCCATGTTCTTCATTGTCGGCGTGCTGATGATCCTGCTCGGTGTACTGGCCGAGATGCTGATGCGTGTGTATTTCGAAGGGCAGCGCAAAACACCCTTCAGCATTCGTGAAACGGTGAACGCACGGAACCCATGAAGCTCAACCTCGGCAGCGGTGCGTTCCCGAAAGAAGGATTCGTGAACGTGGACCTGTACGCCACGCCCGCACCTGACGTGACGCATGACCTGTCGAAGTTCCCCTACCCCTTCGCCGACAACACCTTCGACCATGTGGAGTGCGACCATTGCCTGGAGCACCTGCCGGAGCCCTTCGCGGTGATGCGCGAGATCCATCGCATCAGTGCCCCCGACACGCTGGTGATCATCCGTGTGCCGCACTTCAGCCGTGGCTTCACGCATGCGGAGCACAAAGCGGGGTTCGACGTCACGTTCCCCTACTACTTCCGCAAGAACTTCCAAGGCGGCTATCAAGGCGTGGAGTTCGTGACCGAGGGCGTGAAACTGCGGTGGTTCGCACAACCGTACTTGAAGAAGACCGTGCTCTCGCCGCCGGCGTTCTGGGTGGCACGCGGTATGGGCGCTATCTGGTCCTTCTTCGCGAACCTGTCCCCTTTTCTGTGCTCGCGCCTCTGGTGCTACTGGGTCGGCGGCTTTGAGGAGGTCGAGTTCCGCTTGCGTGTGAAAAAGTGAACCGCTCCACCGCCTTCGACAACGATCACCTGCAGGACGCCTATCCGGCGGGCATCGAGCGCTCGTGGTGGCATGTGGCGCGGAACCGCGTGATCGCCCGTGCCTTTCAGCGCCATATCGGGAAGCACGAGCAGGTGCTTGAAGTAGGCTGTGGCACAGGGATCGTGACCAGTGCATTGCGCGAGCGCGGATGGAACGTGACCGGCGTGGACCTCGCCGGGAGGGACGTTGCCTCACGGCGCGACAGTCACTTGCTGCTAGGTGTAGACGCGTTGACGCTTCCGCACACCTTGCGCGAAGGGATCACGGTGCTCGCCCTGTTCGACGTGATCGAACACATCCAGGATGCTCCGGCATTCCTGCGCTCATTGCTCACGGCGTACCCGAACACGCGCCAGGTCGTGATCACGGTGCCTGCCAGGACCGAGCTCTGGACCACCTTCGATGACCACTACGGCCACTTCCGTCGGTACGACCGTGCGATGCTCCGATCGGAATGCGAGGCGATCGGCCTGCGTATCGATCGCCTGGCGTATTTCTTCCACGCACTTCACCCCGTGATCCTGCTGAACAATCTGGTCCGCGGTCGCGAGCGCGCCACACGGTTCCATGCGCCCGAGAGCCGGCTGTCCATCGCACTCAATACGTGTGTCGGACGGTTGTTCGCTCTGGAAGCCGCGCTGCTCCCGGGCTCCCTCGTCGGATCATCCGTCATCGTCGTCGCACGGCGCCAAGCATCCGTTCACCCGGGATAGTTTCGACACGCCCTCCGACTACGCATCCCTACACCTGACCAGTCCCAGCGGAAACCATGTGTGGCATCGCCGGCTTCCAAGGAACAGGATCCCTCGAGGACGGCCGCCGCATGATCGCGCGCATCGCGTATCGCGGACCTGACGCGCAAGGGGTGGTGATGAACCGGAGCACCGCGCTGGCCAACGCGCGTTTGAGCGTGATCGATCCTGGCCACCGCAGCGACCAACCGATGAGCGACGGGCCGGGCGATCTCCATATCGTCTTCAACGGGGAGATCTACAACCACAACGAGCTGCGCGAGGAGCTGCACGGCAAGGGGCACACGTTCGTTACCGCCTCGGATACGGAAGTACTCCTGCATCTATACCGCGAATACGGTGCGGCGATGCTGCCGAAGCTCAATGGCATGTTCGCCATTGCCATCCATGACACGCGGACGGATGAACTTTTCCTGGCCCGTGATCGCATGGGCAAGAAACCGCTGCATTACAGCGAGGTGACCGGGGCGTTCGTGTTCGGGAGCGAGTTGAAGGCCGTGCTCGCGCATCCTGCCATCGAGGAGAGGATCGATCCGCTCGCGTTGAACAGCTATCTCACGTTCGAATACGTACCCACCCCGCGGAGCATCATCCATGGAGTTCGGAAGCTCGAACCCGGACACTTCCTCCTGGTGCGCGACAACCGGATCATCCGCGATACGGCGTGGTGGAACATCGACCTCACTGAACAGCGGATCGCGGAGAACGACGCCCTCGCACAACTTGATGATGCTCTGACGAAGGCGACCGAACGTCGGTTGATCGCGGACGTGCCCATCGGCGTGTTCCTCAGTGGCGGTATCGATAGCAGCGCCGTCGCTTGGTACGCACAGCGCGCCTCAGCAACCCGCATCAGGACCTTCAGCATCGGCTTCGCCGAACGCAGCTACGATGAGAGCGCGCAGGCCAGGCTCGCAGCCGCGCACATCGGCACCGAGCATCACGAGCGTATCGTCACGCAGAAGGATTGTCTCGATATCATACCGGAGCTGTACGCCCGATTGGATGAACCTTTCTCGGACGCTTCTCTCATCCCGACCCATCTGCTGAGCCGCTTCGCACGCGAACAGGTGACCGTGGCACTCGGAGGTGACGGTAGCGATGAACTCCTTGCCGGGTACCCGACCTTCCTGGCCGACAGGTGGCGCAGCTTCTTCCAGGCGATGCCCCGGCCGATACTCCACGCCCTGCGTTCCGCCATCTTCTTACTGCCCGCGAGCGACAAGGACATCGCGCTCGACTTCAAGCTCAAGCAATTCCTTCGCGGTTTCGGAACAGGAGCCGGACACACGCACACGCGCTGGCTCGGCAGTTTCACGCCGGAAGAAAAACGCTCGCTGCTCACCCCTGAATTCTCGCGCACACTGGATGGCGCGCACGGACTGGAACCCATCGACGACCTGCTGCGCGCGTCGGGCACTGATCACAAGCTGAACGGGATAATCCGCATCTACATGCGGACTTACCTGCTGGACGACATCCTTTTCAAGGTGGACCGGGCGAGCATGTACGCTTCGCTCGAGGTGCGCGCCCCCTTCCTTGACCCGGATGTGGTGGCACTCATCAACCGGCTGCCGTCTGAACTGAAGCGGCGGGGAACAACGGGCAAGTACCTCCTCAAGCGGGTCCTGCGTGGCAAATTACCGGATGTCATCATCGACCGGCCGAAGAAAGGTTTTGGACTCCCGCTGAGCGCGTGGCTGCGCGGTGCGCTACGGCCGATGTGCGAAGAGCTGCTGGACCCATCGCGCGTGCGGCAGGAGGGCTTTTTCGATCCCGCCTACGTGTCCCGGCTGGTCCGTGAGCACATGACCGGTCGAGCGAACCATCGCAAGCTCCTGTGGACGCTGATCGTTTTCCAGCTCTGGCTCAGGCAAGGCTCCCTGCGCCGGGGATCCTAGTTTCGTGCGCATGTGGTGGCGATGGTTGAGGCAACGCGACACCTGGATGTTCATCGCCATCGCGGTGATCGTGCGGGGCGCACTCTTCAGCGTGTTCCTCCGCGGTCATGGATTGCACGAAGCCTGGTTCGGGTGGGGCGCTGAAACCGGCGATACGCCCGGGTATTTCGAACCCATCGACTCCTTCCTGGACGACAGCGCCTATCGGCCCGACTATCGGATGCCCGGGTATGGTCTGGCCTACCTGCTTTTCCGCTCGTTCACCACACCACAAGGTGCAGGTACCGGTGTGATCCTGCTGCAGGCGCTGCTCGGCATGGTGAGCGTGGTCGTGCTTACCCGCTGTGCGAAGCTTGCAGGTGCCCCTCGATGGGCGCAGTACGCCACCTGCATCGTCTACGCCCTTTTCGCCCGCGTGATCCTCTACGACGCGTATTGGTTGACGGAGAGCTTCTGCACCAGCGCGATGATCTTCGGAACCCACGGGTGGCTCGCACACCAGCGCACCGGTTCCAAGGCTGCCCTGGTCTGGGGCGGTGCATGGCTCATGTGGGCCGTCTTTCTCCGACCCGTGCAGCTCATCTGGCTCCTGGTGTTGGGCGTAGCGCTGCTGTTCAACACCCGAACGCCTTGGAGGACAAGGATCGCTTCCGCGGTGCTCCTCCTGCTGCCCTTCGCGCTCGCCGACGGGTGGTGGATCCGCCGGAACGCGATCATGCATGACGAGTTCGCGCCATTGAGCCGAGGTGTGGTGATGCCCGAGCTGCTGTCCTCGCCCATGCATCCGCTCATGCGCTTCCTGCAGGCGACCGGTGGCAACTACATCCATTGGGACCCCAGCGCGCACATCCGCTGGTTCAACATGCGCGAGGGTCCGCTCGGCAGACCCGGTCCGCGCGTGGACCGGAACGTAGCGATGCCCGCATTCGCCTTGTGCGATCGGATCACGGAAGACAGCCTGCGGGCCTGGGCCGCGGACATGTCGCGGTGGAGTGATGACCTTACCACCCCGGAGGAGCGCAATACACTGTTCCGCCTGATGAACGCACGCAGCGATCGGTTCGTCCTGTACTACAAGGATGATCGACCCTGGCAGTACCTCGTAGGATCCCGTGCCCGGCTTACCGCCCTCTACTTCCGGCTGGCCGGCTCCGGAGCATTGTTCCGTTCCTCCGAAAGGGAAGCGCGATGGTTCCTGCCCTCGCCCTTCCTGCTGGACGCCCCGATGCATTGGATCGTGCTCATCGGTGGACTGTTCGCGACCATGATCGCCGCATTGCGGTGGAAACGCACGCCCCACATGGCCTGGGTAGCACTGGTGACCCTCGTGAGCATCTTCATCATCCCTTGGGGACTACGCCTGTGCGAGGGCCGCTACCTGGTACCCATGTACCCGTGGTTGATCGTGTTGCTCGTGACCACCATCGCTGAGCTGGCTGGCTCCCGTTCCGTCACCGCCGCACGCTGACCGCGCGCGCCGCAGGCTGCCCGAGCGGTACCGATGCCTGTTGAACGGTCTTCCACCGTGTGCATTCCCAGCGCTGCGGTCATCCCATCAGCAAATACGTCCACCACATGCTGCAGCGATCACTCCTCGGTCCGATACTCTTCACGCTCGTCCTCGTCTGTTCGGGAAAGGACCTACCCGTGCCTTCCAGGATCACCAACGCGAAGGTCTTCCTGAGCGGCGCCGAGATCACCCGCACGGGCAACGCCAGTTTACCATCCGGAAGCTCCACCTTGATCTTCGCCAAGCTGAGCCAGGAGATCGACCCGGCCAATATCCAGGTGAACGGACAGGGAGCCTTCACCATACTCGGTGTACGGCACCGGTTGAACAATGTGGACTCGGGAGCGACCAAACAGGAAGTGAAGACCATCCTGGCACGGATAAAGGAACTCGAGGCCGAACTCGCGCGGGAAAGCGCGGCGACCGAAGTGCTGACCAAGGAGGAAGCCCGGCTGGCGAAGAACGACCTCTTCGGAGGCGACAAAGGCGTCGGTATGGACGATCTCAAACGCATGAACGAGTACATGCAACAACGGATCGAAGCCATCACCACGGGACTGCTGACGAAACGGGCGCATATCAATGAGATCAGTGAAGCGCTCACCCTTCAGCGGTGGAAATACAACGAGGCCATGGGCAGGAAGCCCACACCCACGAGCGAGATCCTGGTGGACGTGTCCTGCAGGTCCGCCGTGGAAGCCAGGCTCGTGCTCAAGTATGTCGTGCGGTCCGCCGGTTGGACCCCGAGCTATGACATCCGTGTGAAGGACATCAGCCAGCCTTTGGAGCTGGTCTACAAGGCGCAGGTGTTCCAAAGCTCCGGGGAGGATTGGAAGGATGTCGCCCTCGCCTTGAGCAGCGGTGAGCCTAAGAAAGGCGCGGTGATGCCGATCCTCACGCCCTGGTTGCTGGGATTCGGAATGCCCCGTGCGCAGTCGGCCGCGCCGCCGCCTTATCGGCCGGGCGTCCGCGACGTGCGTGGCTTCGTGCGCGACGAGCAGACCGGAGAGGCCCTGCCGTTCGTGAGCATAACGGTCGCTGATGAACAAGGCAACACGCTCAATGGCGCGACCACGGACTTCGAAGGATACTACGCCATCGCGATACCGGAGAACGGCAAGGAACTGCGATTCAACTATGTCGGATACACAAGCCGGTCCATGCCGATCAGTGCAGGAGTGATCAACCTGAACCTTGCTCCCGGCGCGGAACTGCAGGAGGTGCTGGTCACGCGCTACTCCGTACCCATGATCGACAAGGACGGTGGTGCATCCGGGGCCACCATCTCGCGGGACCAGATCCGGAACTCCCCCACCCACACCGCTACCAACGTCCGGGGTGCACGCGGGGAAAGCTCCTCCTACTACATCGACGGCGTAAAGGTCTCGGCCGGCGATGCGCCTGCGAACTTCGGCGACGTCACAGGCGGCCTTATCGACGTGGACCGCGCGCGTGCTGAAAGTGTGGTTCGACGCACCGTCAACTTCGAGTTCAACATCGACCTTCCTTACAGCATCCCCAGCGACGGGCAGGGACACACCGTTTCCGTGCGGGAAGAGCGTATGAACGCGGCGTACAAGCACTTCTGCACGCCGAAACTCGACCTCGATGCCTTCCTGTTCGCGAAGGTTACGGGATGGGACACACTCAACCTTCTACCCGGCGATGCACGGATCTACTTCGAGGGTACCTACGTCGGGGAGAGCCGCCTCGACCCCAGCGCCACGGGCGATACGCTCGACCTGTCGCTCGGCCGGGACAAAGGCATCACCGTGCAGCGCACGAAGCGCAAGGACTTCAGCCAGAAGCAGACCGTTGGCGGCAAGCGCATCGACAGCGTGAGCTGGGAGCTGGCCGTCCGCAACAACAAAGCCCAGGCTGTGCAGCTCATCCTCACCGATCAGCTCCCGGTCTCCACCCGCAGCGAGATCGAGGTGGAGCTGCGCGATAGCTCCGGGGCACAGGTCAGCGAGGACAAGGGCTTCCTGACCTGGAAAAAGCTGCTCGCGCCACGATCGAACGAGAGCTGGACCTTCTCGTACAGCGCGAAGTACCCGAAAGAGGGGCTCGTGGTGCTTGAGTGAGGACCATGGTCCCCGCGATGCCTGGCCGAGCCCGTTATGACAGACCGGTGTGAAGGGAATGGCGCAGCCCAGCCGCGCCTTTCCCTTCAATGATCGATGTCACCCCGGCCGCTGAACCGGGGTCGCGGATCACGGATCGAACCTCCCGGCATGGTAAGTGTACCGCTGTCTGAAGCCGCAACCATGCGGCGTTTCTTTGTCCAACGAAACTCCACCACATGCGACGTTCAGTCTTTTTCAGTGCCCTTGCGCTCTTCACTTCTCTCAGCGTCCTTGCCAAGGAACAGCCGGTGACCAGCAAGGTCTCGGCCGCCAAGGTCTTCCTCAGTGGCGCCCAGGTCTCACGGACCGCCAGTGCCAGCATTTCCGCCGGTAGCACAACGCTCATCTTCACGGGCCTCAGCCAGAGCCTCGACCCACAAAGCATCCAGGTGAACGGCAAGGGTGGGTTCAGCATCCTCAGCGTGAACCATCGCATCAACTACCTGAGCGAAAGCCCGAAGAAGAAGGAGATCGAGGACCTGGAAACCAGGATCAAGAAACTGGAGCACGAGTGGGCGATCGAGCGCGGCCTGCAACAGGTCTGGGAGCACGAAGAGAAGCTGCTCCAACAGAACTGGGCGGTCGGCGGCCAGCAGAACGGCATCACCGCCGCGCAGCTGCAAGGCGTTGTGGACTACCAGCGTGAGCGCATGAAGGCCATGAAGCTCGGATGGCAAACGCAACAGGATAAGCTCACGGAGATCGGCAAGGAGGCCGACAAGCTGCGCGCGCAGCTCGCACAATATCAGGCTGAACAGCCTCAACCCACGAGCGAGATCGTGGTGGAGATCGATGCGCCGGTGGAGGTAATGGCGAGCTTCACGCTCACCTACTTCGTCGGCAATGCCGGTTGGACGCCGGCATACGACCTCCGTGCGAAGAGCACGAGCGATCCGATCGAACTGATGATGAAGGCGCAGGTCGTGAACAACACGAACGAGCCCTGGGAGAAAGTGGACCTCTCGCTCAGCAGTGGTAACCCGACACTTGGCGGTAACATGCCGGCCCTGAACGCGTGGGTGTTGCAACAGCCTTATGTGCTGGAAACCCTGACGGCCGGGCGCAAGTCACGCTCAAGAACGATGTTCGATAACGATGCGGAAGCGCCCACGGCCGCACCTGCTGTGGCCAGCGGCGCCGAAGGCTACCTGAAATACGAGGACATGGTGGCGACCAGCGAGGTGGCCAATACGGTGGTCTACAATACCACTACCGTGGAATTCGCCGTGGATGCTCCCTTCAGCGTCCCGGCCGATGGCCTCGCGCACACCGTTGCCGTGAAAACGCACAAGGTGCCTGCTACCTACAAGCACTACGTGACGCCCAAGCTGGACAAGGACGCCTTCCTCTATGCGCGCACCACGGGCTGGGAGGATCTGAACCTGATCCCCGGACAGGCGAACGTGTTCTTTGAAGGCACCTACGTTGGCCAGAGCTACCTGAACGTGCAGAGCACCACCGACACGCTGAACGTCTCGCTCGGTCGTGACAAGGGCGTGGTGGTGGAGCGTATCCGCCGCAAGAGCACGAACGACAAGGCGGCCATCGGCGGCAAGCGCACCATCAACGTGGGCTTCGATATCAACGTGCGCAACACCAAGGGCAGCGCCATCGACATCGAGGTACGCGACCAGCACCCGCTGAGCCCGCAGAGCGAGATCGAAGTGAAGCTCGAAGAGAAGGGCGATGCCGTCGTGAACGAGCAGACCGGTCAGCTCACCTGGAACATCCATGTGGATCCCAAGAGCACGAAGAAGCTCGGATTCGCTTACAGCGTGAAGCACCCGAAGGACATGCCGGTGGTCGTGGAGTGAGCGGCAGCCGCACTACTTTTCGGTCATGTTGACCGGACGGATACTAGCGGGGATCGGGCTTGGCTCGATCCCCGCTCTGCTTGGTGCACAAACGATCGACACCGTGCTGCTGAGCGAGCAGAGCTTTACGCATCTGCCTTTCCTGTACTCGGTCTATTCCTCCTTGATCGACCGCAACGATGCACCCTACCTGTACACCGCCGGGCTCGAATACGGCTTCTGCACCTTCGACATCAGCGACCCGACAGCCCCTGACCAGGTTCTCTGCCTCTATCCGCCCGTTTTCGGCGGACTGAAACCGACGAACCTTTTCCAGGAGAACGAGCTCCTCTTCATTTCGCTCGGTGGTTTTCACGGTACCACGCAGAACGCCGGCCTGGTCATTTACAACGTGAGCGATCCGGAGAACGCCGTTATGCTGGACCAGTGGGACAGCGCGGCCTTCAACACGGGATCGGCCATCGTGCGCGTGCAGGATGGCTACGCCTATCTCGGTGCGATGGAAAGCGGTGTGGTTATCCTGGATGTGAGCGAGCCGACCGACATCCAGTTCGTTTCAGTGTTCCAGCCCGATACGGCATGGCCAGGCATTGTGAACTATCCGCCCAATGCGCGCGGCATGGCGTTGAAAGGAGATACGCTCTTCCTCGCCTATGATGCCGGGGGCATTCGTGCCATCGATGTCACCGACAAGAGCGCACCGGTCGAGATCGGCCACTACGTGAACCCACAGCAGCCCGCGAACACCGCCGATGCCTACAACAACCTGCGACTGGTCGGTGACCTGTGCTTCGTGACCACGGACTTCTGCGGCTTCGAGGTCGTGGACGTCAGTGATCCGGCAAACATGCAACAAGTAGCCTGGATGAACCCCTGGAATTGCAACGGCCTCTCCTGGTTCGGCAGCGATGGGCACACCAATGAACTGATCACGGCGATGCATGACAGCCTGCTCTTCATCAGTGGCGCCGACAGTGAAGTGCTCATCTACGACATCACGGCGCCCGCACAGCCGCAACTGGTCGGCGGGCTCATCCACCCGAACGACAGCTCGGTGGTCTGGGGCCTTGACGTGAAAGACAGCCTTGTCGTGTTGAACTACATCAACAACAGCACGGTCATCTTTCCGCCGCAACCCTATTACGCCGACGATGGGGGCTACCAGATCCTCACCTGGCAACTCGACGTCAACACATCCGCGACGGGCTCGCCCTGGCAGCATGCGGAGCTGAGCGTTCGACCCAACCCGACCGACGGTGTCGTGCGTGTCGAGCTGCCTGGTGGGCACGGGCCGGTCGCGTTCGCCTTGCTCGATGCGCTGGGCCGCACGGTACAACGATCGTCCACGGCAAGCGTGCCGATGATGCTTGACCTGTCCGCGCTGCCTGCCGGTCCGTACACATTGGCCGTCGTCGACACGAGAGGGAACTCCTCAACACAGCGGATCATACACTCCCGATGATGGTAACCGTCGGATACTCCGGAACGCCTCTGATCAAGAAGCTCGGCTTCAAGCCGCAGGCGAAGGTGCTGCTCATCGAAGCACCTGAGCACTACGCTGAACTCCTCGGACCGGAGGCCTCCGGGATCAGCTTCGTGGGCAAGGCAAAAGGAAAGCTCGACGCCGTCCACGCGTTCTGCACGAGCAAGGCGGCCCTGGTGAAGCTCATGCCCTCCATGCGCTCTTCCATCGTTCCGCAAGGCATGATCTGGATCAGCTAGCCCAAGAAAGCGGCGAAGGTCACCACGGACATCACCGAGGATGTCGTCCGTGAGATCGCCCTCAAGAACAGCCTGGTCGACGTGAAGGTGTGCGCGATCGATGAGAAATGGAGCGGCCTTAAGCAGCTGATCCGGCTAAAGGACCGCTGAGATAGCTTCGACGCATGATCAAGTATCTCTTCGGGGCCGGATGCATCGCCCTGCTTCTCTCCTGCGGCGGGGACTTTCTGGGAGCGACGACCGGATCCTCACCACAGGTGCGGTATCGTCCTGACTGGGCACAGGTGATCACGGACAGCGGCCTGACCGGCGTGTTCGTGCTCTGGGAGCCGGACAGCTTCCGGCTGGAGAGCTCGGACACCGTGCGCATGGACAGCGGCTTCCTCCCCGCATCGACCTTCAAGATCTTCAACTCGCTTGTGGCGCTGCAGACCGGCGCGGTTGCTGATGAGCACACGATGATCCCCTGGGACAGTGTGGTGCGCAGACCCGAATGGAACGAGGACATGGACATGGCCACGGCCATCCAGCGCAGCTGCGTTCCCTGGTACCAGGAGGTGGCACGCCGCGCCGGTGCCGAGCGCATGCAGCACTGGCTCGATACGGTGCACTACGGCAATGCGACGATGGGCGATTCCATCCACCTGTTCTGGCTGCAGGGCGGGTTGCGCATCACACCGATGCAGCAGGTCTATTTCGTACAAAAGCTGAACGAAGAACGCCTTCCCTTCGACCGCGGTCACCAGCGCACGGTGAAGCGCATCATGCCCGGCGACAGCACAGCCAACTGGCGTATCCGGGGCAAGACCGGTTGGGCGATCCGCGTGCAGGAGGAATACGGCTGGTACGTAGGCTGGGCCGAGCGCGCCGGTCGCACCGCGTACTTCGCGATCAACATCGACATGCACACGATGGATGACGTGCGGCGCCGGCAGACCCTCACCCGCGCGCTGCTCGTGAAGGAAGGCTGGCTCGATAACGATGCGCTTTGATCAATGGCTCAAAAACAGAAGAAGGCAACGAGCACAAAACAGGTCCGTGGCGGCGCTGTACAGGAACGCGACTTCTTCCAGGACGTGATGGATGTGGTGCGACAGGTCCCGCGCGGCCGGGTGACGAGCTATGGCGCCATCGCGAGGTACCTCGGCGCGACCCGTTCAGCGCGCATCGTGGGCTATTGCATGAACAACAGCCACGCGTCATCGCCACCCGTACCCGCGCACCGCGTGGTGAACAGCAGCGGTCTGCTCACGGGCAAGCACCACTTCGCCACACCCACGCGCATGGAGAACCTCCTGAAGAGGGAAGGCGTGAAGGTGAAGGACGACCAGGTCGTGGACTTCCGGAAGAAATTCTGGGACCCCGGAAGGGAACTCGCTCTATGAAGCCCCTCAAGCTCCAGCGAATGCCATGACACGAACCCTGCTGCTCACCTGCTTCGTACTGCTCGGCAATGCCCCCGCCCTACGCGCCCAATTGGTCCAGGCATGCCTGAACGTGGACCTCGGGGCTTTCGAACTCCCCTCAGGGATGGTCCAGGATCCAAGTGGTGGTTTCTTCCTTGTCGGAACCGTCTGGCCGGACGGGAAGGATGTATATCCCTCATACGCGGTAACCGCGCGCTTGGACCCAGATGGCGCCTTGATCGAGGGCATGCACACCGTACATGATACCGAAGAGGATGGACTGAACGCGGTGGCACGCACCTCCGACAACGGCTTCGTGGCTGGCGGCCAATGGCAGGCCGGTGTACTCACTTCCATGCTCGTCGTGAAATTCAACAGCGAAGGCGATCCCGTTTGGAGCCGGTCCGTGGGCGAACAGGGCAGCGGCAGCACCTACGCGCTTGCGATCGCGGCGGCCTTCGATGGCGAGATCCTGGCGGCCGGTGCGCGATCGGACCTTTCGGCCCATCATGCTCCATTCGTTGTGGAGTTGGATGACGAAGGAGCGGTGAACTGGAAGTTGGCCTACCAGTTCCAAGGGAACGCCAGCGGTGATGCCACCGGTATCACACGGCTACCTGACGGCGGTTCGGTCGTTTCGGGATACCACAACGGCGAAGACAACAGCGCGGTGCATGGTTGGATCATGCGGTTGGACAGCACCGGTCACGTGGCCTGGAGCCGCACTACGCAGGCTGGCGCCCGGTTCGACGCTGTGATGCCTGCACCGGATGGCGGCTTCGTCTTCGCCGGTTCACTCGAAGGGCAGTTCGGCATAGGTGGCTTGTACGACGTGCTGGTGGTCAAGGTCAACGCCAACGGGGAATTCGCCTGGGACCTCGTCGTGGGCACCGATGACACCGAATATGCCAATGCCATTACACGGACCTTGGACGGCGGGTACGTGGTCGGTGGAGCCGTCGTTTCCGATGGTGGGGCGCAGCAGGCCTACTTGATAAAGCTCGATCATAGCGGCCAGCTTCTTTGGACCCGGAAGATCGGTCAAAGTGCTTCCAACACGACATGCTTCGCGATACGCCCCATGTTGACCAATGGGCTGGCGGTGGGTGTGCGCATCGTGGACGGGGACGGACCCGATATGGGGTTGATACTGACCGACGGGCTCGGCATGCCCTGCCCGCTGTGCGGCGTGGATAGTGCAGGGACGACCACGCACGGCACCACGCTCACGGACTTCGCTGTGACACCTGTCGATCTTGCCGAGGGGTCCCCTCACCCGCTCGCATTCACCGCTACGGGTACATCCTCCATCCTCTGCGGGGGTGTCGGTGTCGCGGAGCCCTTGGAGGGTCCGGGAGCTGTTCGGATCGTTCCGCAGCCCATCCGTTCTTCCGCGCAGATCTTCTTCCAGGAGGGCCGGTCGGCAGAGCCCCTGACCTTCATCCTGTCCGACGCGATCGGGCAGTCGGTGATGGTCCTGCCTATGCGCTCGAGTCCCCTGACGATTGACCGCAGGGGCCTGCCTTCCGGCGTCTACCACTACCGCATCCATGGCCGGTCAGGCCCCCTGCGTTCGGGAACGGTGGTCATGGAGTGAACAGCACAGGACCGGATCACCTCCTTCGCATACTATCTTTATTCCAGTATACCGAACCCCATGGAAAAGCTGATCGTACTCGATAGCCCCGAAGCACTGGTGGAGGTCTATCCGGCCGAGAAGCTCGTGTACCTCACCTGGAAGGGGAACGCCACCGGCCCGGCATTCCGAGCACCGGTCCAGAAGCTCATCGAGGTGTCCAACGAACACAAGTTGGAGTACTTCCTCAGCGATACACGGCGCATGGGACCGATCCACTTCAGCGATACCGAATGGACGGAAAGAGAGGCCCTGCCCGGATCGATACGAGCAGGCGTGCGGCGCTCGGCGGTACTGACCAGCCAGAACGTGCTGAACAACATCGCCGTGGACAACATGGTGGCGAGCATTCCGCGCGAGGCGCCCTACACGGTCGCATACTTCGATGCTCCTGAACCGGCGCTGCGCTGGTTGTACAAAGATGAGCCGGTCGCCATACCCAGCCTCCTTGAAGACGTGGGCAACCTGTGAACCCGCTCATCATGAACGTTCTCCAAAATGATGGCCTCGTCCGCCTTGTAGTGGACCCGCAGCACAGCCTGATCATCAGCACGTGGAACGGTTTTGTACCTAGCGATGTGTACCGAACCGCCCTATGGCGGATCCACGATCAGGTACGTGACCATCACCTTACACTGTGGCTCTCGGACACGCGGGCCATGGGAGCCATCCTCCACGACGACGAGAAGTGGTCCATCGATGTCTTCATGCCGGAGATCATCAAGCTCGGACTGCGGCGCGTGGCGGTGGTGCGCGGCGACGACTACTTCACCCACACGGCCACGGAACGCATGGTGGACGCCACGGCGGAGGTCGCGCCGTTCAAGGTGGAGCTGTTCGCGGATCCCGCCGAGGCGGAGCGCTGGTTGCTGAAGGAGCAGGAAGCGTTCGCGTAGTCCACGTCCCTCCCACTCTGGTCCCTGGCCTACATTTGAGCGGTCATCACCATGAGCACGCCCGAACTACGCGCCAAGGTCATCGAGAAGATCAAGCGGTCCCGGAGGCCTGAACTTCTGCGTGAAGTGTACCGTCTGCTGAACACGGACACGGACGACCTCGAAGTCTACAAGGTGACGCCCGAACAGCGCAAGGCCATACAGAAAGGGCTGAAGGCCGCGAAGGCGGGCAAAGTCGTGAGCGCTGCGGATGCGGACAGGGCCATCGACAAATGGCTCTCCGAGTAGTCTGGTCAGCGCCTGCCCTGTCCCAGCGGCGCACGATACTCGCCTACTGGCGAAAACGGAACGGTAGCGCCGAGTACAGTCGAAAGCTTGATATGCGCTTCCGCAGTGCCATACGCATCATCGCTCGCAATCCGCGCGTTGGGAGGCCATCGTCTTTCGAAGGCGTGCGGATGAAGACGGTCGGGGACTACCTGAGCTTCTATCGGATCGACGAGCGGGTGATCATCGTGGCCACGTTGTGGGACAACTGGCAAGATCCAGATAGACTCAGGGTCGACTGATGTCGGCCCCCGCGACGTCCTGAAAAGCACGATGGGGTTGTTCGCACCTTTGCCAAGCGGATACGGTCGTCGCAGAGGTCAGAGGCCCGGCCAGGTCCGAAGCTCCTTTCCGCGCACCACTCGCTCTTTGAGCCGCTCAACGGTCCATCCGGTCCTCTCTGGCGCGCGAACGTGGACGTAGCTCCGCGTGTAGCGGAAGCGCTTGAACACATTCCCGTTCTTCTTCCGTAGCACAAGGTCGTCGCCTTCGAATGCGAAGTGGCCACGCTCAATATCCAGGCCCCAACAAGCGGAAGGACGGCCCTTCACGAAGTAGAACGACGTATCCGCGCGATGGAAGTCTATACGGATCATTCTGCGGGTCGGATCATCGAGGTGCTTGCCCCAATACACGCTGATCGTATCCGAATGGCCGATCTGGGCTGCGGTTGGTCCAGCCGTGATCAGCACTCCGATGAAGCAAAGGACTTTTCCCCATCCCATGCCCCTAATTTCGCGCTCCTTTCCCATCCGCCGTAGCCTTGGGTAAGGAGGATCCGAACCATGCCCATCACTGAAGAAGCCATCGGCACCGCGCTTTCCCGCGTTGTCGAACCCGACCTGAAGAAGGACATCGTTGAACTCGACCTCGTGCGTGAGGTGGTGGTTGACGAGAACATGGTACACATTACCGTGGAAGTGAGCAATCCGGCCATGCACAGCCGCAAGCGCATGGAGGAGGCCGTGACCTTCCAACTGAAGAAGGAGCTCGGAAATGATGTACAGGTGCGCGTGAGCGTGAACCCGCTGAGCGGCGATCGCGCGAACGTCCGCAAAGTGCTGCCCAGGGTGAAGCACATCATCGCCATCGCCAGCGGCAAGGGCGGCGTGGGCAAGAGCACGATCACGGCCAACCTCGCCGCTGGTCTCGCCGCGCGGGGCTTCGGTGTGGGCCTGGTGGACGCCGACATCTACGGCCCCAGCATGCCGCTGATGTTCGATGTGCTGCACGAGCGCCCGAGCGTGAAGAAAGAAGGTGAGAAGAACCTCATCGTCCCGGTGGAGAGCTACGGCGTGAAGCTGTTGAGCATCGGCTTCTTCGCCGATCCTTCGCAGG
>CAZYPC010000017.1:0-60948 GCA_964649165.1 uncultured Chryseobacterium sp.
CGAAAGGCGCCGGCGACCGCCGGATCAACTTCCGCTTACGCGATGCCGCCTTCGGTCGTCAGCGCTATTGGGGCGAGCCCATCCCGATCTACTACAAGGACGGAGTGCCCTACCCACTGCCAGAAAACGAGTTGCCGCTGAAGCTGCCGGAGGTCGACAAGTACCAACCAACGGAAACGGGCGAACCACCGCTCGCGCGCGCGGCGAACTGGAGCTACCAAGGCCATCCCTTGGAAACGACGACGATGCCCGGCTGGGCCGGCAGCAGCTGGTACTTCCTGCGCTACATGGACCCGGGGAACAAAGAGCGCTTCGCTTCACCGGAAGCCATCAGCTACTGGCAGCAAGTAGATCTGTATGTGGGCGGCAGCGAGCACGCCACCGGCCACCTGCTCTACTTCCGCTTTTGGACCAAGTTTCTCAAAGACCGCGGCTGGATCAACTTCGATGAACCGGCGAAGAGGCTGGTGAATCAGGGGATGATCTCAGGAGTTTCGAAGTACACGACCGAAATTCTTCTCGAAGCGGACTTGATGGAGGAATACGCTTCGACCGATCTCGAACTGCATGTGTTTCAAAACGGCCGCGCCGTAAAGACCTTCTCCATTCCAGGTCGCAAGGACCGATCTGGCTACGCCATCTATTGCAATGACGATTGCAAACTCGAGTTCAAGTACTTCAGCCTTGCCGAAAAAGCCTACCTGAGAACTCGAAGGCATCCGAGCCGAACGACCGCGGACTTCACTAGTGACATTAGCGTTGACGGTAACATCCTGCACATCATCCGACCACTAGAAAAGTGGCTGCGGATTGAACCCGTTTATCGTCCAGTCATCATTACAGACTTCCGCGTTCACGCTTACTGGCATTTTGCCGAGGACAGGCGGGCATGGTTCGATTTCCATGATGTGCGAGTACCTGATCAGGATCTGCCACTCTGGACAGTTAGACCAGAGATTGAGAAGATGTCCAAGTCAAAGCTGAACGTCGTTTCACCCGACGACAATCTCTATGAAGCTCAAGGAACTCAGAACGGTCGATTGCTGGACTATTTCCCGGAAGAGAAGGACCGACAGTTCACCGTTCCGGGCATCATCGAGAAGTACGGCGCGGACACCTTGCGGTTGTACGAGATGTTCCTCGGCCCCATCGAGCAGAGCAAGCCGTGGGACACGAACGGCATCGAAGGCACCAGCCGCTTCCTCAAGAAACTCTGGAACCTCTTCCATGAGAGTGACACCTTCCGCGTAAGCGATGCTGAACCCACCAAAGAGGAACTGAAAGCTCTGCACGCGACACTGAAGAAGGTTGAGGAGGACATCGAAAAACTGAGCTTCAACACGAGCGTGAGCCAGTTCATGATCGCCGTGAACGAGCTGGGCTCCCTGAAGTGCGACAAGCGCGCGGTGCTGGAACCGCTCACCATCGCGCTTGCCCCCTTCGCGCCGCACATCGCTGAGGAGCTCTGGGAAAGGCTGGGGCATAGCACGAGCATCACCACTGCCGTTTGGCCCAAATGGGATGCACAATACCTGGTGGAGGACAGCTTCACCTACCCGATCAGTTTCAACGGCAAGACGCGGATGATGATCGACTTCCCCATCGCCCTGAGCAAGGAGGAAGTGGAAGCCCAGGTGCTTGCCAATCCGGAGGTGCAGAGCCGCCTGGAGGGCAAAGCGCCCAAGAAGGTGATCGTGGTTCCCAAGCGCATCGTTAACATCGTGATATGAGCGCTCGTGCTGGATCGACCTGTCGCCGAGGGGCTTTTGCCCTGCGGTACGGTCATTGCTCGTGGGTGGACATGGCACGAAAGACACTGTTCGCTTTGGCGGGCGCCTGCGCGCTTTCCATCGGCTATGCGCAAGGCAAACAGCAGGATACCCCCGTGGAGGAACCCACCGGGATGGGTTCGCTGCGCACCCTCACGCACAATGCGTTCAAGCCGGGCGAAAAGCTGGAGTATGTGCTGCACTACGGTATCATGAACGCCGGTGTCGCTACGTTGGAGTTGAAGGAGGCGGATGACCTGGCCGGTCGCAAGCTGCTGCATGCCGTGGCGGAGGGCCACAGCGCCGGGGCGTTCAAGGCGTTCTACAAGGTGAACGACCTGTACGAGACGCGCTTTGACCGGGACGGTGTCTTCCCGTGGGTCTTTACCCGCCGCGTGGAGGAGGGAGGTTACAAGATCAACCAGGACTATTCCTTCCTGCAGCATCGTCACAAGGTCACCACACAGGAGCAGAAAACCTTCGACGTGCCGGCCCATGCCCAGGACATGATCAGTGCGTTCTACTATGCGCGCACTTGGGATCTGAGCAATGTCGTGGAAGGGCAGGAGTTCACCGTCGACCTGTTCATGGACGACGAGAACTGGCCGCTGAAGATGAAGTACGTGGGCAAGGAGACCATCAAGATCCGGAACGGCAAATACCGCTGCCTGAAGTTCCAGCCCATGGTGCAAAAGGGCCGTATCTTCAAGAGCAACGACGACCTGAACGTGTGGATCAGCGATGACGGCAACCGTATTCCGATCCTCGTGCAGGCCAAGATCCTCGTCGGCTCGATCAAGATGGAGTTGAGCGGTTCGGAAGGCCTCGCGAACCCACTGGCGAAGGAGTAGGGCCACACCTGATCGTTGAAAGGAACCGGAGCCACGGGTGTTACGATCCGTGGCTCCGGCATTTCTTGCGGGCATGGGGGGGAAATGGAAATGGAGCCTGGCAGGTGTCGGTCTGCTCGCGCTGGCAGGAGCGTACGTGTACGTCGGGGTTGACGTCCATCCGCATGAGGAGTACGTGCCCGACCCGGTGGCGGTGGTGCCCATGGAGGATACCGTGCCTGCGCCGCTGAACGCCTACGGCATTCCGTTGGACGGCTTCGTCATGGAACGCGCGCAGGTGAAACGCGGGCAGACCTTCAGCGATCTGCTCTCTCCGTTCGGCATCGGGCCGGCGCAGGTAGACAGCCTGGTGCGCATGGCGGCTCCGGTGTTCGACATCCATAAGATGCGGGCCGGCCATCCGTACGCCGTGATCTTCACCGACGACGGGACGAAGACCCCGGCGTTTTTCGTGTACGAGGCCGATCAGGTGGACCATGTGATCTTCACCCTGCGCCCGCCTATGGATGTGCGCGTCGATCAACGACCGGTCCACAAGGAGCGCAAGAGCGTGAGCGTGGCCATCACCGGAGCGCTGTGGAACGACATGGAGAAGGCCGGGGCCGACCCCACGCTGTCGCTGTACCTCGCCGATGTGTTCCAGTGGACGGTAGACTTTTACAAGGATGTACAGCCTGGTGATGTGTTCACCATGGTCTACGAGCAGAAGTCCGTCGACGGCGAACCCTATGGACAGCCGGAAGTGCTGGGCGTCCGTTTCCAAGGCGGTGACATCACCCGACAGGCCTTCCGTTTCGCTCCTGACAGCAATGCCACGGCCGCCTATTTCGATGCGGATGGCAACAGTTTGCGCAAGGCCTTCCTGAAGGCACCGCTGAAGTTCAGCCGCGTGTCGTCCGGCTTCACCATGCGGCGGTTCCATCCGGTGCAGCACCGGTGGAAGTCACACCTCGGCACGGACTACGCCGCGCCCTATGGAACCCCCATCCTGGCCGTAGGCGATGGGGTGGTGGAGAAGGCCGGCTACACCGCCGGCAATGGCAACTACGTGAAGATCCGGCACAACGGCGTGTACGAGACGCAATACCTCCACATGCGCAAGATCCTCGTGAAGAACGGCCAACGCGTGTCCCAAGGGCAGACGATCGGAGAGGTGGGCAGCACAGGACTCGCTACGGGGCCGCATGTCTGCTTCCGCTTCTGGAAGCACGGAGAACAGGTGGATCATCGCCAGGAAGAGATGCCGAGTGCCGAGCCGGTGGCGAAAGCGGACCGGTTCAAGTTCGAGATGCAGCGGGACATGCTGCTCGCCCAGCTTGATGAGGCTGCGCGTTCCGGCCAGCCCACGAGCGTCGCCACCTTCTGATCACAACGCCCATCATCCTGCCACGCCATTCATCATGCATGTTTGGTTTGTACTATAAACTAGTCTATGTTTGCGCCATCCAGATGAAAGCCATGAACACGGAAATGACCCCGAGCGAAAGCCTGAAGCTCATCGAGAGCATGATCGGGCAGGCCAAGAAGAGTTTCTCGCGCATCAGCTACTATTTCCTCTTGTGGGGTCTACTGCTCACGGGAGCGATGCTCGCCACCTACCTGCTGCGTGATGTGGGTCCGAACTGGGCCAATGGTTCGGCTTGGGGCGTGGCCGGGGCGTTGGGTGGGATCGTGAGTGCGGTGTATGGTTCCCGGCAGTCAAAGACCGAGGAAGTGACCAACCCGATGGACAGCATCATCGGCTGGTTGTGGATCTCCTTCGTCATCACCATGATGATCGTCATCCTGTGCAGCGCGTTCGTTCATCGCGATCCAGGGGCGATGATCACCCTGCTCACCGGCATCCCGACGTTCATGACGGGACAGGTCATGCGCTTCCGGCCGCTCGTCATCGGCGGCATCATTTTCTGGGCAGCGGGTATCGCCATGCACCTCACCACCGATCCGTTGGCGCTGACGGCGCTCTACTGCGGGGCGATGGTGCTCGGCTACATCATTCCCGGTGTCATGCTCAAGCGGCAGGAGGATGGCCTTCGCACCGCTTGATCCGATCCTTCACAACCAGCTCCGACTGGCGGTTGTAAGCCTGCTGGTGGGGGTGGAAAGTGCCGAGTTCAACTTCATTTTGGAGAAGACCGGTGCCACGCGGGGCAACCTGAGCGTGCAACTGACCAACCTGAAGGAGGCCGGTTACATCGCGATCACGAAGAGCTTCAGGGACAACTATCCACTCACCACGTGCAAACTCACGGGGAAAGGCGTCAAAGCGTTCGAGACCTATGTGGAGGCGATCAAGGGGTACTTGAAGACCTGACAGGGACGCGTTCGTCCGCGAGTGCGCGAATGGCGTTGTACCGGAGCACGTGTACGCCAGGAGGCAGTTTCTCGGATGTGCTCGCCTCCAGCAAAGCCGCCGCAAGCAGATCGCTGCGCATCGGCCTGTAAGCGGAAAGTCCTCCGAGCATGAGCGGAGCAAGTGCGGACATCACGACGATACCGACGCGTTCTCCGGTACGCACCTCCTTGCGAGGTCCGGTAATGATCGATGGCTGTAGGATCACGGTCCGGGGTATGGCGATCGTGCGCAGCCCGGCTTCCATCTCTCCCTTCGCACGGCTATAGAAGACGCGGCTGCGGGGATCGGCCCCTATCGCGCTCACTACGCTGAAGGCGGACACCCCCATCCGTTTCGCCCACTGACCCAGACCAAGCACCAGGTCCTTGTCCACATGAATGAACTTCTGCTGATCCCCGCCAACGGTGCGGATCGTGGTTCCCAAGGCGCATACCACGGCGTCCACGCGTTCCTCCTTCAAGCCGGCTAGCAGGTCACCCTCTCCCGAAGTCCATTCCACCAGCTTCGGATGGTTCAGGCCCGTTGAACGCCTGCCGAGGGCGATCACACGGTCGACACGAACGTCTTCCAACGCCTTGCTCAGGAACTGGCTCCCGACCAGTCCACTGGCCCCGGCCACGAGGATGCTCCGTCCCATGGCCTAAAGGAACGATAGACCTGGGGAACCTTGAGTGTTCCGAACTCGTTCAAGCCGCGTTCTTCAGGTAGCCTCCGGACAAGGCGGACCCCGATCGTCGATCACTCCTCGACGCCGGACGACCGCCCAGGGTGTTTGCGTCGAGTTCGCCGAACGGCGGGCGTGAAGCACCCCGTACGCAAGCCTGCTGAACGCGGACCATGCGCAGGCACTTCACTTCCATCTCGATCACGGCATCGGCAGCCACCGTGCTGCTGTTCCTGCTTTTCCTGGTCTCCTGCAAGAAGGAGACAGAGATCGTTCCGGACAACCAACCACCGGATTATGATGGCATCGCCACCGTGATCACCGAGAACTATGTGAACCGCCTGTTCATCGACCTGCTCGGTCGTGAACCGCTGGACGTGGAAATGGCTGTCGAGGTGTCCGCCTTGGAAGGCACTGGGCTGTCCCTGGCTTCCCGTGAGGCACTGGTGAACAAGCTCATGACCAGTACCGCGTACCTCGAGGACGACAGCAGCTACAAGAACAAGTACTACATCCGGCAGATCGAACTGTACCGCGCCCGTTGTCTCGAGGGGGTCAGCGACGAGTACATCCAGGGCGCCATCGATATCGCACAGCAGAACGCGACCGCCGATTCGCTCGCCGGGAATACGGCCGGAGCGAACGAGAACAACCTGGAGCTGCAGCGCCTGCTCGCGCTCAAGCGGGCGCGATGGGAATACCGGGACGGTCTGATCGGGATCGAGGAGGTGATGCGCCGTATGGTGTTCAATTCCATCTACGACCAGATCAACATGAACAGCTTCAACTTCATCAACGCCACGTTCGATAACCTGCTGCTGCGCTTCCCGACGGACGCTGAGTTCAATGCGTCGTACACCATGGTCGATGGCAATGCTGCCGCCGTGCTGTTCACCCAGAGCGGCCAGAACAAGAGCGACTACACGAACATCATCACCGGCACTCCCGAGTTCTACGAAGGCATGGTGCGGTGGAGCTATCGCACGTTCCTGGGCCGCGAGCCCAGCACGTTCGAGACCTACACGGCAATGGCGGACTTCCAGAACACCCACGACCTGCAGAAGGTGCAGCGCCGGATCCTGACGACGGACGAGTACGCCAACATCCAACCCTGAACGCGATGACGCCAACACACGAAAGCCCTGCGCCGCTGTCGGTTGTCCGTTGTTGGTTGTCAGGCTGCAACCCACAACGACGGACAACCGACAACCGACAACCGTCAACCCTCTTGTTGCTGCTGCTGCTCTTCCTGGGCGCCTGCTCCAAAGAGCCGATCTATGAGTTGAACGATGTCGATGTCCTGCCCCCCAGCGCGAACAAGGACCAGCCCAAGACGAATGAACAATACGTAGCGATCCTGCACGCCAACCTGTTCCAGAATGGACTGAGCGCGAACGAGCTCTATGGCATCGGTCAGTGTATCGAGAGCATCGGTGACAAGGAGCTGGCGCGTGAGGTGATCATCAGCAACTTCATGAACAAGCCCGGTGTGATCATGCCGAGCGACTCGACGATGCGCGCTGACATCGACGCGTTCACGGTAGAGACCTACCGGCGCTTCCTGGTACGCGATCCGAGCGAGGCCGAGAAGACCTGGTTCCGCAACTACATCGAAGCCGACCCGAACGTGACACCGGAGATCGTCTACTTCTCCTTCGCGATGAGCGACGAATACCTGTTCTACTAACCCGACCAGTCATGGACCGCAGGAAATTCATCAAACGCGCAGGGGCCGCCGCAGCTGGTTCGTTCGTGTTCCCCTACATCCTGCCGAGCGGACGGTTGTTCGCTGCGGGCGGTGGCGGAGGTCTGGCACAGCATGTCGTGCTGGTCATGTTCGCCGGGGGCGTGCGCCAGCAGGAAAGCGTGTTGAAGCGCTACCTGAGCGACAGCCAGAACGAGCCGTACGAAGGCAACATCATGTACAACATGATGACAGGAGGCTCCCCTTCGCAGAAGATCGTCTACGGCACCGGCCTCGGTGGCATCAACCCGATCCCGGGTATCCTCGGACAGTCGTTGCAACAGCAGGGTACCCTCTTCGCCGAAATGCGCGCGGTGAATGCCGGCCACTACGGCGGGCTCAATTCGCTGCTGCAAGGTTCCCAGGCCACCACGCAAGGTCTTACACAGAAGCCGCTCAATCCGACCTTGTTCGAATACCTCCGCCGACACGCCGGTGTGCCGGCCACGAAGACCTGGTTCGTGGGCAACGGCATCGGCAACAGCATCCCGTTGCTGAACTACAGCCTGCATCCACAGTACGGCCCGAAGTACGGCGCCAACTTCTTCGCTCCCAACATCACGTTCGGTCCGCTCGGTGACCAGTACCTGAGCGATGCCAAGGTCTACCATCCGGATGACCAGCTCGCGCCGATGTACGAGATGAAGGCGTTCCTGGACAACAGCTTCAACCGCGTGAGCGAGGCGCTCATGGGCATCGGCAATACACCGGAAGAGAAGGAGGACATCAAGGCCTTCATGGTCGAGATGTTCAACAAGACGCAGAGCGGCACCATCGCGCACCCGCCGGTGCATGACAACGGTGACGCGGAGACGATCGGCTACGCCTGTGAAGTGATGAAGTGGTTCAAGCCCACGCTCACCGTGGTGAACATGAGCGCCGTTGATGGCTGCCACGGCAACTTCACCGGCTACCTAGCGAGCCTGCACCGCGCGGACCACAGCGTGGGTCACCTGTGGAACTACATCCAGAACGAGATCCCGGAGATGGCGGGGAACACGACCATCGTGATCGCCCCCGAGTGCGGCCGTAACGCCGAACCGAACGCCGTGATGGACCAGAACGATTGGCTCTCCTACGACCACAGTGACGCGAACTCGCTGCGGATCTTCGGCATGATGGCGGGAGCGGGTGTACCCAGCAACCTGGTCATCGGCGGCGAGGATAACCCGGTCGGTATTGCGACGGACGTCGTGCCCACGATCGCTGAACTGCTCGGCATCAAGAACGAGGTGATGAGCGCCGGCCTCATCGACGGTGGAAGTCTCAGCCTTTTCGACCGGATCTGATGATGCGCACCGCCACCGCCATAGCGCTCGTGCTTCTAGTCTTCGCCGCCTGCAAGAAAGAGGAGAACCCGTTCGAGCAACTGGAGCACAGTTCGCCCAATCCCCCGTCCGAGGCGTTACCACAGGACAACTTCGCCTGGCTGCACCAGCGCGTCTTCCGCCCGGTCTGCGCGAACAGCGGATGCCACGACGGCACGTTCGAACCGGAGTTCCGCAGTGTCGGTAGTGCATACAATTCGTTGGTGTACGCCCCGGTGATCGCGAACGATCCCGGCAACAGCTTCACCTACCGTGTACTGCCCGGGGACGTGCAGATGAGTTTCCTGCACGAGCGACTGACCACGTTCGTGCCGAACACCAGCGGGATCATGCCGCTGGAAACGGATGGACCGGATTGGCCCCAGAACGAACAGCTCTATATCGATGCGATCACTTCGTGGATCCAGAACGGAGCGCCGAACATGTTCGGGCAGCCTCCGAGCCTGGGCAATCTGGAACCGCAGGTTGCCGGCTTCCTTGTACTCCCTTCCGGGAACACCAGCAACCCGTATCCGCGCGCGGAGGATGAAGGCGTACAACCTATCGAAGTGCCTGCGGCGAACGTGGACCTGTGGTTCTCGCTCAGTGATGATGAGACCGCCGCGGGTGACCTGGCCTACAACAAAGTGAAGATCGCCACGTCGGTGCTTGGCTTTGCCACGGTGCCAGAGCTTGGACTGACCACTGGTGCCACGATGAACGGCCCGGAGTTCAGTGGTTCGGGCACCACGTTCACGCACAAGGCCGCGATCGACCTGTCGGGCTACTCGAGCGGAACACAGCTATTCGTCCGTGTGTATGTCGATGATGGTGATCACGACGGCCCGACCGAGGTGCCCAACGACGGTACCGGCTCTCCGATGGTGGACTACTTCACCTTGAAGATCACCCCATGAAACGGATCCTCGCACTCGCCACCATGGCCGCTCTGCTTGCCGGCTGCAAGAAGGAAGAGGTGATGCCCAGCGCTCCGGAGATCGCCTTCGTGAGCATGAGCACACAGAGCGTGCACGAGTTCGATGAGCGGGTCACTGTGCGCTTCTCCTACAAGGATGGTGATGGTGATCTGGGTCAAGAGGATCCGGACAACTACACGCTGTGGGTCAAGGATGCGCGGTTGGAAGGCACGGATGGCTACCACATCCCGCCGCTCGCGCCCGAAGATGTCGAGGTGCCCATCCAAGGTGAATTGGATGTGGAGCTCAACGCGCTCTTCCTGCTCGGCAACAGCGGACAGGAAGAGACCTCGTACACGGTGTACATCGTTGATCGCGCTGGCAACCGCAGCAACGAGTTCACGACGGGTATGATCATCATCACCAACGACAGTCTCTGAGCGATGCGGATCCTGCGAACGCTCCTCGCGCTCTGCGCCTGCTCGTCCCTCCTCGGGGCACGCGCACAGTTCCTGCAGGAGTTCAACATGAACGACACGGTCGTCACGATCTGCAAAGGCATCCTGTTGGACAGCGAGCTGGGTCCCGGCGAGATGCTTTACAGCAATAACGAGGACTTCACGTTCACGATCATTACGGGCAGCACGATCACGCTCGTCTTCGAAGATGAGTTCTGCCTGGAGCAGGGGTACGACTTCCTGACTTTCCACGATGGACCGAGCATCGCTTCTCCGCAGATCGGACCCGCCTACTCAGGGATCACGGCCCCGCCGCCGATCACGGCCTACAGCGGGCAGCTGACCGTCCATTTCGTGAGCGATGCGAACGTCGCCTATTGCGGCTTCGAGGCCCGTTGGACCAGCGTGGTCGCACCCCCGGTCCCGCCGGTCATGACCATCCCGGCCGCACCGACCTGTGGCAACCCGACGGTCAACATCGCTCTCTCTTATCCATTGCCTTGTGATTCGCTGTACGCGGATGCCTTCACGATCGGTGGTCAGGGGGATCCGGTCATCTTGGGTATCACTCCGCTATGCTCCGGCGGTGATGCCTCCCAGATCGCACTCGCGGTCGATCCTGCCTTCGAGCGGAACTGTCCGTACACGGTCACCTTCCGGTGCATGTTGCCGGACGCCTGCGACAGCCTATGGACCTTCATCCTGACGGCGACCACGCAGGTGACGACCTGCCCGATCAGTGTGGAGATCCTCGCGGACAATGACACCCTGTGTGCAGGCGCCTGTGCCGAGCTCACGGCTGATGTGAACGGCTGCTTGAGCTACACCTATGCCTGGTCCAACGGCCTTCCTTCCGCGCATATCGTCAACGGTTGCCCGGCTACGACTACCACGTACAGCGTAACGGTCACGGAAAGTGGCACGGGCGCCACAGCCACGGATGAGATCACCATCGTCGTGCTCGACCCGCAGATCAGCAGCGTGCCATCGACGGTATGCCAATCATTGGCCGCGTTCGATCTGCTCGCCTCGCCGCCGGGTGGCTCCTGGAGCGGTCCGGGGATCATCGACACGCTCGCTGGGACCTTCGACCCCGACACCGCCGGTCCCGGTACGCATACCGTCTACTACCTCGGCGCGTGGGGTTGTGCGGATAGCATCGTGATCGCCGTTGATAGCATGGATGCCGGACTTCCCCAGGCAGCCTGCCCTGGAACCGCACCGTTCTATCAGGAGGGCTATACACCCCAAGGTGGCACATGGAGCGGGCCGTTCATCCAGCCGGATGGTCTGTTCGATCCGAGCACGATCGGCTCCTACATCGTCACTTATTCGGCGGGAAGTTGTTCGGACACGATCCGTGTCAATGTGGATGCGCTCATGGGCCAGGCCCAGCTCGACACCGTCTGTCAAAGCACATGGCCCTTCGATATCCCCGTCGCGCCGTTCGGTGGTCGATGGAGCGGTCCAGGGATCACGGACACCATCATGGGCACGTTCGATCCCGATGAAGCGGAAGGAGGAACGCACACGCTGCTCTATGAGATGCACGGTTGCGACATGGAGTTCACGATCCATGTGAAACCGGTGGATATCGGGGATGACCGTAGCGCATGCCCGGCCCAAGGAACCATCACGTTGGATCCGGCCGCTATCCCTGCCGGCGGCGTATGGAACGGTTCCGGGATCGTGGATGCGGCCGCCGGTACCTATTCGACCACGCAGGCAGGCATCGGCTGGGATCAGCTCACCTATGATGCACCGAACGGGTGCGTGGACACCATCGGCATTCTCGTGGCCTGGACGGAGGTGGATGATGATACCTTGTTCTTCTGCGCCGGTGAGGAAGCACTGATCCTGACTGAGCAGACCACAGGACGTACCCCGTGGGATGGTATGTGGACCGGTGCCGGTATCAGCCAGAACACGGATGGCGACTGGTTCTTCGACCCATCCGATGCCGGCGTCGGCCTGCACGTACTGCACTTTGATGCGAACACCTGTGGTGATTCGCTCATCGCCATCGTGCATCCCACCTCGCTCAACGTTCCTGACATGGATCTCTGCGGCGCGACAGGGCCCTTCCTCATCGCTTCCGTGGCCCCTGGTGGAACGTGGACCGGCGACGGCATCATGGATGATGAGAGCGGCGTCTTCAGTCCCAGTGCGGCAGGTCCCGGTCCGCACGACATCCACTTCGAAGCACCGGCCGGGTGTGGGGATTCGCTCACCATCACCATCCACCCGTTCCAGGAAGCGCAGATCACCGACGTGGATGAGGTGTACTGCAGCAATGACCAACTGGTGTATGTCGGGTTGGAGCCTCCGGGTGGTCAGTTCACTGGGTTGAGCGACACGATCTTCAACCCGAAGAGCATCGGTACCGGCACGTACGCGCTGGTCTACTCTGTGGGTTTCGGAGCATGTTTCAGCAGCGATACGGTGGTCTTCACCAATCATCCCGCGCTGACCACGGAGTTCCTCGTTTCGCAGAATCCGATCTGTGATGGTGGCGGCTCGGTGCTCGAGGTCGTCCCGAACGGCGGAATGCCGGGAGCCATGCTCTCCTTCCAATGGGACCATGGCCTTTTCCCGATCGCGCAACAGTCGGTGATCCCTGACTCCACGGACACATACACAGTGATGACCACCGATGGCTGTTCGGATCCGGTGATCGACAGTGTGACGCTCGTCGTGCATCCGCTGTACGCGCCGGAGTTCACCTTCAGTGACACGTTGTGCTACGGTGCGCCCGGTTTCGTCATCGGCACGGTCCCACAACCCGGCAGTTACAGTTTCACATGGGATGGCAACGGCGGACAATCGGGTGCGCCCTACGAAGCTTCAGCCGGTGAGCTCATCACGGTGCATGTGGTGAACGAAGGCACGGGCTGCGAGCAGGACACCCTCGTGCAGATACCGAGCTGGCCGGCGCTTACGGCACTCTTCAGCGTGAACCCGAGCGAACCGTGCATCCCCTTCGACCAGAGCGACGTGACGTTCATCGACCTCAGCAACAATGCGGTCAGTGGAACATGGACCATCGATACGATGACGGTGCCCTACACGTATGGCGATGATCCGCGGTTCGACTACGGTCACGCCGGTAGCTATCCTGTGGAGCTCATCGTGTACAACATCGGTGGATGCACGGACTCCTTCGCGTTGGAGGTGTGTATCGAGCCGAGCACGGAGATCTTCATTCCGGACATCTTCAGCCCGAACGGCGACGGCAACAACGACGCGCTGTTCGTTCGGGGCGGCGGTATCGCCAGCATGGACTTCCGCGTGTTCGACCGATGGGGTGGGATGGTCTTCTCGGCGGACACCAATGATGCCGGCTGGGACGGTACTTCCGTGAACGGGCCATCGCCCTCAGGGGTGTATGTCTACACGCTGGTCGCCAACATGGTGAGCGGCAGGACGATCGAAATGAACGGTGACATAACACTTGTCCGATGAGCGCCAAGATGAAAGCCCCCGGCCATGAGCCACGAGCCGCGAGCTTGCCCGCCGCCAAGCTCGCGGCTCGTGGCTCGTGGCTTGCAACCCTGCTTCTGCTGTCAGCTCCGAACGCCCTCTCTCAGGACGTCCACTTCTCCCAGTTCTACAACTCACCCCTCACGTTGAACCCGGCCCTTACCGGGGCCATCGAGACCGACCAGCGGTTCGCGCTCATCCACCGCTCCCAGTGGCAGAGTTTGGGCGCGCCGTTCCGCACGTTCGCTTTCAGCTATGACGCGCCGATACTCCGTGGCAAGATGAAGGGTCGCTACATCGGCATTGGCGGGAACGCATTCAGCGACAAGGCCGGGAAGGGTGGATTCGGCGACCAGCAGGCGAACATCAGCATCGCCTATGGCCTGCGTTCCACGGATGATGCCGTACTCGCGTTCGCCATCCAAGGAGGATATGGCCAGCGCAGCGCGGTGCTCGACGGGATGCGATGGGATGCCCAATACGACGGCAGCGGCTTCGACCCGTCACGACCAACCGGAGAGAATATGGCCAGTGCGTCGAGCGCGTTCGTGGACTTCTCGGCAGGGGTCGCCTGGCAGCAGTGGGAGACCAAGGACATCCAGTGGACTGCCGGGGCTTCGGTCTACCACCTGAACCAGCCCTCCGTAACGTTGTTCAGTACCAATGACGACCGGCTGCTCCGGCGTTTCAATGTGCATGCGGCCACGCGCATCACGACCAAGCACTGGGTATACCTGCCCAAATTCTACGGAAGCCAGCAGGGAGGTTCACGCGAAGTGGTCCTGGGCGGTCTGCTGCATCGGCGAGTGGGGGTGGACAGCCGCTACACCACCGACAAGACATCCTCCTCGTTCTACATCGGCGCCTTCTACAGGTGGAACGATGCTGTTGTGCCCATGATGCAGATCGAGTACAAACGGATGCTCACCATCGGCTTGAGCTATGATGTGACCGTTTCCGGTCTGCGCAACGCGAACCGCTATCGCGGCGGCATGGAGGTCACGCTCCAGTACATCGGGGCGTTCAGTGATAAACGCCGCAAGCTCCCCAAAGCCTCGGTGATGTAGGTCAGTTGTCGGTCGTTGGCACCACCGCCCTCACCGGCTTCCTCTTCACGAATTCGTAGCCGCCCTTTTCGGCGCCCCACACCTGCGTGCCGGTGTCGTCGTAACCACGGTCCCAGCTTACCAGACCATGGGGCCCGATGTCCACTTCGCTGGTGGCATAGCTCGCCTTGCCCCAGGCGTTCTTGCACACCTTCCCGTCCGTGCTGCCGATGAAGTGGCCGTTGCGCCAATGCAACACCAGGGCGCATCCGGGCAAGGGCTTCGCATCCTTGGGTTTCAGTGCGGCGAAGCGCGCGATGTCCTTGTACCCGCCCGTGAACAGGTGCATGCTGTCCAGGTCGCACACCGAACTCATGAACGTGGAATCATCGCGCTGCGTGAGGTGGTATATGCGCTGACGATAGGGTTTGTCCTTTTTGTTCGCGGCCGCTTGTTCCACGTAGAGCCAGATGCCGTCGGTATCCTTGAGCCAGATGCGCGCCATCTCAAGCTCGATGTTGAGGTAGCTGGTGTCGCGCGCATGTTGGGCGGCGCTGGAGTAACTGCCCGTCATGTACCGTTTCAGCAGATCCAGCGAAGGGTCGGTGGTCTGTGCCGTGGTGCCAAGGCCACCACTGATGAGCGCAAGGGCCAGGAGCTTTCTGGGTGTCATGTGGTCGAAGATACTTGTACCCGTGTTCTCACTGGGGACTTCCGCCGACTCCGGAAGTCACCTGCTGTCGCAGTACCTCGATGAACTTCGGATCCACGGCGTAGCCGAGCTCCTGCGCCTTGAGCGCATCCGGCAATGCGAGGTCGGGCCGATGAATGGTGAAGTATGTGCCCGCCCGGTTGTGCCACGCCACGGCCAATGAGGGACGGATCCCAATCGCATGGGTATAGTCATCGATGGCTTCCTGGTGCCTGCCGAGGTAGTATTTGGCCAGTCCTCGGTTGTAGAAGGCTTCGTCGTAGTCCACCTTCCGTTGCAGCGCCCGGTCGAACATCGCCAGTGCCTCCGAGTGCCGCTTGGCGAGGTTCAAGGCGACCCCGTAGTTGTTCAGGATCTTCGGTGATGCGTCATCCTTGGCATACGCATCGGACCAGAGGATGATGCCATCCTTCCACACAAGTGAGCGCGTGCGCGCCGTCACGCAGAGACCGACAACGAAGAGAGCCATGGCCATGATGGTCCATCGGCGCCATGTGGGATGCTTCCCGGTCGTGCGTTCCAACACCGCGCACAGCGCGAACCCCAGTCCGACGTAGGGGAGATAGGTGAATCGTTCCGCCACCACCGCCCCACCGACGGCGAGCAACTGCAGTACATGCACGACGGTGAAGAAGTAGAAGCCCGCACCGAACAGCACGTCACGATCCCTGCGTGCGCGCCACAGCATGACGGTGCACAGGAGAACGAACAAGGGAGCGGTCCAGTAGTACCAGGCCAGCGGTTCGCCGGTGTTGGGGTAGGCATGGAAGGCGCTGAGCCCCGAAGGCCAGAAGAATTTCACCACGTAGAAGGCGAGACCGTAGCACGCGAAAAGTCCGCGCTGCCAGAACGGATACGTCCCGACCTCCTGGATGGAACCGAACGCATCCTGTGCGGCGATCGCGCGCAACCCGGCCCAGAGCGCCAGGCCGATGAAGGGAAGTTTCTCGGCCAGCGAGCGCCAAGTCCACTTCCGCCCCTGGTGGAAGTCGATCAGGAAAAGTGCCGGGACCAAGGAGACGGCCATCGCTTTGGACAGGAGTGCTCCAACGAAAAGGACGACCGTGAGGAGCAGATACCAAGGCTTCGAAGAGCGCAGGTGGGCCGTGTAGCCAAGCAGCGCCCCAAGGAGCAGGAACACGTACAGCACGTCCTTGCGTTCCGAAGCCCACGCCACGCTTTCCACGTGCATCGGATGGGCGACGAACAGAAGTGCCGTGCTCAGGGCGATGAGGTCGTCGCCGCGAAGCCGGAAGATGAGCAGGTACACGAGCAGACCGCTCGCCAGATGGACCAGCAGGTCGGTGAGGTGGAAGACCCGAGCGTCCAATGCACCGGTGCGCGTCTCTTCCGCCAGCGCATGGCTCCAGGCCAGGGTGAGCATGGTGAGCGGATGGTAGTTGCCCATCACCTCGGGCCTCTCCACGAAATGCTTGTGCAACGACGCGTCGCTCAGGTCACGATTGTCCGTGATGTATTCCTGATCGTCCCAGTTGGTGAAGCCGTTCTGTAGAGAAGGTAAGTAGATGGACAGCCCAAGGATGACGATGATGGAGGCATGCCACCACCGAAGACCAGGGACCTTCGACTCCACCTGAACGGATCCCTTCCCGCGCTTGTTCTTCGCCGCCATGCCTGCGCCTTCAGGAAGCAGCCTCCACCCAATCGCCACCCTCCTTGATCAGCGTGATCAACTCGTCCACCGCGTTCTCGCTGGGCACGTTGCGCTTCACCACGTTCTTCTCCTTGTAGAGCGTGATGACGCCAGGGCCGGTACCGACATAACCGTAGTCGGCATCCGCCATTTCGCCGGGGCCGTTCACGATGCAACCCATGATGCCGATCTTCACTCCTTTCAGATGGCTGGTGCGCGCGCGGATCTTCGCGGTCGTCTCCTGCAGGTCGAACAGCGTGCGCCCACAGCTCGGGCAGCTGATATACTCCGTTTTGCTGATGCGTGTGCGCGTGGCCTGGAGGATGCCGAAGGCCGTCCGGTTCACCATCTCGTCGGTACCGCATTTCTCCGGACATATCATCACGCCGTCCCCCAGGCCATCGAGCAGCAGCGCGCCCATGTCCGTGCTGCTGTGCAGCATCAAGTGCAGTTCGTCGAGGTTCGTGTAGTCCCGACCGATGACCACGGGCACCTCGCATTTCTTCTCCATCAGCTTGAAGAACGCGGCGCGCTGTTCGGCGTAGCCATGCTGGTTCATCGTATCGAGCAGCACTACGCAGGTGTCGTCCTCCTCCAGCAGGTCGATCACTTCATCGGTGAGCTGCTCGAGCGTGGCGTGCACGAAGTTCAGGTCGTGGTGCGTCGGTACGTTGTTCAGCAGGTCTTCCACCTGCAGGAGCGGGTAATGCCGGGCCTTGGCGCGGTCCTTCATCCACGCCGCGTGTTCCTGGACGATGCCGAGCGTTCCGGGGATCTCGAAGGTGAGGTGGTGGTCACCGATGAAGAGGTAGTCACATGCCTGGTCCGTGAGGTTCCATTTGTCGAGCGGCACGCTGTAGTGGTAACCGAAGGAGAACAGCGATGCGGCCGTGATCTTCTCCTTGGTGCTCAGGTCGGCGATCACCACCGGGACATGTCGCGCACCGATGTTGAGTATCTCTCTCGAGGTACGCCGTGCATGGCTGAACGGATCGATCGGGACGTGGTGGATCTCAGGGATCGGCCGATGCCCCCGTCTCGCGGAATAGCGATCGGCCAGGGCTTTGGCAACGGGGATCTCCGCTTCCGGCTCCTCGGTGAGCGACACGCGTACGGTATCGCCGAGACCATCCTCCAACAAGGCCCCGATGCCGACCGCGCTTTTCACACGTCCATCTTCCCCGTCGCCGGCTTCGGTAACGCCCAGGTGCAACGGGTAGTCCCAGCCGAGCGCCATCATCTTGTGCACCAGCAGCCGGTAGGCCTGCACCATCACCTGCGTGTTGCTGGCCTTCATGCTCAGCACGATGTCGTGATAGTTCTCGTCGCGGCAGATGCGCAGGAATTCGAAGGCGCTTTCCACCATGCCCAAGGGCGTGTCGCCGTAGCGGTTCAGGATGCGATCACTGAGCGAACCGTGGTTGGTGCCGATGCGCATCGCCGTGCCGTGCTCCTTGCAGATGCGCACCAGCGGCGTGAAGCGCTCGCGGATGCGATCGAGCTCCTCGTCGTACTGCGCGTCGCTGTACTCGCGGACATCGAATTTTTTCTTGTCGGCATAGTTGCCGGGGTTCACGCGCACCTTTTCCACGATGCGCGCGGCGATCTCCGCGGCGTTGGGCGTGAAGTGGATGTCCGCGACCAGTGGGGCCTTGTAGCCCTGCTCGTGCAGTCGCTTGCGGATCTCGGCCAGGTTCTCCGCCTCTTTCTTGCTGGGTGCCGTGATGCGCACCAGTTCGCAACCCGCCTCGATCATGCGGATGCTCTGCGCTACCGTGGCCGCCGTGTCCATCGTATCCGTGGTGGTCATGCTCTGCACACGGATGGGATGGTCGCCACCGACGCCGATGTCCCCGATGCGCACTTCGCGCGTACGCCACCGCTCGTAGCGCGTGAGCGAGGGGCCGTATTGCCTGGGCTGGATGAGCGTGTTGGTGCTCATAAGGTTGGCCTACAACGCTGGTGCGCGACGACCTGATGCGAAGGTACCGGTCCCGGCTCTCCGTTGTTCAGCCGTGTGTCGGCACGACCGTGACACGTCCAGGGCGCAGTTAGAACATGCTGGTACTCGGTCAAGCGTGGAAAATACCCCTGGATCCACCGTGTTCTCTCACGCGCAGAGGCTGGTTGGAAACGCTCAGGTTCGCTTCAGCTATGGGCAGCACCAGGTAGGTACCAGTGGACGCAGAAACTTCACATGGCGTGAGCGAGGAGTTCATTCCCGCGCAACAATGTTCGCTGGACATGCGCCACACCTTTGGATCAGCCACGGCGGACGGGTTAGCTTTAGCGGTTGACGAACAGATCATGAAACCCTTCGCTACCCTTAGTACCCTCACCCTCATGGTTCCCCTCTCAGCACAGAACCTCGTGTTCAACGGTGATCTCGAACTGCATACGGATTGCCCAGCCACCTACAGCGACTGGGATGGTGTTCCGGGCTGGGAAACCTACTACACCACTTCGGCTGATTACTTCAATGCGTGCGCGACGAATCCTTTGGTAGATGTCCCGAACAACTTGGCAGGCTACCAACCAGCGGCTAGTGGAAGTGCTTACCTGGGTGTCTGCACATGTATACCGGGAATGGACTGGTACCGTGAGCTGGCAGGTGGCGAGCTTCAGGAGCCTTTAGTGGTGGGCATGACCGTGTATGTATGTTTTGACTTGGCTGTAGCACAGGATGGTGCCTCTGGAAGCGCAGCACAATATTCCTCGAATGGAACAGGGGTGCGTTTTTTCACCGAGTTGCCCGACGACTGGAGCACGGCGCTCTTGGCTTCTCCCCCACAGGTCTTTCAACAAGAACTCCCAATAGATACTGCCACTTGGTATCACGTTTCGGGTGCGTTCGTCGTCGACTCCGCGTATCGGTGGTTCGTGGTCGGAAACTTCTTTCCGTACAGTGAACTTCTGGTGCAAGAGATAGACGTGAATGGAAGCTGTGGATGCGCCTATGCGCTGATAGACAATGTCACGGTGTCCTACCTCCCAGAACTTTGTGAATCTGTTCATCACACATCGCAGGGGACGATGGTCGGCGCACATCTCCTTTTCGATAGCGAAAGCGACCTCCTGTATGTGAAGAAGGGCGACCGTTGGGATGGTAACGGCACGATCCGCATTTTCAATGCGTCCGGAGGTATGCTTATGGATCGCGTGCTGAGTTTGAACGCCGAGCGAACCGGCATCAGTCTACCATCGTCAGCCACGGGGGTGCTCCTGGCTATTCTGTACGATGAAGATCACAGTCCTGTCACCACGAAGTTCATGCGCATGAACCAATGACCACAGCCATGAAGACCAAGCGACTCTGGGCCGTTCCGTTTTTCTTCGGATGGAGTATGGCTTTTTCACAGATTGACGGCGACCACACCATCACCAATCCAACAGGTGTCACCTACCTTGCACCGGATACGTTGGTGGGAATCGGAGTCGCACCCACCCGGTTCAACGTCGGGACCTTGGGTACGGGGTTCTCCCTTTTGCAGGTGAGCGGACAGCAGCTCAACAGCGGCGAAGTATTCAGAACGAACAGCGAATGGTTCTCGCTCGGTGGCACTGCGTAGGGCACGGACAGCCACTGGCGGATGTACCGAGCGACCAATACCGCCCCGAACAACTTCGGCATGGAGATGGGCGAGATCTATTGCCGGAACAATGTATCTGGCGATCTGAACACGAATTTGGGCTTCAACATACAAGGCAAGCGTCAGAACGGTGGTGTGTGGCTGCGCAACCACCGCAGCCGACCCAACTATGATTCGTTCAGTCAGCTCTTGGATAACGACGAGCCTCGGGGTAATGGACTGCGCCTCATCGACGATTCCACCCGCGCTGGTGGCGGTCTCTCCTTGAATGCCTTCACCGGCATATCGCGCATTGGTTATGTGGCCATCGGGCATGCGCTCAACATGGATGAACCGGCGACGTCCGGCGAGATGATCATGCCTTGGACGCGCTTGCACCTGGTGGACGGTTTCGGATGGCCGGGAGAGACGCCCTATCCATTGGACATTCCGGAATGGAAGCCCTATCGCCCGTTCTGTCGCAACGGGGTGTCTTTCTCAAGGAACAGCACCTACGCTTACCTGGGGCACAAGTACGCCTTGGATGACTATCCGGGCACGGCCAACTCGGACGCCTTGGTTCCGGACAGTTCGGACATGGTCGCATTATGGGGCAATGATCGCATGCTTCCTGGCGCGAGCCACTGGAACAATTTCACCTTCCGGTTCTCACTGGCTGCGGACGGGGCTTACGGCGGGGCATCTGGTTTCGAAGGGTTGGAGATCATGCGCCTCCGGCCATATAAAAAGGAAGACGAGTCACGTGCAGAAGGTTTCGTTGGGATCGGTGATTTTGTGAACAACTATCCCGAAGTACCAGAAGAGCGGTTGGATGTGTTGGACAAGACCATCCGCATCCGAAGCTTGGGGGTTCCCGCCCAGTATCACAACAACTCGCTCGATCGGATATTGGTCGTCGACTCGCTGGACGGTCGTGTGTATTGGCGCTACGCATCGACGCTGGGTTCAGGCGGTGGCTCCGGCTGCAACTGGAATTATGTGGCCAGTGCGAACCGGATGTACACGGCTTTTGACCCGGTGGGCGCCGGAAGCTGTCCGCAGAAAGACTGGCTGGTCGGTATCGGTGAGTCGGTGCCCAAAACGAAGTTGGATGTTCATACGGAGCGCACGACCGGTGGTGCCACCGGCGCGATCCGGGGTATCATGAGGGCGAATACGGATGCCACTGTGCAATCCGGGATCGAGGGCAGCGTTAGTCCGGAAACCAATGGCAACACGGTTCAAACGGGCATCGGCATTGATGGCTCGGCAACGGATGTGAACAAGGGCTACGGCGTGCGGGGCACTGTGAACCTAACGCTTCCTGGCGCGAGCACCACCGACGCCTTCGGTACCTATGGCTACGCCAACGCGGCCGAGGGGAGTGCCGACTACGTGTATGGTGCCCGTGGGGAAGTAGTGGTGACGGGTTCTTCAGTAGGTCGCCGTATCGCCGGGACCTATGGCCTTGTGAAGACCCCGCTCACCACTGGTTCCGTGACGAACAGCTTCGGTATGTTCGGCTGGAGCGATGCTTACGGCAACATAACCAACAACCACGGAGGCTACGGCAACTCATACGCCAACACGGGGATAGCACTTGTGAACAGCTACGGACTCTTCGGTATTTCAGGGGGGCAGGGCACCATCACGAACAGCTACGGTTTATATGGCACGGCCGGTGCCGGAACGAACAACTACAGCGTGTATGGTGCTTTCAACGGCAACGGCGCGAACGACTGGTCAGGATTCTTCCCTGGCCGGACCTTCACGCCAGGAGGCTTGTGGACGATGTCGGATCCGGAGTTCAAGACGAACATCACGCCACTGGAACAGAACGATCAGGATCCTGTACAGCGTCTCATGCAGTTGACCGTACACGCCTATTCATTCAACACGGATGGCTATCCAGCACTGGGCTTGCCCACCGGGCAGCATTTCGGCTTCCTAGCACCCGATCTCGCCGAGCAATTCCCGGACATGGTCACGAGCACGACCTTCCCCGCACAGTATGATTCCACCGGTGCGCAGACCGCGCCCGCCATACCGTTCCAGGCGGTGAATACGGCCGACCTGTTGCCCCTGGCCATCGCCACCCTGCAACGCCAGGAGGCGCGTATCGCGCAACTCGAAGCGATCGTGTCGGGCTGCTGCGCCAATGGTGACCAACGCGCCGCGCACAGTCCGTCCACCGTTGGCTCCGCAGCATTGGAAACCGACCTGCGCATTGTCCCCAATCCTGTGGCGGACCGCACCGAACTACGGTACACGTTGGCAGCCATCGGAAGGGTCCGTTTGGAGATCACGGATGCGACCGGTCGCACAACGCTCGTGCACGACGAAGGTGAGCGAGCAGCCGGTTCATACGGGTATGAGTGGAACACGACCTTGCTCGCTCCGGGCACTTATCACTGCACGTTGTATGTGAACGATGAGCGACTGGTGGAGAAAGCGGTGAAGCTGAACGCGAAGTAGATGCTGTGAGAAGGTGATAGGGTGAGAGGGACAAACCCTCTCGCCCTATCACTCTTTCAATGGCGTGGGTCTTCGCTTCGTGCCCGGCCCTTCCTCGAAATGCCAGCCCTTGCTCTCAACGAGGGCACGCACCATGGCGATCACTTCCGAGCGCTGTTCCGCGGCCTTGTTGAACAAGCCACTGGCCTCGATCTTCTCGCGGATCCGCTTCTTCGCTTCAACGTTGATGGTCGTGAGCTCCTTCGGGTCGAAGTGGTTGAAGACGCCCTCGTCGATGTCGTAGTAGTCCACATCGTGCTCGAGCGACAGGATCTCCGGCCGTGCCGGAAGGTCGAGGTGGATGGTATGGTTCTCCTCGTCCGTGGTCAGGTGCGTGCCGGACAGGTCGTAGCCCACGCTAGCACGCGCCTTCACCCGGAGCATGATCTTCTTCTTGAACCCGGGCAATTGCGCCAGCCAGTCGCTGTAGTTCCAACTGTCCTCGCGGCTGTACAGTTCGTTGAAGTCGCCTTCCACGGTCACCAGCTTCATCACCTTCCGCACCTGTTCGAGGAGCACGGTGCTGTTCTCCGTGGGAAGCGAGGGCTCCTCCCGGTAGACTTCCCGTGTGATGAAGAAGACGAGCAGGCATGCGCCGATGACGAGGATGATGCGGACAGCACTGGGCAACTTGTTCATGCGATGGGGGCGATGGAGGTCGCCTCTTGTTTCAGACGCTCGCTACGCTGGAGGAGCCCATTGGCGAAGAGGCACGCGAGGATGAGCGCGAGGCCCACGTAGGACCCTGCGTGCATCTGTTCCCCTTTTTGCCAGATGATGAGCGCGATGGCGATGGTGTAGACGGGCTCAAGGTTCACGGCAAGCACGACGGTGAACGGCGAGAGTTGCTTCATCACTGCGATCCCGGTGACGAAGGCGAAGGTGGTGCAGATCAGACCGAGCAGGAGCTGGTACTTCAGGTCGTTGAGCGAGAGCATCCACGGCAGCTCGGGGACCTTGCCTTGGACCACCAGCCAGCCCGCAGCGCAGAGCATCACAAAGAGCAGCTCATAGAAGCCGATACGCACGACCTCCCCGCGCCGCACCAGCAATCCGTTCACGATGTTGAACCAGGCGCTCAGCCAAGCGCTCACGACGCCTAGGGCGATGCCCAGCCGGTATTGCGTTTCGAGCCCGAACATGAGAAGCAGCGCGCCTATCACGACCAGCCCCAGCACAACCTCATAGGCCCGTATGCGCCGCTTGAACCAGAACGGCTCCATGAGCGCGGTGAACATGGTGCTGGTGGCCATGCACGCAGCACCGATGCTCGCGGTGCTCACCTTGATACTGCCGTAGAAGGTGAGCCAGTGCAGTACGATCAGGAGGCCCATGAAGAAGTAGTTCTTCATGTCGGGCGTGCGCCAGTCCAGCGAACGTCGTGTGACCAGCGCGAAAACGGCCAGGCCGCTCAGCGCGATGAAGGTGCGGGTGAAGACCAGTTGCGCGGTCTCCTGCTGGATCAGCTTGCCGAAAATGCCCGTCCAGCCCCACAGGAAGACCGTGAGGTGCAAGAGCAGCAGCGCATTGCGATAGGCCGGCGACACGGGCCGAAAGTACCCGATAACCGTGGCAGGGTAGGTCGTAGACCCCGGCAGGCCGCTCAGTCGATAGCCGCCTGGTTCTGGACCATCTCCTTCACCACCTTGCTCTGCTCGGCGATCTCCTTGTTCTTGAGGTCCTGGTTCAGCTGGTTCAGCTTGATCTCGTACTGCAGCTCCTCGCTCTTCTTCCGGCCATCCGCGATGTCGTCCGCGAGCTTGGCGGCCTTGTGCGTGAGTTTCTCCTGCTCCTTTTCCAGCGACTCGTGGTCCTTGGTGAGCTGTTCGGAAGGCGCGGTGTTCATCTCCTGTCGTTTCGCCGCGACCCGTTCCGCCATGAGCTTGCCCTCGCCCTCGACCTGCTCCCTTTCGCGTTGATCCTCCAACACCTTGCGGTCGCTCTTCTCCAGCGAGTTCTCCAGCCGCACCTTGTCCTTGATCAGGCCGGCCAGGTCCGACTGAAGACGGTCGAGCCGCTTCTGCTCCGCATCGGCTTTTTCCTGCGCGATGTTCTTCTTCAGCATGACGGCCTGTTGATAGACCCAATCACGGCAACCGGCGCGCTCCTGCTCGGCGCTTTCGGGTCCTATGAAGGCGTTGTTCAGGCGGAAGGCCACATGCGTCGTGACATCGCCGCCCTTCCCGGCCTGCTCCGCTTTCACGAAGACCCGCATCGTGTCGGCGCTCACCGCGGGTAGACGTGTGCCGATGCTCATGACCTCCTTTTTCCCGCCCAGTTCCAGGCTGATGGGCTTGAGCCGTTCCTTCAGGTACTTCTCCACGTCGCCCGCATCGATATCCGCGAAGACGACGGTGAACGTGGGGTACACACCGCCCGAAAAGGCATGGGTGGTGTTCCGCACCTCGGTCTGCGCTTGGACGAGAAGGGTGAGGACTATCGCCGGAAGAGTAAGGCTGGATCGCATGATGTTCAGAGCGAGGGGAGAAGTTCCCGCTCCGGGTGGCACCGTGGGAAAGGTATGAATGCCCGGGGATCCGGTAACGATGCGTGATCACATAGCACGCCAGGATCGCCAGGCGCTTCAGTTGATCCCGGCCAGCTTCGCCGTCAGCTCTTCCACCACCTTTTTCTGAGCAGCGATCTCCTTGGCTTTCGCATCCTGCGCGGAGAGGTTCTGCTTGATGGCGAACTTCAGGTCCTCCACTTTCTTCTTCCCGTCCGCGATGCTGTCCGTGAGCTTGGTGGCCTTCTTGCGCAGTTTTTCCTGCTCCTTCTGCAGCGATTGCAGTTCCTTCCGGTTCTCTTCCGTGGGCGCGGTGGTCACTTCCTGTTGTTTGGTGGCCACGGTCGTCTCCATCTTCGTGGAAGCCGCCTCGGTGTCGATCTTGTCCTTCTCGTCCTCCACGATTCGGTCCTGGGTCTTCTCGATGGAGTTCTCCGCCCGTTCCTTCTCCTTCACCAGACCAGCCAGTTCACCTTCGAACCGCCCTTGGAGTTTTTGACCGGCCTCCAGTTCCTTCTGGGCGATGTTCTTTTTCAGCATCACGGCGTTCTGGTACATCCAGTTCCGGCACCCCTCACGCTGGCGCTCTTCGTTGTCCGGGCCGATGAAGGCCATGTTCACGCGGAACGCCACATGGGCCGTTACCTCCTCCGCCCCTTTCTGTCCCACGGCTTTCACGAACACGCGCATCGTATCAGCGCTTACTTCGGGCAGCCGGGTACCTATGCTCATCACCTCCTTCTTCCCGGCGATGTCGGCGCTGATCGGCTTGAGTTGTTCCTTGAAGAACCGCTCCACGGCGGCCGCATCGGTTCCCTTGAAGACGACGCTGTACGTCGGATACACACCGCCCGCGAAGGCGTAAGAACTGTTGCGTACTTCGGTCTGCGCCCAGGTGAGGGTGGTGGACAGGAGCGCGAAAAGGACGAGATGGGTTCTCATGGTCGGGTTCATTGGGCGTTGGCGCCAGACAACAGACGTGCCGCAAGTGTTCGGGTCACTGATCATCGACCTCCACGACCCCGCCGCTGACTATGAATTTCATGACGTCGCTGGCCCTGGCGTCGAGGATGGTCACGTTCTCTGAGGGCACGATGTACAGGTTGCCGCTCCAGGCGAAGCTGTGCGGCAGGTAGACGGCCACCTTGTTGCCGATGACTCCCAGGTGGCTCAGGTCGCTGGCCGTGATGAAACCGATCTTCTCCAGGCTGCTGTCCTTCACCATGCGGACCAGCACCGGGCGGTCGAACTTCTTCTTGCTGCCCACCAACGCCTCCATCAGATCCGAGAGCGCATCGTAGATGGTCTTGAGGAACGGAACGCGTTTGAGCACCTCCTCGAAGAACTCGGCGATGGGGGCGTAGAGCACCGTGCTTCCGAGCCAGCCGATCAGCGTTACGCCCGAAAGGATGATCAACAGACCAAGCCCGGGTATGTCTACCTTGATGATGGTGTCCAGCCACGAGAGAGAACGGTAGATGACGGCGATGATCACCGCGATCGGCACGGTGAGCAGCAGTCCGCGGAAGAAGTAGCCGAGCAGAATACGCCAGAAGCGGCGGGAATTCATGCGGCGAATGTAGAGTTGGCAGCGGCAGCCCATGCGACCAGCTGCTGTACATGGCCGCTCACTTCATGTCCTCGCGCACCTTCTTGGGCAACGAAGCCCTCACCAGGTCATAGCTGTGGTCCACGAGGTCGCGGATCAGCTTTTCCGGAACACTGCCCGTGACATCCACCGTGTTCCAGTGCTGCTTGTTCATGTGATAGCCTGGCGTGATCCCTTCGTAACGTTCGCGCAGTTCGATCGCACGCTCCGGATCGCACTTCAGGTTCAGCGTGGAGAAGACGTTGATCGGCGCCAGGGCGAACATCTTGCCCACCACGCGGAACACCAGCACATCCGGTCCGAAGGGGGTGTCCCAGCTCACACCGGGTTTCCTGGCGCAATAGGCCTGCAGGTCTTCGAGCGTCATGACAACAGCGCGTAGAGCACTGGGCGGCTGGGTGCGGCGTCGTTCATGAACCGGGGCAATTGCAGTTCAAGGAGGAAGTCTCCGTCGCGTATTTCGTTCGGTACGAAGATCATCTCAGTGATCGTCCGCTGCAGGTCCGTGGTGGCCGGGTAGTCCCAGAACGCATGATGCGCGGCTAGAACGCCCTCGTCATGTTCGCGGTCCACGCTGGGTGTATCGATCAGCAAGTGGCGGATACCGATGCTCCGCAGCCAGGCGCAGGCGGCCGACTCGATGTACGCCGGGTTGTGGGCGCTCCAGAGGCGGGTGCGTTTGTCGTCATCGTTCGGTAACGTTCGCAGGACGAGCGCCTCGGGTACGCGGTCGCCGATCACTTCGCGCAAGTGGTTCAGCGTGACCACACGATCGATGAGCCCGTCCGCATGGCGCCGTTCCTCCGGCCGGACGCTGACGAGCTGTGCCGTGAAGAAATACCGCGCGAGCGTATCCCCGACGGGATGCACCTCCGGCGTGATGTGGCCTACGCCTTCCGTGTGGGTCCCGTTGCCGTGCGGATTGAAGAACACGTTCCGGAAGTTCACCGGGCTGCCGGAGGTCACGGCGAACACCGTGTCACCATGCCGAACGGGTTCCATCTTCGGCGTATCCACGTACCATGCGCGGGGGCCCGAGGCGTTCGCATCCAGCGGTAGCGAAAGGTCGATCGGGTCGTTCAGGGCGATGCGGTAGCGCTGGCCCTTGTGTTGGATCTCGGCGATCATCTCCCGCGAAGTAAACCGAGGATCAGTGCCGCGCATCATCGCCCGTGAGGAACAGGTCCGAGGCGATACGATCGGCGTAACGGCGGCCTTTCGTTGTCAGCACCAGGCGATCCTGGTCGATGAGCAGGTCCCCGAGGTCCTGGTATTTCAGGATCGTCCGCCTTTCGCGTGTGAGCACGTCATCGCCCAAGGTGCGTAGATCCACCCCCCACATGGTCCGTAGCCCGGTCATCAGCCGCTCGTTCACGCGCTGGCCGTGCGAAAGCGTCTCTTCTTCCCAGAACGGCGAGTCCGTCTCCAACGCCTCCGCATAGCGCAGGTTGTTGGCCACGTTCCACCGCCGACGGACACCATCGAACGAGTGTGCGCTCGGGCCGATACCGATGTAGGGCACGCCTTTCCAGTAGTTGCTGTTGTGCACGGCGAAGTGTCCCGCGCGACCAAAGTTGCTGATCTCGTATTGGATGAGTCCTGCGTTCTCCATCCGGTGCACAAGATGGTCGAAATGCTCGCCTTGCATCGCATCGTTGGCGGGGCGCACAAGGCCTTTCGCCACCTGGTGATGCAGAGCGGTGCGCTCCTCGATGGTCAGGCAATAGGCGGACAGGTGCGGCATGCCGTGGTCCAGGGCGATGGTGAGTTGCTCATCCCATTCCGCAAGAGCCATTTCCGGCAGTCCGTAGATCAGATCGAGGGTCCAGGAAGCGAAGCCCGCGTTGGCGAGCAGGTCGATGCTCTTTCTCGCTTGGGCCGCATCATGCGCACGTCCCATCCACTTCAGGCGGTCATCCCGGAAGCTCTGGACACCCAGGCTCACGCGCGTGATGCCGAGCGTTCTCCAATGCGCGAGTCCGTCATTGGTGATGTCATCCGGGTTCGCTTCGATCGTGACCTCCGCCGATGGTGCGACCGGGAAGAGCCCCCGGATATCGCTGAAAAGATCCTGGAGTTGAGCGGCTCCGATGATGCTCGGCGTTCCACCGCCCAAGTAGATGGACCCGAGCTCATCCCCGTGCACTTCACTTGCACGCGCGCGCAACTCGGACCGGATGGCTTGCATCACACGGTTCCGCTGGCCGAGGCTGGTACTGAAGTGGAAGTCGCAGTACGTGCAGGTCTGCTTGCAGAAGGGGATGTGTACGTAGAGGCCAGCCATGCTCAAGCTTCAGGACACAAGGCCCAAGTCGCGAACTTCAGAAACTGGATACGGCGCGTATCGCAGGACTTCGAGCGCGAGCCTTGTGTCTTGAAGCTTCATCTGCCTTTGAGCGATATCCTGAAGGTAGTGCCTTTGCCCGGCGCGCTTTTCTTCACGAAGATGCGGCCACCGTGGTACTGCTCGATGATGCGCTTGCTGAGCGAAAGCCCGAGGCCCCAGCCGCGCTTCTTGGTGGTGAAGCCGGGCTCAAAAACGGTGCGCAACTGTGAGGCGGGGATGCCCTTGCCCGTATCCGTCACGTCCACGTGCGTCACTCCGCCCTCGGGCGTGATCTCGATGGTGATGGAACCTTCTCCCTCCATGGCGTCCACCGCATTGCGGATGAGGTTCTCGAGCACCCAACTGAAGAGCGCGCGGTTCAACGGTACGGTGGCCTCGGTATCCGCCGGCGCGCTCACTTCGATACGCGCGCGTGCGGGCAGACGGGCGCGCAGGTAGAGCACCGTTGCTCGCAGCGTGTGATAGAGCTTTTCCGGGACGAGTTCCGGCGCCGAACCGATCTTGCTGAAGCGTTCGGTGATCACTTCCAACCGGTCCACGTCCTTCTTCATCTCGGTGACAGCGGAAGGATCCGTGCCGTTGCTCTTCAGCAGCTCCATCCAGGCCATCAAGGAGCTGAGGGGAGTGCCGAGCTGGTGGGCGGTCTCCTTCGCCATGCCCACCCATACCTGGCTCTGCTCCGCGTTCCGGAAAAGGCTGAACAAGGCGTAGCTCACCAGCAGGAACAGCCCGATGATGCCGAACATCACGTACGGATAGTACCGGAGCTGCGTCACGATGCGGCTCTCGTCGTAGAAGATGAAGTGTTTCCCGCGGCCGGCCAGGTTCACCTCGATCGGCGTGTTGGCCTGGGCCATCACGGCGATGCGTTCCTGCAGGTGAAGAGAGTCCAGCACCAGCAGGGTATCCACGTTGTTGTGCTCGATCACGCGGGTGCGCGTGCTGTCGGTGAGCACCACCGGAACGGCGGCCGTGCCCATCACCGTTTCGCTGATGAAACTGCGGATGATGTTGTCCATCACCTCCTGCAGCTCGGTGACCAGTCGCGAATCGCGGTAGTGGAGGTATTGTTTCTCGGTGCCGAACAAGGGGATGGCGATCGGTTCGTGGGCCTTGTCCATGGCGACAAGTTCCGAGCGGATGGCAGCGTCGCTCTTCTCCACCTTCTCCGGCAGGTTGCGGTTCTGCTTCACCCGCCCCTCCGCGTCGGTGATGATCACCGGGATGGTGGTGTTGTTCTGCACCACTTTCAGGTAGAAGGTGAGGTCCGCCCCGTCACCGCTCACCAGGCGCGCCGATGCATCGGCCCACAGTTCCACCTTCTTGCGCTCCTCGTCCCGCAACCGGTGGAAGAGCGAATCCGTGTAATTGACCAGTTGTGCCCGGTTGCGCACGGCCTCGGCCCAGAGCTTCACCTTGGTGCGTTCCTCCGTGCGCACGCGGTTCACCATGCGGCTGCTGTACCAGAGGCTCGCCCCCACGATGGCCAGCGCGGTGAGCGCCAGTACCAGCTTCCATCGTTGTTTTCGGGAGTAGAGGTCCATCGTTCCGTGGCAAGGCGTTCAACTCGAACGCGTCAGTGCGCGGATCGGTACGCGGGGCTCCATGCGGTTACCAGCCCAGCCCGACCTTCACGCCCAGGAAGAACGCGGGGACCACGTCGTCGATCTCCTCGATGTCGAAGCTCCACCGCTCGCGGGCCGCGTCGTAGTTGTTGTTCACGATGGTCATGTGCCGCAGGCGTATTGCCACGCCCCCGTAGAAATCGAACATCCAGTTGCTGCTGCTGCTCAGCTTCTGGAGGCCGTAGTACAGGCGCACATCGTTGAAGACCCGCTCGTCCAGGTTATGCAGGCCGTTGAACTGGCCGGTAAGGCTGTCCTTCTGGCTGATCTCCTTGCTGTAACGCAGATAGGCCAGTTCCACCTGCAGGTAGTTGCCTTGTGGCTCCAGGTCATCCACGAGGTAGTAGCGGAAGCCCACGTGGGCTGATGGGTTGGAAATGATCTTGGTGCCGGCACCGAAGTCGTCGGCATCGGCATGATCCCCGGCGAAGGTGAGGTTCACGTAGTTGCGGTAGGTGAGCCCTACGCCGAGCTCGGCGCTCAGGCGGGACGACAGCGCGCGCTCATAGTAGATCGGTACTTCCCCGCGCAGGAAAAGCAGAGGGTTGATCTTCACGGCGTTCTTCACGCAATCCACCGTGTCCCATTGCGCGGCGATGCGGTCTTTGTAGAGGACCACCTTGGTCTTCGGCCTGTCGGGCTGGGCCCAGGCGGCGAACGCCAAAAGGAAACAGAGCGGTGCAAGGACCGGACGTACGCTGAACTGGGGCATGCCCGGCGAAAGTAGGCGGCTTCCCGCTATGGTCGCGCCCTCCCGCGCAAAGCGGCAGCCCGTAGTTTCGCCGTCCTTGCGTTCCCTCGAAGAGATACAGGCCCCGATCGCTGCGGAGATGCGCGAGTTCGAGCAGCGCATCAAGGTCTTCACCATGGGTTCCACACTGGAGGTGATCAAAGGTGATCTCGAACCCCGCTACATCCACACCGTCTCATTTTCATACGGAGATAAGATCCTCAAGTGATGCGCGCGCAGAAATACAGCGTGGTGCCCGTCCTTCTGACTTTGTTGGCCAACGGGTTCCATATCACAGCGGTTGAAGGCCAAACGTGGCATTGGGCCTCTGACCTTCCTTCCGATCGTGCGCATGCCCTGGACTGCGTGGTGGAACAGGATGGCCGGATCCATGTCGCTGTGGGGGCTCAAGTCCTTTCCGGAGCGGGGTTCTACAACAGTGGTCAAGTGTTCAATCTGGATCCTGACGGTTCGGAGATGGGGAGCGCAGCGATCACCTTTCCGGATGGGAGCGTGGTGCCCTATGGCTTCCTCGCCGACGGATCGGGGGAAGCATTCAGGGTCTTCTCCGATGTGACGGACACCCTGCTGTGGACGGGACCGGATGGATCAACTATCGGTATTACTCAGTTCACCACGGACCTGGAGTTGATAGATGCGCATGAGACGGCCACGGGGTTCGGCAGGACCGGGCAACTTGTTCTGGAGAGACCCGATAACCAAGCCTTGGTGGGCATTATCAACACCCAAGATCTCCCCAACACGACGATACGGCTCATGCGCATAGACCTTCAGGGCAATGTGCTGGATAATGACTTTATCACCCAGTGCATCTTCTGTGCGGCGAGCTCATTGATCGACAAGCCTGGAGGAGGTGTGCTCATGGGGACCTATAATACCGGCCTGTCCAATTCATACAGCGGCGGCGACCTGGTGGTATTGGACAGCGCCGGATCGATCGTGACCACGTATGGTACCCCCAGCGTTGACGACACGCTGGAGACCTATCACACCATCTTGTCCGACTTTGTTGCCCGGCCTTTGGCCAACGGGCGCCTGGTGCTGGCCGGGGCCACGCGCCCAATGAACGAACTCTACCAGAGCGTGGTGCAATTGACCGACAGCACGCTGAACGAAGTCTATGCACAGTTCTTTCCAGCCCATGAACATTTCATCGATCGTCCCGGGGTGGTGCGGTGCCTGGACATGAATGCGGACAACGAGCTCTTCTTCGGCCAAAGCGAGAATCTGGATGCGGGCATCACCACGGCCGAACCCGGCTGGCCATCGGCCGTGCGTGTGTACAGGTTCGACACCGATCTGAACATTACCGGGACATACCTCGTCGACGGTTTTGCCGACAGTTCGTACTACTTGCTCCGGAGTGTGCGTGCTACCGCTGATGGCGGGGCCTTGCTCACCGGGTCCGTAGCGGATGCGCGCATGAACCCCACCGACACGCGCACCAAGGCCTGGGTGGCCAAAGTCACGGCGGAGGACCTCGCGATGGGCGTCTCCGACACGCGGGAAAAGCGAGGCTGGCTTTTTCCGAATCCCGCCTCGGACGGCTTCCGTATCGAACTGGCCCGACCTGTCAATGACGGGCTGCTCAGGATCCTGGATATCCAAGGGCGGGTCGTTCAAGAGCGTAGGATAAACGGCATCGGATGGAACGTCGACACCGGCCCGCTGAGCGCTGGGGACTACATTGTCCATGTGGTGGACTCCGAAGGGCTGCGCATATTCTCCACCTCGTTGGTGAAGAAGTAGATCAAGACCGGGCGTGACGTCGATCGCCAGGCGGGAAGCCCTCTGCGGCCCAGCCCGTAGTTTCGCCGTCCTTGCGTTCCCTCGAAGAGATACAGGCCCCGATCGCTGCGGAGATGCGCGAGTTCGAGCAGCGCTTCCGCGAGGCCATGCGCAGCAAGGCGCCGCTGCTGGACCGCATCATGCACTACATCGTGCAGCGGAAGGGGAAGCAGATGCGCCCCATGTTCACGCTGCTCAGCGCGAAGCAGTTCGGTGCCATCGGTGACCCGGGCTATACGGCGGCCTCCCTCATCGAGCTGCTGCACACGGCCACATTGGTGCACGATGACGTCGTGGACGGTTCGCCCATGCGCCGGGGTTTCTTCAGCATCAACGCGCTGTGGAAGAACAAGATCGCCGTGCTCGTGGGCGACTACCTCCTGAGCCGTGGCCTGCTGCTCGCGGTGGACAAGGGCCAGTTCGAGCTGCTCCGCATCGTGAGCCGGGCCGTGCGCGAAATGAGCGAAGGGGAGCTCCTCCAGCTCGAAAAGGCGCGTGGCCTGAATTTCAAGGAGGAGGTCTACTTCGACATCATCCGCCAGAAGACGGCGAGCCTGATCGCCGCTTGTTGTGCCAGCGGTGCCGCTGCTGGCGGAGCTACGCCGGATGACGTGGAACGTATGCGCATCTTCGGCGAACTCACCGGCATCGCCTTCCAGATCAAGGATGACCTGTTCGATTACGGCGCCGGTAAGAACACGGGCAAACCGACGGGTATCGATATCAAAGAGAAGAAGTTGACCCTGCCGCTGATCCATGCACTCGCCCATGTGAGCCCCGAGGAGCGGCGCTGGATGGTGCGCACCGTGAAGCATGACAACGAGAACAATGAGGCGGTGGCGCGTGTGATCGCCAAGGTGGAGGAGTCGGGCGGCATCGCCCATGCCACCAAGCGCATGTATGAATACCGCGACCGCGCGTTGGAGGTCCTGCACGGGTTCCCGGAACATGAAGCCCGCCGTTCGTTGGAAGACCTGTTGAACCTCACGGTGGAGCGTACGAGATGATGTACTCGACCTTGACGCGACAGTTCATCCTGGCCATGACCGGCTTGCTGTTCATGGTGGCATGCGGTCCCCAGGTCGACGAAAGCCGTACTCCAACAGCTACTGATACGACCGGGGATGCCGCCCGTGCGAACGATGCGCGCCGCATCGCGATCGCGGATTCCTTGAAGGATGGCCACCATGTCTACAAGGACAAGGCCGGCCGTCGGTTGATCGAAGGCGAGATGCGGAACGGCCAGCGCAATGGCGTGTGGACGAGCTATCTGCCGAACGGACGCGTCCAGAGCAGGAACGTGTATGAGCAGGGCGTGCTGCATGGCATGACCACGGTCTTCCATGACAACGGCGTGCTTTATTACTCTGGCGCCCAGCGCAAGGGAAAGCCCTTCGGTGAGTGGAAGTTCTACGATGACCAAGGAGTACTCGCCCGCACTGTCGAGTATGACACGACGGGTACGATGATCAAGCCGGCGGACAGGTCACACGATCGTCGGCGTTGATAGGCTGTCCTTCCCGGGCTGCTGTCCGGGCTAACTTCGTGGCCCTTTCGCCCGAAAAACAGTGATCAGTCCGCGCTCCGTTCAGCAGGTCAAGGACGTCCTGCGCGTCGAAGAAGTGCTGGGCGAATTCCTGGACCTGAAACGCAAGGGACCGCGTTTCCTCGGGCTCTGCCCGTTCCACAACGAGAAGACGCCGTCGTTCAACGTCAGCCCGCATCTGGGCATCTACAAGTGCTTTGGCTGTGGCGAGAGCGGTGATGCGATCACCTTCCTGCAGAAGCAGGAGCACCTCTCGTTCGCCGAGGCCATCCGCTGGCTCGCTAAGCGGTACAACATCGAGCTGGAGGAAGAGGAGCGATCTCCGGAGCAGCAGCTGGAACAGAGCGAGCGGGAGAGCCTCGCCGTGGTGCAGCAATGGGCGATGGAGTGGAGCATCGGCCAGCTCTGGAACACGGACGAGGGCAAACGCATCGGACTCTCCTACTTCCGGGAACGCGGCTTCCGCGACGAGACGATCAAACAATTCCAGCTCGGCTATGTGCCCGAGAGCGGTGGTGCCTTCGCACAGGCGGCCATCGCGCACGGCTTCACGAAAGACATCCTCGAGAAGGCCGGCTGGATCAAGCTGCGCGACAACGGTGATGCCTGGGACTTCTTCCAGGGCCGCGTCACCTTTCCCATCCATGGGCTCACAGGCCAGCCCATCGCCTTCGGTGCGCGCACGCTGAAGAGCGACAAGAAGCTGCCGAAGTATTTCAACAGCCCCGAGAGCGTTCTTTACAACAAGAGCCGCTCGCTCTACGGTATCGCCTTCGCGCGCAAGGCGATCGCCGAGAAGAACAACTGCTGCCTCGTCGAAGGCTACACCGATGTGATCAGCCTGCACCAAGCCGGCATCACCAATGTGGTGGCGAGCAGCGGAACGTCGCTCACCCAGGAGCAGGTGCGACTCATCAAGCGGTACAGCACCGCGATCACGATCCTGTATGACGGCGATCCGGCGGGCATCAAAGCCTCTTTGCGGGGCATCGACCTTATCCTGGCCGAAGGGCTCAGCGTGAAGGTGGTGCTCTTCCCGGACGGCGATGATCCGGACAGTTTCGCACGCACGCGGAGCAGCAGCGAGACCGAGGCGTTCATCGCAGCGAACGCGAAGGACTTCCTCGTGTTCAAGGCGGACATGCTGATGCGCGAGACCGAGGGTGACCCGGTGCGCAAGGCTGCGGCCATCCATGAGCTGGTGGAGAGCCTGGCCCTCATCAGCGATCATGTGTTGCGGTCGCTGTACGTGCAGCAGTGCGCGCGCATGCTGGACATCAGCGAGCAGGCGCTGGTGAGCGAGCTGAACAAGAGCCTGCGACGGAACTACCGCAAGCGCGTGGGTGGCGAGGCACCGGTGCTCGAAGAGGTCATCGCGCCGGAGATCGCCCCTCCACAACCACCGATCGAGGAGATCGGCACCAAGCCTCAGGAACGCGACCTGTTGCGCATGCTGCTGAACTACGGACATGAGAAGATCCTTGTTCCGATCCAGAACGAGGACGGCAGCACCGGTGACGAGGAGATGTCCGTAGCCGAGTTCATGTTCACCCTGCTGGCCGTGGATGACATCGGGTTCGATGAGCCGCTGTTCCAGAACATCTACCTGGACTATCGCCACCGGGCGAACCTCGGCGAGCAGGTCGAAGGTGCCCGGTACGCGAGCCACGAGGATGAAGGCTGGCGCGGTCTGAGTATCGACCTGCTCACGGAGAAGCATGTGCTCAGCGCGAAATGGAAGAGCCGCCACAAGATCCACGTCGTCCGTGAGCACGAGCGCTTGCTCGACTCCATCGAGGAGGGCGTCGATATCCTGAAGGAGCGCCGTGTGGACCGCATGATCGTGGACAAGCAGGATCTTCTGAAGACGGCCGACGACATGAACACGTTGATCATCCTGGAGGAGATCAAGCAGCTCAATGAGGTGAAGAAGGCCCTCGCGAAACGCACAGGACGTGTGGTCGTTGGCTGAGGCCTCGTTGACCGGAGCGCTCCCCGTTACTTTCGGCCTCGTTGGCACACGACCGGACACATGCTCATCCGCACACGCACGGTGATCACACGCACGCGCATGTGAGCGGCCCGGCGACCGGTGCACTGCGACTAGCCTTTTTCGTCAACCTCGCCTTCACCCTCGTGGAGGTCGTGGGCGGATGGTGGACGGGCAGCATCGCGGTGCTCACGGACGCGTTCCATGATACGGGCGACTGCCTCGTTCTCGGCACGGCCTGGTACCTCCAGCGCGTAGCGATGAAAGGACGGGATGCACACTATAGCTATGGCTATGGGCGGTACAGCATGCTCGGGGGGTGGCTCACCAGCGTGGTGCTCATCGCCGGTGCTGCGGTCATGCTCAGCGTAAGCGTGTCGAAGCTCGCGGACCCGCCATCGCCGGATGCCAACGGCATGATGGTCATCGCGGTCTTCGGTCTGGTCATGAACGGCTTCGCCGCGTGGAAGCTACACGCCGGAGCCAGCCTGAACGAGCGCGGAGCCTATCTGCACCTGCTGGAGGACGTGCTCGGCTGGGCGGCGGTGCTTGTTGGAGCCGTGATCATCCGCTTCACAGGCTGGGCGGTGGTCGATCCGTTGCTCAGTATCGCCATCAGCGCGTTCATTGGCGTGAACGCCGTGCGCACCCTGCGCAAGGGGACCGGCATCCTCATGCAGGAGATCCCCGCCGGGCTGGACATGGCCGCTGTTCGTCCGAAGCTGCTGGCTCTCCCGCATGTGACCGGTCTGCATGATCAGCATACCTGGACCCTCGACGGCAGCTTCGTCGTCCACACCGTTCATCTCGTGGTGGACAATGCGGAACTCGCGGTTGCACTCGCCGTGAAAGCGCGCGCACGGGAAGAACTGAGGGCGATGGGCATCCACCATGCGACCATTGAACTGGAATGGGCCGATGAGCACTGTGGACTGAAGCACCACTGACGTCATGAGAAAGCACCTCTTCCGCTTGCTCGCCCGGATGAACAGGGCGCTACTCCCCAAACAATGGGACCGTGACCTATCGCGCTTGAGCTCAGCGCGCAAGCTGCTCGCAGCCTACCGCTATTGGGTGACGCGGAACGCGTTGGACTGAATGCGAAGACCCCCACGATCGATCGCGGGGGTCTTCGGTAGATGCTGTCCGGATGGCCGTTCAGCGAAGCATCAACCTGCGTACGGCACGCCCGTCGGCGCTGCTGACGCGCACGAGGTAGACCCCTCGCGCCAGATCCCCCACACCGAGCGTTCGCCGCGCGAGCAGGCCATTGAACGCCAGCGCCTGGCGGCGCACGGTCTTGCCGTCCATGTCCATGATCTCAAGTGTGTGCGAACCGCCGCTCCTCGTTAGTTCGACGTCGATCGTCACCTCATCCTGCGCGGGATTCGGTAGCACGTCGAACCTTGCGAGGCCACCATCCGCTTCGGGCATGCCGATGATCTGCTGACAGTTGGGGATACCATCACCCCAAAGCTCCACGTAGATGAAGGAGGTATCGTTCGGGCAGACGGCATGAGGAACCATGTATCCGTAAAGGCCGGGGCCATTGAGCGCGAGGTTGATCGAATCGTTGTACAGGCCTACGATGAAGCCGCTCGGGCTGAGCCAGGCGCCCGTGTTCTGCTCGCCCGTAACCAGCGTCTGCATCAGTTCGATCGTGTCGTTCCAACAACGGATGATGGTGTCATTGGTGGCCGAGACACTGCCGGCGTTCGGCGGGTTCACGCAATTCACATCCACGATCGCGCTGGCAGGCGGGCAGCCGTTCAAGCCGGGAACGGTGTAGGTATAGTTGCCGCAAGCGTCCGTAACGGGGGTGAAGATGTTGGAGTGCGGCTGGCTGTTGAAGCTCCATGTGCCGCCCGCATCCGGTGTGCCGCCCAGCACGGAGAAAAGATCGATGGGGTCTCCGGCCGTCGGGCAGGTCTCCACGCTGCTGTTCAAGCCGGCGTTGGCAGAAACGTCAGCGTAGGTGACCAGCACCTGTTGCGCCGTGCTCTGGCAGGGGAGCTGCACGTTGAACTGGTAGGTGTAGAAACCGGCGGGTGACTGGCCCGGTACGAACATGCCATTGGTCACCACCTGGCTGTTCGGGTCCACCCAGACGCCGTACGTGTCCGGCGTACCGCCAAGGAAGGAGATCAGGGGTACCGGAGGGCCGCCGGTACACAGGCCAAGCTGCTCGGCGTACTCGCCGGCATCCGGGTCGGTCCCCTGCACGATGGTGATCGTTTGCGAGTCGGTGCCTACCAGGTTGCCGTTCAGGGTGAAGGTAACATACACGGTATACGTACCGGGGGCGAAAGGCCCGAGACCGCTCAGCTCCTGGTTGAAATTGGCGTTGCCGCCACCGCCACCCGTGGCCGTCAATGCCACGTTCAGGCTATCCGCATCGAAATCGGGAGAGAAGCCGCTGAAGTTCGCGTTCTGCGGCATGGTGCCGATGAAGTTGAAGGTGAGCAGCTGGCACGATGTGGGGTTGCTCGGTGTAACGATCACGTTCGTGAGCGACTGGGCCTGCGCAGCCAGTGAACCCATCAGGAAAAAAGCGAGCGTAGAACTGTGTCTCATGTGTTTCATCTGTTTCATCCCGGGCCGAGGGGTCCTGACGTCCTGATGTGCTGGATGGCGGGCCTAGACGACGGGATGCCGCGAAAATAGAGGCCGGCACGCAGCGATCCTCCAATTTTGGGCCCCATGCGGGGTGTCTTGTCCACGATCATCTGGTGGTGCGCCGCACTTGCCGCTGCCGCTCAAGGCCCATTGATCAATGAGGTGGTCCCCGGTGGGAACGGTGGTCCGGACTGGATCGAGGTGTACAATCCGGGAGGACGACCGGTGGACCTGCTTGGCTACGCGCTGGTCACCGTAGGGCGAACGCATCGGATCGATGCTTCCATGGTGCTGGAACCACACCAACACTTCGTGCTGTGGTGCGACCGTCATCCGGAGGAAGGCCCCGAGCACCTCGACCTCAAGTTGCCGCGCGAGGGAGGAAGCCTGCTGCTGATCGACCCGGACCGCAAGACCATGCGCGACGTCTATAGCTGGCGAGCTCTGGCGCCCGGTGTCTCCTTGGGAAGGCTGAACGATGGCGGCCGTGAGTGGGGCTATTTCACGGAACCAACACCGGGAGCGCCGAACCAACTGGGGCAGGGGGCACGTCGGACCCTTACCACACCGGTGCCGACCATCGTTGGGGCGCAGATCTCCTGTGTTGCCGAGGAAGGGAGCACGCTGCGTTACACGCTTGATGGCCGGATCCCACAGCCAGTATCGCCGGCGTTCGTCAGCCCGCTCGTTCTGCCGCCGTACTCCATACTCACGTTGCGCGCGTTCGCCGAGGATGCGCTGCCGTCATTGCCCGGCACGGTCACCGTTCCCGCCGAAGGCACTTCCGCTTTCATCGCCATCCGCATCGATCCGGACAGTTTGTACGACCCGAAGCGCGGGATCTTCACCGGTGAGGACGCCGCCAACTACGCACGCACCGGCAAGGATTGGCAACGACCCGCGCACGTGCAATGGATCGACGGTGACAGTGTTCGGAACGAGGACGTGCGCATCGCCGTATCCGGAAGCGGGACCCGCAGGCTGGCCAAGAAGAACATCAAACTGTACGGCGAGCAGGAAACGATGCTGCGCGCGGATGCCACGCCCCACGCCTTTCTGCGCAACCTGTTCCTGGAGCACATCTCCCACGGCGGTGCGCAAGTGGATGTGCAGCCGAGCACGCCTCGTCCGCTCTACATCAACGGCCGGTATGAGGGACTATTCCGCGCCATGCCGGCGAAGAACAGCGAATGGCTGCGGCAACTGAGCGGGGCGGAGAGCATCGATCTGATCGATGGGCCCGGTGCGCACGCCTTGAAAGGGGATGACCACCAGCACGCCCGTCTGCTGACCCAACTGGAACGCGGTGCACCGCTGGATTCCCTGAGCGCGCTCATGGAGGTCACCAGCCTGCTCGATCTCGCGTCCTTCGACCTGTACAGCGGTCGCGCCGATCACGACCTGAACACACGATGCTGGAGGCCCCGTGTGCGCGGCGGTCGCTGGCGGTGGATCCTGTTCGACGTGGATCTTTGGGCGCCGCCCATGGAGCATACCGTGGAGCGCATGTGCTCCTCGACAGCGCCGGAGGCCCCCTACCTGCCCTGGTTGCTGAAGCATGAGGAACTGGGTCCACGTCTGCTCGCACGGGTGAGCGCGTGGCTCGCCACGTCGTTGGCGGAGGACCGCGCCGCGGCGCTCGCGGATTCCCTCCATGCCATGTATGCGTCGCTCATGAACGAGGACCACGCACGCTGGAAGGGCCTGCTCGCGATGCCATCCCCGCAGGAGAGTATCACCGCGTTGCGGGCCCATATCGGCGCCCGGCCGGCAGCGATACGGGAGCAATTGTCCGACTTCACCGGCAGGCCTCTTCGGAAGATGACGGTCCGCGTTGCGCCGCCACAAGCCGGACAGGTCTCCGTCGAGCAGCTACCGCTTACCCGGGACGAGCGCGATCTCATCACGTTCGCCGACGTACCGATGCGCTTGACCGCGACCCCATTGCCCGGTAATGAATTCGTCGGCTGGCAGGGTACGGACCAGAAGGGGCCTTCCATCGTCGTGGAGCCCAGCGGATCGAAGACCTTGCGGGCCGTGTTCAGGAGCGCGGTTACCCCGCCTTGATCGCTCAGGCCAGTACGCCTTGCAGCAACGAGGTGAAGAGCGCCTTGCCGTCCGTATTGCCCAAGCGCTCATCCGCCGCGCGTTCAGGGTGCGGCATCATGCCGAAGACGTTGCGCGCCTCGTTGCACACACCTGCGATGTTCTCCAGGCTTCCGTTGGGGTTGGCGTCTTCGCGCAGTCGTCCCTCGCTGTCGCAATAGCGGAAGAGTATCTGGCGATTGTCGTTGAGCGCCTTGAGTGTTTCGGCGTCGGCGTGGTAGCGCCCTTCGCCGTGCGCGATCGGTATCCGCATCGGTTTCTCCTTCACGGCGTTCGTCAGGAGCGTGGTGCGGTTCTCAGCCCGGATGAACACATTCTTGCAGAGGAAGGTCTGTCCCTCGTTGTGCAGCAGGGCGCCGGGCAACAGGTGCGCCTCGCACAAGACCTGGAAACCGTTGCACACGCCGAAAACCGGACCCCCCTTCTTCGCGAAGGCTGTTACCTCCTGCATGATCGGGGAGAAGCGCGCGATGGCACCGCTCCTCAGATAATCCCCATAGCTGAAGCCGCCGGGTAGCACGATCATGTCACAGCCCTTCAGGTCGTGCTCCTTGTGCCAGAGCCGTTCGACCTTCTGGCCCATCACGTGCTCCAGGACGAAGCACATGTCCTCATCACAATTGCTGCCGGGGAAGACGACGACACCGAATTTCATGCGTTGGCCGCCATGGCTTGAGAACGGCGGTGCGCGAAGGTAGCGGTATCGAACGGCGCGCTCCCCAGGGAGGGTGCCCCGTTCGGTGGGCTTGGCAGAAAAGGTTGGCAGCACCGCCGAAGCGGTGTTCGAAACGGCAGTTGATGAACGCTATCCGACCGCTACTGCGGGACCCCGTGGGGGTATTCCACTTGCCGGGGGAGCTGAGCTAGCCTCTGGACCTGGCGGCAGCACGCACGCGATGCATACGTTCACTGAAGCCGCCTTCTTTCTCGAAGGTTTCCGACAGGCTCTTGATCTGCCTGTCCAACAACCCGATCGCAGCCGAGATCAGCGCGTGCGTGGCGTTTGCTGAGAGTTCGGGAAACGTCTTCGACTTGTCACGAACGTTCACCTCCTTGCACCAGCGCGCCACGTCATCTGCCGTCACACACCTGCGATCGATCACTTCTTGGCGCAGCACATGGGTTCTCTCCCAGAGCGGCAGTGAGCGGTGGCGCAGGAAATCCTCATAATCCAGTTTCAGTTCCTCCAAGCTTGCGCGGGCGACATTGGTCAAGAACAACTCGCTCTTCTTTGAAGTGCCACTGGCCACGCTGCCTTCCGCAATATTCTGAACTCCACTTCGTGCGGCCTGCACCATTTGATCACGCGTTCGGCTGAAACGATCGATATACTTCTCACAGAAGCGCACAGTGACGTCGTAGGCCAACTGAGCCACTTGGAAACTCTTCAGCTTCCGATAGCCGCCATGCGGCGGCAACAGTGGTTCGGCGGGCTTTTCAGCCATGGCACCAATGTAGCTCCTTGCCGGCCGGTGGACATAGTGGACGTTGTGGACGCGCAACGGTCCACCTCGTCCACAGTGTCCACAAATGAGCTAGCACGGCCCGCCTATGGTCCGCAACACTTCCTGCATCTTCGCCCCATGGACTTCAGTATCACCTCCAAGGACAAGTCACGCATCCTCTCCACCCTCGGCAAGGCCAACAAAGCCTTCCAGGCCATCTATCCCGGCGACCGACCCGAGCGCCAGCCCGTGCACACGGTCTATGGCGGCGCCGATCTCTTCCGTGCCGATAGCGCGAAGAAGATGGCCGATGCTGCGCTGAAGACGCTGCTCGACAACGCCGCTGATTTCGCCGAGTTCGCACGCGCACTGGAGATGCCCGGCCACGAGAAACTGCCGAAGAAGCCCGCCGACATCGCCAAGCTGGCCAAGCGTTTCGCGAAAGCGGGCGCGAGGGACAAGGACCAACCCGGCTGGCTGGCCTACGCCACCTACAACAAGGTGATCCACAAACTGCGCACCGAAGCGCTGGAGGATTTCCGCATCGACTTCGAGGACGGTTTCGGCAACCGCAGCTGGGAAGAGGAGGACGCCACCGCCGTGCAGGCCGCGCAGGAAGTGGCCAAGGGGATGAAAGCGAAGTCGCTGCCGCCCTTCATCGGCATCCGCATCAAACCCTTCACCGAGGACCTGAAGGAACGCGGCGCGCGCACGCTCGACATCTTCCTCACCACGCTCGCCAAGGCCACCAACGGCAAGCTGCCCGACAACTTCGTGGTGATGCTACCGAAGGTGACGATCCCCGAGCAGATCACCGCGCTGGTGCAACTCTTCGAAGCGATCGAAGCGAACACCAAGCTCGCGAAAGGCGCACTGAAGATGGAGATGATGGTGGAGACCACACAAGCCGTGATCGGCGCGGATGGCAGCAACCCGCTGCGCCGCTTCGTACTTGCCAGCAAGGGCCGCATGATCGCCACGGCCTTCGGCACCTACGACTACACCGCCGCCAACAACATCACCGCGAAGTACCAGGACATGGGCCACGCCGTGTGCGATTTCGCGCACATGATGATGAAGGTCTCGCTCGGCGCCACCGGCATCTGGCTCAGCGATGGCGCCACCAACGTCATGCCCATCGGTCCGCACCGAGGCACGAAACTCACACCGAAGCAGCGCGCGGAGAACAAGGCCGTGGTGCACCGCAACTGGAAAAAGGCCTTCGACCACACGCGCCACTCGCTCTGGAAGGGCCTCTACCAGGGCTGGGACCTCAACCCCGCGCAGTTCCCCATGCGCTACGCCGCCGTCTACAGCTTCTTCCTGGAGAGCTACGACGATGCCGCCGCGCGCCTCAAAGCCTTCGTGGAACGCGCCGCCCGCGCCACGCTCACCAGCGACGTCTTCGACGATGCCGCGACCGGTCAAGGCCTGCTCAACTACTTCCTGCGCGGCCTCAACTGCGGCGCCATCAGCGAGCAGGAAGCGCTGGCCACCGGCCTCACGCTGGCGGAGATCCGCACGCGCTCGTTCTTGAAGATCCTCGAAGGGCGCAGGAAGAAGTAGGTCGTTTGGGCGTGCCCCCGGCTCAAATGCAGCTGGGGTCCGGCTTTCCGCTTCAAGTCCGCGCGCTGATTACAGCGCTTGCGGGCTTTCCGCTTCAATCCGTCACGCGAAATGCCGATCTGCAGTGCATGGCTATGCGATTCTGTCCTGGTCTTCTGGAATGTCATACGCGTCCGTATGCGTTAGATGGCCGTCTTGGTCGCTCACGCGTGATAACACGTTGCCTTGACGATAGACTATCTGAAGGCCATGCTCCTGCTCCCAATCGCACTCTGCGGTGATCTGAATGTAGATGAGTTTGTCGCGGCGGTCCCGGCGAGAAACGTAGATCTCGGACGGGTGAAGGTGTGCCCAGATAGCTTCAGGAGTTGCGACCTGACACTCGACCTCGCCTTCGCCCACAGCGTCAACCATGCGTCGGTAGTTCTGGAAGACATAAGGGCTGGCCGCCGATCGAGCGTCAGAACCCAAGGCGAGAAATGCTCTGACTGCGCTCTGCACATCTTCTGTGTCCGCCTCGGTCAGCCCGTCAAGAGTGAATGTCAGTGGACGGCCATCGAAGTATGGAACACTTATCGGTGCAGATACGAGCCACTCTGGGATGGTGGAATCGGGATGCAGTGGGCCGAGTTCGGGGATGTTCACCGTAAGTGGCGTTTCGGTTTAGGCATACAGACTCATCAACACCTTCTCCGGCGTGTACGGCGCATCGAACACCATGCACTGCCTTCGGCAGGCAGGCGCGCATCCGGCAGGGAGGCCTTTCCATCAGGCACCTTCGAGTGCAATGATCCGGCGAAGTTCATTGTGCATTTCGGGGATATCCTTCTCCAACACACTCCACACGATGTCGTAGTCGATGCCGAAGTAGTGGTGGATGAGCACGTCGCGCATTCCGGCGATGTCGTCCCATTCCACCTGCGGGTATTTGGTGCGCAACTCTTGTGGCAGCTTTTTCACCGCTTCGCCGATCACCTCCAAACTGCGCACGATGGCGCGGCTGTTCGTGGGGTCGTCCAGAAGTGCGGCACGGTCGCGGCCTTGCTTCAGTTGCACGAGGTAGTCGCACTCGTGCTCGATGTGCCGGAGGAAATCAAGCAGCGAGGGCGACATACTCCACCTCTTGCGTGATGTACTTGCCCGTGAAACGGTTCAGCGAGCCGGGCGTGACGATCTCCACCTTGCGGCCCAGCAATTCCTGGAGGAAGTGCGACAGGCCGACAAGGTTCTTCAGCGTCTTCTGGGCAGGATCGAACTCCACGAAGAGGTCAACATCACTATCCACGCGGGCTTCATCGCGCGCGAACGAGCCGAACAATCCCAAGCGCTCCACACCGAACGCGCGGATATCAGACCCACGCTGGCGCAGCAGCCCCAGTAACTCCGATTTGTTCCTAACCGTGCTCATTGCTTCAGCCAAGGTAAAGGCTTCCTCTTATCAGCGCGGATCTGCCTCATCAGCGTCATCTGCGTTCTATCCATACAAGCTCATCAACACCTTCTCCGGCGTGTACGGCGCATCGAAGACCATGCGCGCATCCGGCCGGAAGGCTTTGATCGCGTTCTGGATCGCGAAGTACACCCCGATGCCGTACATCAGCGGCGGCTCGCCCACGGCCTTGCTGCGGCGTATCGCCAGCGGATGGCCGTCGGTCGGTAGCGCCTCGATCGTGATCTCCTTCGGTACGCTGTGGATGTCCGGCACCTTGTAGGTGCTCAGCGCGTTGCTCAGCAGTCTGCCCTTGTCGTTGTAGACGATCTCCTCCATCGTCATCCAGCCGAGGCCCTGCACCAGCCCGCCTTCGATCTGGCCGATGTCCACCGCATCGTTCATGCGCTTGCCGAAATCGTGCACCAGCTTCACCGCATCGATCTCGTAGGTGCCGCGGATGCAGTCCACCGTGACCATCACCGCCGCGGTGCCATAGACGTGGTACGCGAAGGGATGGCCTTTCTCCTTCGTCTTGTCGAAGTGGATCTCCGGCGTGGCGTAGTGACCGCTCTCGCTCAAGTTCACGCGGTCCCAGTGTGCGGCATGCACGAGTTTCTTCCAGTCGAGATCAGTGGCTTGGCCGTTGTTCAGCACGCGCTCGTTCACGATAGTGATCGCTTCTGGTGTGCTTTTGAGCATGCGAGATGCCTTCTCCTTCAGCCGCGCGAGGATCGCGTTGCACCCGTTCTCCAGTGCCTTGCCGTTCAGGTCGGCCGTTGCGCTGGCCGCGCTGGGGCTGGTGTTCGCCACGCGTGTAGTGTTCGTGCTCTCGATCTTCACCCGCGACGGGTCGATCGAGAAGACCGCGCTCGCCACCTGCACCATCTTGGCATTGAGGCCCTGGCCCATCTCCACGCCGCCGGTACTCACCCCCACGCTGCCGTCCTGGTACACATGCACCAAGGCGCGCGCATGGTTCATCGGAGTATTGGTGAACGAGATCCCGAAGCAGATCGGCATGATGGCCATGCCTTTCTTGTGTGTCTCGCTCTTCGCGTTGAAGGCATCGACCTCTGCCTGCAGTTTGTCGAGGTCGTACTTCTGTTCGGTCAGGTCCCAGCAGGCCTGGGCGTTCACGCGTTGCGCGATCTGCCCATAGCTGAACTCGCTACCCTCCTGGATCAGGTTCCGCTTCTGGATCTCCCGGGGGCTCACACGGAGCTTCTCAGCAGCATGCGCGATGGCGCTCTCGATCACGAACATGCCTTGAGGGCCACCGAAGCCCCGGAAGGCCGTGTTCGGCGGCAGGTGCGTGCGGCAGGAGTAGGCCGTCACTTCCACGTTCGGCACGAAGTAGCTGTTCGTCGCGTGGAAGAGCGTGCGCTCCATCACCGCCGGTGAGAGGTCAGCAGCCGCGCCGGCGTTCTGGTGGAAGGTGGCTTCGTAGGCCACGATCTTAAGGTCCTTGTCCAGACCGATCTTGAAATCGCTGCTGTACGGATGCCGCTTGCCGGTCATGCGCATGTCGTCCATGCGGTGCATGCTCAGCTTCACGGGTTTCTTCAGTACGAACGCAGCGAGCGCGACCAACGCGGCCCAAGCGGACGCCTGATCCTCCTTGCCGCCGAAGCCACCGCCGAGCCGGGTCACGTCCACTTCCACACGGTGCATTGGGATGCCCAGCACTTTTGCGACGGTGCGCTGAACGGCTGTCGGTCCCTGCGTGCTCGATGAGATGCGGATGCTATCGTGTTCGGTGGGGTAGGCGTAGGCGCCCTGCGTCTCGATGTAGAGATGTTCCTGTCCGTTGTTGTCCGCGCGGCCCTCGAACACATGCGCACATTGTTCCCAGGCTGCTTTCGTATCGCCCAGCTTGAATGTGCGCGGCGGGATGATCAGCTCGTTCTTCGCGCGCGCCTCCCGTGGATCCGTGATCACGGGCAGTTCCTCCAGTTCGATCGTGATCAGCTTACGGGCCTGTCGAGCGATGTCCTCTGATGTGGCGATGATCAGCGCCACCGGCATTCCCCAGAAATGGATCTCGTGCTCCGCGAACAATGGCTCATCCGGGATGATCCCTCCGATCTGGTTCTCGCCGGGAATGTCGGTGTAGGTGAGGATGCGCACCACACCAGGGAATGCTGCGGCCTTCGAGACATCAAGCTTCTTGATGTGCGCATGAGCTGACGGCGCATCATACGGCAGCGCGTACAAGGTGCCCTGCTGGATGACGATGTCGTCCAGGTAGATCGAGCGGCCGGTCACGTGGTTCGCGGCGTCCACGTTGCCGATCGAACGCTGTGTGTCCGTGGCCTTGGTGATCGGGTTCCCGCGGTCGTTCATGCCAGCTCCTTCAGGGCGAAACGTTCGGGGAACAGTTCAAGGAAGTGCGCGAAGAAGAGCTGCCGCAGCAGCAGACGCTTGTAGTCGGCCGCGCCACGTGCATCGCTGATCGGTGCGACCTCCTCGTTCATCACATTGATCGCGGCCCGCACGGTTTCCTTGTTCGCAGGTTTGCCAGCCAGGAAGGCTGACGTGTTCGACAGGTACTTCGGGATCGGCGCAACTCCACCGGTGCTCACATGCGCCTCGCGGATCGTGTCGTCGTCCATCTCTAGTCGGATCGCGCTGTTCACGCTGGCGATGTCGAGGTAAGTGCGTTTGCTCACTTTTTCGAAGTGGAAGCGCGTGTTCTTGCCCGGCAGCGGAAAGCGCACGGAGGTCACGATCTCGTCCGGTGACTTGTCGAGCTGCTTGTAGCCCTTGTAGAGGTCGCGGAGTTTCAGGCTGCGCTCGCTCGTGCCCTTCAGCGTGATCGTGCTGTCAAGCGCCAGGAAGAAGACCGTGAGGTCACCGATGGGGGAGGCGTTCACGAAGTTGCCAGCCACCGTGCCCATGTTGCGGATGGGCGTGGAGGAGACCAGCAGCAGATGCTTCTCGAGATCTGGGAAATGCGACCGCAGTTCCTTCGATGCCAGCAGGTCATTCGCCACGCAGCCACCGCCAACAATGCATTGACCGCCTTCGATCCGGATACCCTTCAAAGCCGAGTCATCGAACGTCGGTCGAATACTCGCATGGTGCATGTCGTCGTGGCGCTGCACGTAGAGATCAGTCCCACCACCCAGGGTAACGCCATTCGACGGCGTCTCTATTTCGTTGGTGTACAAGGCACGCAGCCTGTCCTTGATCCCACCGAAATACGCGGGCAGGAACTCGTTCGCCACCGACCACTTCGCCGGATCCGTGACATCCTTCTTCGCGAGCTTCTCTGCAACGATGGCCGCAGCCCGCTCGATCGACTTGTAGCCCGTGCACCGGCAGATGTTGCCGTCTATCGAACGGATGGCGAGGTCCTTCGTCATCGTTTCGCGGGAGAGACAACAACCGCTCAACGACACGACAAAGCCCGGCGTGCAGAAACCGCATTGCGTGCCGTTCTCATCGACCATCGCCTGCTGCACTGGCGAGAGCTTGTCCATGTTCAGGCCCTCTACCGTTACGATATGCTTGCCCTTCACGTTCGCGAGCGCCAGCAGGCAGGAGGTCATTGAACGATACTCGACTTGGTCGTTTTTCAGTTCACCAACGAGCACCGTGCATGCTCCACAATCACCTTCGCGGCATCCGATCTTGGTGCCAGGCAGGTGCTGGTGATAGCGGATCACATCCAGCAGCACGGTGCCCTCTGGCGCGTCGCTCTCCACCAGCGTGTCGTTCAAGAGGAAACGCACCATCTCAGTACTCGACCTTCTTGGTGCTGTTCTTCCACTTCTCGAACGCTGCCAGTGCTTCGTTGCGCATCATCTGCTGTGTGAAGAGCCTGCGTTCAGCAATGGGTCGTTCGATCTCCTCGTAGATGAACTGGTCATCAAAATCGATCGCAGCGGCATCGGTCTTCGTGTTCGCATAGTAGATCGCCTTCGGACGCGCCCAGTAGATGGCCCCGAGGCACATGGGGCAAGGCTCGCAACTGCAATAGATCTCACAATCATCCAACTGGAAGCTGCCCAGCTCCTTGCACGCCTTGCGTATGGCCACGACCTCGGCATGGGCGGTGGGATCGTTGCTTGAGGTCACCTCGTTCGCACCGCTCGCGATGATCCGCCCGTCCTTCACCACCACGCATCCAAAAGGTCCGCCCCTGCCGCTCTCCACATTCTGGATGGAAAGGCGGATGGCCTCCTGCATGTACGTCGACTTCGGCTCCTGCATGAAGCCAAAGTAAGTACCCCGGTGCATCAGGGCCTTGGCGCGCACAGGCTGGAAGCCTGTGACCCGTTAGAGCGCCAGTGCGCAGTTCACGGCCGCGCTCGCATTGATGTTGCCGTATCCCTTGCTGCTGCTCGGTGCGTTGGCGAACTGTGCCGTACTCGTCAGGCAGCTGAGGACCTGGGCGCGTGTGGCGGTGGGCTTCACGCTCCATACCAGCGCCGCGACGCCGGCAGCGGTGCTCGTGGCCACACTGCTGCCACCGATATAGGTGGGTGTGTACCCGCTTGCCGCCAGTGCCAGTGAATTGCGCGAGCTGTTGCTCGTCCGCTCCATGCAGATGGTGAGGTCCACTTGCGAGCCATCGTGACAGGTCGCGCACTTGCTGCCGTTCTCTTTCACGCCGGTGACCGCGACACAGTTGCTGTAAGCGGCCGGATAGATCACGCCCCACCAGCTCGTCCAGCTCAGGCTGGTGCCTGCGGCGGCCATCACCAATTTGCCCGCGCCGTAGGCGTAGTTCACGCCGTCGCTGAGGACACCATAGCTGAAGGGAGAGCCGATGCTCATGCTGATCACGCGCACCTGGGTATTGTTGCCAAGAGCGACCAGCGCGTTCTTTACCGCGGTGCGCTCGTTGCTCGCGTCGAGGACCACATCCTCGCAGGCGCGCACGAAGGCGAGGCTGCTCTTGTAGGCCACTCCTGTGGAAGCACCGGCATTGTTGCGGGGGCCGGCCGCCGTGGCGCACATGCTGGTACCATGTGTGCAACTGTTGAACGCTGAGGTGCCCAGTGTGTACGAGGTGCTCACCGTGCGGCCCACGTTGCTGTCGCCATTATTGAAATCACTGCCGAGCAGTGCCTGCGAGGAGCTGAGGCCCGCGTCGATGACCCCTACCGTGATGCCGGCGCCCTGCGAGGAGCTCCACGCCGCCGGGATGTTGTGCAGGGCGTAGTTCCAGGGCAGCTTCGCGTTCGGCGTGATGGTCGTGTAGTCCGCAGCGTTCAGCGCGTAGGTGCTGCCGTCGCAGCCGGAGCCGCTCCTGTCCTCGGCGATGGCCGGCCAGTAGTCCAGTGGCTCGATATAGCGCACGTTCTCCAGGTTGTAGAGGCGCGTGATCACCTCCTTGTCCGTGAGGCGCAGTGTGATGATCGGGAGTACGGGATCATCCTCCACCAGGATGTCGCGCAGGGTCACTTGTGTGCGACCTTCACTGTTCAACGTCTCGAGCACGAGGTTGATGAGCGCATCGTGCACCGCGCGCCACGTGCCGTCCCGGATATCGACGTCGTGTATGAAGCCATCGATGTTCCCGACCGTAGCGGGTTTGTAGCCGATGGAGACGCTGTGGTCGTTGTAGAGCGTCGCGCTCCACAGGGTGCGCAGATCGACCATGGGCCATTGGAAGTCGTTCTTCTCCTCGAGTATGCTGATCACAGCGCGGTCGAGTTCCTCCCGCGATAGCGGACTACCTGCGGGCGTGGGAGCAGGATCCGGTTTTTCCTTCAGAACACTCCCGAAGCTGACCTGGTCGGGTCCGGTCGTGGGCTCGCGACGGCAACCCGTGGCGGCGATCAGGGCAAGTAGGCACAGGGCAGGGAGCTTGCGGAACATGGGCTGGGGTTTGGGTCCGACCAAACTAGGCGTGCCAACCATACCGTGCCATTCGAATTTTCAACCGATGGCGTCGCCCAAAGGCGTTCCTTCCCTGATCCATCAGCCCCGAACACGCATCGGCTCCATGGCCTTCACGTTCTTCAGGACAAGCTCGTCGAGCAGATCGATGTCCACGTCCGCGAGCCGCTTGACGTAGAGGCAGCCCACGCCCGTAGTGTGCTTGCCGAGCTTCTGCAACAAGGCTTCGTGGTTCTTGAAGCCCGACAGGAAATAGATCGACAAATTCGTCTTGCGCGGGCTGAAACCGGTGATCAGCCATTCCCCTTCCCGGCCGCTCGCCCCTTTGTAGCGGTATTTACCGAAGCCCACCATGCTCGCGCCCCACATTCGCGGTTCCTCGCCCGTGGCCTTTTTCATCAGCTTGATGAGCATCCGGCAATCTGCCGCCACGTCGTCGCCCTGCTCGTCGATGAAGGCGTCGACGCTGGCGTTCGTCTCCTTGGTCTTCAGTTCCGTTCTCGCCATGGGTTCCGCTTGTCGCACAAAGATGGTGGGCTGGCCCGACCGTGCATCCCGCTATTTTCGCGGCCCCGTCACCGGGCTATCCTGACCCCATAGTTCAATGGATAGAATAGGAGTTTCCTAAACTCTTGATCCAGGTTCGACTCCTGGTGGGGTCACCAGTCACATCGTGAAGAACCGGCTCCGGACCGGCCTCGGCCCCTCCGGTTCGCATATTACCGGCTTCGTCACGACTGTTCCGTTCAAGACCCCTGATAGCTGCGGGTGGAGCCGAACGTCCGGGTTTCAGACCGGGTCGGGGCGGTGATCGACGAAGTACATCACCATTTCTCCTTTGCCCTTCGCGAGCACCTTCCCTCGCGGGGTGAAGGTGAGACGGGTTTCGTCCTTCACCAACGCATAGGTCGTTCCACTGATGTTCACCTGACCCACTTCACCGCTGCTCTCCATGCGGCTTGCGGTGTTCACCGTATCGCCCCAGATGTCGTACTGGAATTTCTTCACTCCCACAATGCCTGCCACCACCGGGCCGGTATGCACGCCTATGCGGATCTCGAAAAAGGGCAGGCCTGCAGCCTGCTTGTGCGCTTTGCCTTGCGCGATGAGATCGCGGATCCGCAGTGCGGCCCTCACCACGTCCAGCGCGTGCGTGCCATTGGGCGAGGGTAGCCCACCTGCCGCCATGTAGGCGTCGCCGATGGTTTTGATCTTCTCGATGCCGTGCTGTTCGCAAATGCGGTCGAACGCGCTGAAGCACTCGTTGAGGTCATGCACGAGCTCTTGTGGCGTCATTCGTTCGCTCATCGCCGTGAAGCCCGAGAAATCGGTGAAGAGCACCGTGACGAGGTCGATGAGCTTCGCATCGGCGGCTCCTTTCGTCTTCAGTTCCTCGGCCACTTCTTCCGGCAGGATGTTGAGCAACAGCTCTTCGCTGCGCTTTTTCTCGGCGCGCAATTCCTCGGTGCGCATCATCACCTGGCGCTCCAGTTCCTCGTTGCGCGCGTGGATGTTGCCGTGCGTCATGTACTCGCCCTCGCGCAGGCGGTAGTCCGGGTCGCTGCCGTGAACGTGGGCCACCAGCCATTTCCCCTGGTCGCGTTTCAGAATGGTGGTTTGCCGGACCACATCGCGTGTGGTGGCCTCCCCTTCGCCCATGATCCAATAGGTGTCACCTTCCACCCAGGCGGTATCCCCCCAGATGCGCACTTCCTTCCAGATGTACCGGATGATGAAAGCCCGCGGATATTCCTCCACGCCTTTCTGGTTCATGGCGCGGTATTGCGCCTTGTTCACGGCACGTTCGTGCAACGCGGTACCGAAGAAGGTCACATCCTCGGCACACACGGCGAAGCGTCCGTCCAGATCCCGGCGCGCATAGCTCTGCCAGAACTGCTCATGTACGGCAAGAACGACGGCTTCTTCCGCGTTGGGTTCGCGCGTCGGGGTCGTGTTCATGGGGTCCAAGCGTAGCCCGGATGCGCTCATGGTGCAAGTCTCCGGCGTGCGGGGAAGTTAACCGCCCCCATGAAGTGGGGGGCTTCCGCGTCATTGAACGCCCCGTACTTTGTCGCTCCTCCTATCATCCATGATCCGCGTACTTCTCTTCGAAGACAACTCCGACCTGGCCGAAAGCCTCGGCGAACTGATGAAGGACACCGATGACATCCGGCTCGTGGCCCACTACGGCAATGCGCAGAAGGCGGAGAAGCATGTCAACTTCCACCATCCGGACGTGGTGCTCATGGACATCGACATGCCCGTGGAGAACGGCCTGCAAGGCCTGCGCGCCATACGCACAGCGGGCAGCGGTGTGATGGTGCTGATGTTCACCGTGATGGAGGACAACGAGAACGTCTTCCAGGCGATCTGTCATGGGGCTTCCGGCTACCTGTTGAAGCAGACCGCACCGGAGAGGATCCTCGACGCCATCCGTGAGGCCATGGGCGGTGGCGCACCGATGACACCGAGCATCGCGCGCAAAGTGCTTACGCTCTTCGCGCAGCCCTTCAAGAAAAGCGATGACCTGCAGAAGCTCACCGCCCGGGAACACGACGTGCTCTCGTTGCTCGTGCGTGGCCATAGCTACAAGATGGCCGCTGCGCAACTCGACATCGGCGTGGAGACCCTGCGCTTCCACATCAAGAACATCTACGCCAAACTGCACGTGAACAGCAAGAGCGAGGCGGTGGCGAAAGCCCTGCAGAACCGGGTGGTCTGACCACACCGGTACCTTGGTGCGATGAGCCGGACCCTCCCCTGCATGTTCATCGCCGCGCTCGTGCTCGCTTTGGGCTGCGACCGGTCGGCCGGGCCGTCCAGCGTCGCGTATGCGCGCTCGCCCATGTTCGATAGCGCCCGGTGCGCGGAGCTGATGGTGCGTTTGCACGATGCCTCCCTCGGCAGCGATACGGCATTCTGCGATGCGCAATTGCCCTTGTTCGATGATACCGCGCTCGCACGGCTACACCCCGGGCGCGTGAACGATGCCTTCGTCCTGATCACCATCTCGCATGATGCCTACCCCGCTTCCTCGCAGGAGCGCTTCATGCGGTTGGCGCGGTATGCGAACAGCGAACGCATGCTCGCCTGGCACGACTTCCTGGTAGCGCGCTGGCGGATGATGAACGGTGATCGCGTCGGCGCCGTCCGCTTGTACCAGGATCTCCTCACGCGCTTCGAGCGCATCCACGATGACATGGGTGTTTCAAGTGCATGCCGACGCCTGGGACAGATCTACCGTTTGCTCGGCGACTTCGAGACCGCATTGCCCTACCTCCATCGCGCAGTGCCGTTCGAGCCCCGCGCGGAATTCCGCTGCAACATGCTCTACGCGATGGGGGAATGCCATGCCCATGCCGGCCGCAGTGATTCCGTGCGCTGGTGCCGGTACCGCATCGCTGCGGACTCCCTGGACCCGGTATTGTTGCGCCGTGGCGATGATCGCGTGCGCATCTACACTCGGCGGCTCGATCTGGATGCCCACGCCATCGATGCGCGCAACTCCGGCCGTGGCGACGCTGCGGCGCTCCTCAACGACCTGTGGCTCCTGGACACGTTGGTCCAACAGCGCGACCCGAAGCTCGGCTTCATTGAAGCCAACGACGAAGCGGCGTTCATGGAAGTAGCGGAGGAGGTGGTGCGCGCATTGACCGCCTTGCGCCGAGCCGATCTCGCGCATACGGTGATCAAGGAAGCGGAGCACCGGTCCCGGACCTGCCATGACTGCATCCTGCAGGAAGTCGCCCTGTACGCCGCCGCCGCCGACATGCACATGGGCCTTGGCGACAAGAACGAAGCGCTCCGCTATCAGACCTTGCGTGCCGACGCGCTCGCGCGGAACGAGACCGGAAAAGCGCGGCTCGCGGTGGAACAGGCACGCCAGCGCGCGGAATTCCAACAGCAGGAGGCACAGGCCGCGCGACTGTTGGAGCAGGAGCGGACCAAAGCGCGCGGCTGGGACATCGAGCACCGCATGCAGCGCGTGGTCCTGGTCACCATGATCGGCTTCATCGTCCTGTTCGCAGGTGTGCTGTTCGCTCGCACACGCATCCGCCGCCGCATGCAATTGGAGCAGTTGCGCACCCGCCTGAGCCGTGACCTGCACGATGATATCGGCAGTACGCTCAGTAGCATCAACATCCTCAGCTCAGTTGCGCGCCGCAAGGCCGAAGCGGGCGATGAGGCCGGCGCGGCAGCCTCGCTCTCCGGCATCAGCGAGCGCACCCAACGCCTCATGCGTAACATGAGCGACATCGTCTGGAGCGTGGACCCCCAGCAGGATACCGCCGAGGATCTGCTTGCACGCATGCGCGAGTTCGGTGCCGCGGTGCTGGAGGCCAAGGGCATTTCCTTCCGCTTCGCGGGCGCCGACCTGTCAGCGGTCACCCTCCCTCCGCTGGTCAAGAGCGACCTCTACCTCATCTACAAGGAGGCCGTGAACAACGTGGCGAAACATGCCCAGGCGACAGCGGCCACGGCGTCGCTCACCATCGAGCGGAACCGGTTGCGATTGACCGTAACGGACAACGGCAAGGGGCTGGGCGCGAGGACCGCCGCTTCGGACCCGATGGGCGGGAACGGCCTGCGTAACATGCGCGCACGCGCCGCGGAGATGAAAGCCGACCTGAACATCACCGGCGTTCCTGGCGCGGGCACCACCATGGAACTCGTGGTCCCCTTGTAGCGATGTTCAATGCGGCTTACCGGCGAACAGGCCCCACAAGGTGATCGCCAGCCCCCCCAATACCGCGCAGCGGATGAGCAGGCCGTCGAAGTAGATATCCAGTCGAGGGTGCTTATAGCGCATCACCAAGCCAACGAGCAGAGCGACGGCGCACGCGATCGAACCGACCACCAGCAGCCTGTCGCTATGCGGCCACCGCTGCATGAAGGCGATGGTCCCGCTCACGCCCAAGCAGAGCGAAAAGCCGCCCACCACGGTCATCCACAGGATCTGATCCGTGGGCTTGGGTGCGGGCAGCGTTCGGAAACCGAACGGGAAATAGACGAGTGCCAGCGCGCCGCCGCCGATGACGAACATGAAAGCCGCACCCGGCCAATGTTGGATCTTGAAGACGCACCCCAGGAAGACCACGGCGATCAATGCGAGTTCGGCGATCTTCATGCGGAGGTGAAGGTCAGGCTTTCAGCGGAAGGCGGAGAACTTCAAGGCTCGGTGGGCAGGCCCGCATCCTGCCAGCCGGTGATGCCCGCGCGCATGCAGCTTACATCGGTGAAGCCGAGCTTCGCGGCGCTCTCCGCCGCCATGCCCGCCGCAGGGCATTCCGGGCTCCAACAGTAGAACACAAGCTCCTTCGACCTGTCCGCCGGAAGTACTTCAGGGGTGATGGCATCGTAGGCCAGTAGCTGGGCGCCGGGTACATGCGCGAAGGCATAGTTGTCCGCCTCGTTCACATCGATCACCTGCACATGACCAAGCCGCGCGGACAACTCCTGCGGCGTGATGTCCTTCACCACACCTGCCCCGGTTCCGGATTGCGCCCAGCAGGAGGTCGTGACCACCACGCTGATGATGATACCCGAAGCGTTACGCATGTTCGGTCAGCATTCGTTGTACAAAGTACATCTCCAACTCTCCCTTGCCCTTCGCACTCACCTTGCCGCGTGGGCTGAAGTTCCAGCCTCCCTGTGCCACCAACTCCCGGCAGGCGCTCTCACTGATGTTCACGCGGCCGATCTCGCCGGATGATTCCATGCGGCTGGCCGTGTTCACCGTATCGCCCCAGATGTCGTACTGGAATTTCTTCACGCCCACGATGCCCGCCACCACGGGGCCGGTATGAACGCCCACGCGCATGTCGAACGCTGGCTTGCCCAGTGCGGTGCGTTCCGCCTTCCGCTTGAGCATGAAGTCCTGCATGTCGAGCGCCGCGCGCACAACATCGGCCGCGCCGCTCGGCTTCTGGCGGGGCAGGCCGCCTGCCGCCATGTACGCGTCGCCGATGGTCTTGATCTTCTCGATACCGCGCTTGGTGATGATGGTGTCGAAGGCCTTGAAGCACGTGTCGAGTTCCGCCACGAGTTCCTGCGGTGTGAGCACCTCGCTCAACTCGGTGAACCCCTTGAAATCCGTGAAGAGGATGGTGGCCTGCTCGATGTGCCGCGCCTCGGACGCACCCGTGCGCTTCAGTTCTTCCGCGACCTCCGCCGGCAGGATGTTCAGCAGAAGTTCATCGCTGCGCTTCTTGCCCTTGTACACGGACCAGGCCAGGGCCGCCAGGAGGAGGATGCTGATGGCGGTCGCACCGAGCACGATGCGTTGCTGATGCACACGTTGCTCCTGCCGTTGGATCTCCAGCGCGCTCTCGCGTTCCTGCACCTGCCCTTCGTAGGCCGCCACGGCATCGGCATTGCTCACCGCCTGAAGCGAGTCGTTCAACCGCACATACAGCATGGCATTCGCAGCAGCCCCATCCGCATCGCCAATCGCCAGCAAGCGCCCTACCAGGGCCTTCCGGTACTTCAGCACCAGCGGCAGCTCGTTGAGCCGTAAGGCCTCCATCAACGCGCTACGCAGGCAGCTATCGGCGGTGGCGTGTTCACCGATAACGCCATGGTAAAGGAACCCGCAATAGTCCAGTTCACACATGCCGTGATGGGAAGTGAGGGGCACGGCGACCTGGGCACAAATGCTGCGCACACGGGCGAGTTCCGCTGCCGCTTCGCGCACCCGTCCCATGCGCAGGAGGGCCTGGGTGTACTGCGATCCCATGATCGCCTGGTTCAGGCTGTCGGTCGTCGGCCACAATGCGCGTGAACGCGCGAAGGAGCGCAGGGCCGAGAGCGTATCGCCCAGGCTCAGCTCATCCCCTGCAAGGTGGGAGAGTATCTCCGCATGCATGCTGCTGTCCCCGATGGCTTCGAATTCACGCAACGCTTCGTGGAGGTAGGGAATGGCGCGTTGCGGATTGCCCCAGCGCTCATAGGCCCAGCCGATCACCATCGTCTCGTTCGGCACGTCGGCGGGTGAACTGGTGCGGAACAGGTCACGGGCCTTCATGTAGTGCTCCACGGCCGAACCATACTGGCGGATGGTGCTGTAGTAGCCGGCCATCGCGTGATGTGTGACGGCCAGGCTCCTGGGCCGACCACCGCCCGCATAGCGCTTCAACGCCTCACTGAAGTAGGCGGCTCGCGCTGCCTGATCGCCCGACGCGTTGAACGTGTTGCGTATGAAACCGAGCGGTGAGTAGAAGCCTTGATCCACCCCGAGTTCATCGAGGCGGGCGATCATCGCCTTCAGTTGCGCGACCACCGCATCGTATCGCTGCGCGCGGAAGTCGGCCATCACGCCCTCCATGGGCGCATGCACGCGACCGAACTCGTACCGCAGTTCCTCGGAAAGCTCCTGTGCTTCCCGCCAGTAAGCCGTGTTCTCTCCTGCCGGGGATTCGTACGTGGCAAAACCCATGTGCAGGAGCGCATCCACGCGCCGCGTGGTACGGCCTTCGGTGCGCAGGATCGCCTCGATACTGTCGGTGCTTCCGGCGAAGAGGTGGCTCGCGAAGAGCATGACACCAATGAAGAGCAGCCTGCGCATGATCGGGGGGATGAGATATGCTCCTTCGAGCGGTGCAAGGTTCCGGCGCGGCGATCATGCCTGAAACCCCATGAACGGGTGGCCCCCATGCTTATGGGGTTTTCGCGCCCGCGATGGAAGTGAACGTTTGCCCTGCCTTCGGAGCGATCGATCATGCGCTGAGGCCTGTAACGAACAACGACTTCATGACACGCCATACACTTTTCAGCTGTGCGCTGGCCCTTGGCAGCACCACCTACGGAACAGACCGCGTGGTAAGCCCCAGCGGCACCTACAACACCATCAGCAGCGCCATCGCCGCCAGCAGCGATGGCGACCGGATACTGGTGCAGCCAGGTACATACATCGAGAATCTCCAGCTCAACAAGCCCTTGAGCATACTACCGAACATCGAAGGCGGGCGCTACACGGTGAAAGGACTCGCCTACCTGGGCCTGGCCTCCGGTGGAAGCATCACCCTTTCGGGTATCAGACTTACCGCAGGCATCCTGACGGAGTTGACGCACACCGTGCGCACCGATCTGGTGATCGTCGATTCGTATGTGGAAACGTTCGCACTCACCGATCCCTATGTGCGTGTGGATCTCTATCGCGACTCGCTCGGCAGTGGTGGTTCGGCATCCTCCCTTCGATTGATCGGTTGCCATGTCTACGGGGACTTCAATACCGGTGCGAGCGTGGCTGTAAGCGGTGCCACCCTGCTACCGGATGAATTGGAGATCATCGGCAACTCGATCGGGGTGCCTACCGGTGGTACCGGGGTGTACATCACCTCCACGCGCGTGTTCCATGTGGAGAACAATTTCATCCGCACGAATCCCAGTGCCACCTCGGCGGTCACGTTCAGCCGGACCGGCAACTATGGAGGTGCGCCATCGACCGTGATCAACAATACATTCTACAAACACGTCGCACAGGCCGCTGTCGCGGTGAGCAATTCCGGGCCCTTGTCCCCGCTGGTGTTGAAGAACAACATACTCGTCGGTTTCAACGACGGCGTGTCTTCTCCCACAGCGGCGAACTGGCCTTCCCTGTCGAGCGATCACAACGTCCAGACCTCCGCAAGCAGCATTGACGTCAGCACCGGGCAGCCGTTGAACGTTTCATTACTCCTCATCAACGCCGGTGATCCCGACCCGCGCTACCTCGACCTCGACCTCACCACC
>CAZYPC010000018.1:0-35312 GCA_964649165.1 uncultured Chryseobacterium sp.
GCCCACTGTGCATGGCCTAGACCACTTCAGGTATTTTTGAGATGGCTTCTAGTGAGACCGGCCACATAGCTGTTCCCATCGGCATCCACGCCGTTGGCGTTGGCGGCATCAATACCGTTACCTGACACGTACGTGCTCCAGCATGGCGGCACACCGGAGCCTGGCGGCGTCGGTGGCATCGGCGGCGGCCCGATCAAGAGCACGAGCGGTTTGCTCGTATCATACTCGTCGAACGTAAAGCCCACCTGCCCGGTGTTCTCATTCGGCACATACTCGGCCGTCCAGTCCAAAGGGTGGATGCCGTTCCCTGAGTCATATTGGTAGGCCACGGCTTGCGGCAGCGCGATCCACCGTTCAGCCAGCAGCATTTTCAGGTTGCCATACACATCCAGATCCATGTCATCCTGGCCATCGAACAGGAGGCGGATGTCTTCGGGGTTTCCTCCCGGATGAACGACGATGGCCATTTTCTGGCCACGCTGCCCGCAATAAAGCCAGAAGTCGATCTTGGTGTAGATGTTCTCATATACGATCCGATTCCAAGCATGCACATCAGTTATCCCGTCCGGTCCGCAATGGGGCAAGTAGAAGTTCCGGAGCCCTGGCAATTCGTCGATGGCTAGCGCATCCGGATGCAGGAAAAGCTCGCCGGAGAATGACATGTCCAGCCGACGCAGGGTGTCAGGGGTGCTCAAGCTGGTATCCACGGAGGCGAGTACGAAACTCACCTGTGCGTCCCTGCGGATGAAGGCGCGCGGTAGCGCACCGTCGCTTACGTACTGGACATCATACACAGAATCCCCGTTCGACGCCACGACCCAACCGGGGGATGGGTTTTCCCAGAAACCGAAGCCATCTCGTACGAAGTCGTTGTAGAAGTCCGGCGGCGCTTCAGGTGGCTGCGCCTTGCACAAATGGACGAATGCGAGCATGAGAGACAGTGAGACGATCAAGATCTTCATGGTGTTTGAAGGGGTTGGGGTAAATGATCGCCCGGTGGAGCTGTCGGGATGATGTCGAAGCTATCCGCCGGAAGCGTCAACTCCAAAACGATCTGAGGAACGGCACAGGAAGTAAAAGGGTAGCAGAGCCGGTTGCCTTATGAAAGCACAGGCTGGATGCCTGTGCCCCCCTTAATTATCCACCCGCTCCACCATGTGCACACTGGGCAGACGGCTGAGCTTGTCCATGAGCGAGCGCAGGTGGTCCGCGTCGTGCACGTAGGCCATCACCTTGCCCTCGAACACACCGTCGTTGCTCTCGAAGCTGATCGAGCGCATGTTCACGTTGTGCTCCTTGCTGATGATGCTGGTGATCTTGTTCACGATGCCCACGGCGTCCATGCCGCGAAAGCGGATGCCCGCCAGGAATTCCACGCTGTCCTTGCCCTTCCAACGCGCCTTCACGATGCGGTGGGCGCTGTTGCCCATCAACTGCACGGCGTTCGCGCAGTTCACCCGGTGGATGCGGATGCCATCGTTCGCGGTGATGAAACCGAACACGTCGTCGCCCGCGATCGGGTTGCAGCAGGGGCTGAGCTTGTATTCCAGCTTCTGCAGGTCGTCGCCGATGGTGAGCGCGCCGCCTTCCGCGCCGCGGATCTCCTTGATCACTTCTTCCAGTGAACGCTCGTCCTTGGGCCGCTCGGTCTTGGGGAGTTGCAGGCGCCCGTTCTTCACCGCAGGCTCCTTGATGGCCTCCAGGTCGTGCTTGCCGCGCGCCACCTGCCAGAACAGGTCGTTGCTCGTGGTGCTGCCGAAATGGTCGCGCAGTACGACGATGTTCTCCGTATCGAATTTGGCCCCCCAGCCGCGTAGGGCCCGCTGAACAGCTTCGCGGCCGACCACGGCGAGCTTCTTCTTCTGCTCGCGCAGGGCCTGCTTGATCTTGTGCTTGGCCTTGGCGGTAACCACGAAGTTCAGCCAGTCCTCCTTGGGCTGCTGCTTCTTGCTGGTGATGATCTCGATCTGGTCGCCGCTGCGCAGCGGATGGCTCAGGGCGACGAGCTTGTGGTTCACCTTCGCCCCGATGCACTGGCGCCCCACCTGGCTGTGGATGTCGAAGGCGAAGTCCAGCGCTGTGGCACCGGCCGGCAGGTTGATCATGTCGCCCTTGGGCGTGAAGACCATGATCTCGTCACTGAACAGGTTCAGCTTGAAATCATTGACGAAATCCATCGCGCTGCTGCCCGGCGCGTTCAGCGTTTCGCGGATCTTGTTCAGCAGGTTGTCCAGCGCGTTGGCGTGGTCCTCGTCGTTCTTGTAGCGGTAGTGCGCGGCGAGGCCCATCTCCGCGATCTCGTCCATGCGCCGGCTGCGGATCTGCACCTCCACCCAGCGGCCGCCCGGGCTCATCACCGTGGTATGCAGGCTCTCGTACCCGTTGGCCTTCGGCGTGCTGATCCAGTCGCGCAGGCGGTCCGGGCTCGGCTGGTAGTAGTCGGTGACGAAGGAGTACACCCGCCAGCAGTCCGCCTTCTCCAGTTCCTGCTTCGTGTCGATGATGATGCGGATGGCGAAGACGTCGTATACCTCCTCGAAGGTCACGTTCTTCTTCAGCATCTTGTTGTAGATGCTGTGGATGCTCTTGGGCCGTCCCTTGATCTCGTAGGTGAACCCTTCCTTGTCCAGGCTCTCCTTGATGGGCAGCGTGAACCGGCTGATGAAACGCTTGCGCACCGCCTCGCCCTTTTTCAGCTTCGTCTCGATCTCGTCGTACACCTCAGGCTCCTTGTACTTGAGCGAGAGATCCTCCAATTGGTTCTTGATGTTGTACAGACCGAGCCGGTGTGCGAGCGGCGCGTAGAGGAAGAGGGTCTCGCTGGCGATCTTCAGCTGCTTGTCGCGCGCCATGTTCTCCAGCGTGCGCATGTTGTGCAACCGGTCCGCCAGTTTGATCAGGATCACACGCACATCCTGGCTGAGCGTGAGCAGCACCTTGCGGAAGTTCTCCGCCTGCATGCTGTCCGTCTGGAATTGCACGCCGCTGATCTTGGTGAGCCCGTCCACGATGTCGGCCACCGTGGCGCCGAACATGTCGCGCACCTCATCGAGGGTGAGGTCGGTGTCCTCCACCGTGTCGTGCAGGAGCGCGGCCGTTACGCTGGTCGCGCCCAGGCCGATCTCCGCCGCGCAGATGCGCGCCACTTCGATCGGGTGGTAGATGTAGGGTTCGCCGCTCTTGCGCCGCTGTTCTTTGTGCGCCTCCACCGCGATGTTGAAGGCCTTGCGGATCATGCGCGACCCGTCGCTCGTGCGCTCACCACGGATGCTGCGCAACAGGCCCTTGTACCGCGCGATGATCTCCTCGCGCTCCTTCTCCAGGTCGATCTTGTAGGGCGGGGGCTGAACAGTGCTCATGGCTCGGGAACGTTCATGAGCAGCCTGATCACCTCCTCTTTCAGGACGGGTATTGACCTGACGAGAATGTTGAACACGGTGGCATTGTCGATGGTCGCATAGTCATGCACGATGCGGTTCCGGAAGCCCACGATCCGGGCTGTTTCCGAAATGGCCATACCCGGATCGGCCCGTAAGATGCGGGCCACCTGTTCGCCGATCACGATAAGCAGACGTTCCGCGACAAGCTGTGAAGTTCTGTCCGAGGAGTACGCGCTGAATCCTCCAGAGGTATCCACGTATGCTTCGATCTCAGCTATGGAGGACCGGATATCCTCCAAGTACTTGCGCAGCTCAGGCTTCATACAACTTGACCTTTTCAGCTTCCACCTGAGCGATGAAGTATTTGTTCTTCATGGCTCTGCGGGAGACGAGGTCGACATGTCTGCCAAAGAGCGCCTCGAACTGTTCGGCCAGAGCCCAGAAGTTGTCCGCGAATTCATGTGGATCAGTGGACTTCAATTCGAAGAGCAGATCCACATCGCTTCCCGGGTTCACGGGTCCCTTCACCGCGGAACCGAACGCGTACAGGGTCGCTACCTGGTGCTTGCGGCACAGTTCCTTGATGCGATCCATATATGGGGTGAAGAACTCCATGCCCCCAAAACTACGACGGCCGTGAACCAACAAAGGCTACGGCCCATGTCCATGGACCGAACCACCTCCCCCGAGGCGCCTTTCACGTTCTCCCTACTTTGGCCGGGTGATGCAGGAAGGCCCGGAAGGTCTGCCTGCCAGCGCGATCGGTAGATGAACGTCCGCCTTTTCAAGCCCAGTGTCGGTGAGGAGGAACTGGAGATGATCCGGCAGGCCTTCGGCAGGTCCTGGATCGGACTGGGGCCCATGGTTGAACAGTTCGAAAAGGAGTGGGCCACTTACAGCGAAGCGGAAGCGGCCATCGGGGTGAATTCGGCCACGGCCGCCTTGCATCTGGCGCTGGCTGCGTTCCGCTTTCCCGAAGGGAGCAAGGTGCTTGTTCCCTCCTTGACATTTGCCGCTACGGCCACCGCCGTGCTGTACAACCGGCTCGTGCCCGTGTTCGTGGACAGCGACCCGGTGACGCTCGGAATGGACCTGCAGGACCTTGACCGCAAGTACACGAAGGAGTGTGTCGCCGTGATGCCCGTGCACTATGCCGGCCACCCCGTGCCGATGGAGCGATTGATGCCTTGGGCGGAACAGCGCAGCATGAAGGTTATCGAGGACTGCGCGCACACCGCTGGTGTCCCTTATAAAGGCCGGATGCTCGGTACCTGGGGCCACATCGGCTGCTTCAGCTTCGAGGAGAAGAAGCTGATGACCACCGGTGATGGCGGCATGATGGTGACCAACGATCCCGGACTTTTCAAGGACGTGAAAGCCATGCGCTGGGTCGGCATCGACAAGGACAACTGGAAGACCGCGCAGCGGTACACGGCGGGGGACAGGGATGCGATGCACTGGTTCTATGAGATCAATGTGCTCGGATACAAGTACAATATGAACGATCTGGCCGCGTCCATCGGCCTGGCCCAGTTGAAGAAGCTGCCAGCGATGAACGCTCATCGCTCCGCGCTCATCGCCGCATACCTGGAAGGACTGAAGGGAATTCCCGGGGTCAAGCCCCTGTTGCCGTTCGAGCCACAGGAATACAGCTACCAGATGTTCGGCATCCGATCGGACAGACGCGATGAGTTGATGGTGTCCTTGAAATCAAAGGGCATCGCCACGGGCTGCCATTACACGCCCCTCAGCATCCAGCCGCTCTTCGCGCCTTGGGGGCACTCCACGCCCTACGTGGAGAAGGAGCATAAGCGCTTCGTTACGCTGCCGCTGCACGCCGACCTGACGTTGGAGGAAGTCCGGTACGTAACGGATGCGATCGCTGAAGGCTTTCACGCATGAGCCCCGAACTCATCATCTGGGGGGGCACAGGCAACTTCAAGGTGCTCTGCGAACTGGTCGGTACCAGGTACGGCATCATCGGCTACTTCGACAACGATCCGGCCGTGAGCAAGGCCTACAACGACATCCCGTTCCTGGGCGGCCACGACGAGCTGGGTGCATGGTTGGCGAACCGGACAGGAGAGAAGCCGCACTTCATGGTGAGCAGTGGTCACACACATGGCAAGGTGCGACTTTCCATCCATGAAGATCTGAAGGCACGTGGCCTGCGGCCGTTCACGGCCGTGCATGAACGGGCATTCGTGGCAGTTGGGGCCGAGGTGGGAGAGGGCAGCATGGTCTTCGCGATGTCGGCCGTATGCGCTGACGCCCGGATCGGTCGCTGCTGCATCATCAACACGCGTGCTTCCGTCGATCACGAGTCAGTGTTGGAGGATGGCGTTTCCGTTGCACCAGGCGTGATCATCACAGGTCTTGTTCACGTGGAGCGCTATGCCGACATCTATGCCGGTGCCATCATCCTTCCCCGTCTACGGATCGGAGAAGGTGCGGTGGTCGGCGCCGGTGCCGTCGTACGCGATCATGTGGCGCCGTACACCCTGGTCGCCGGGAATCCTGCGCGTGTCATCCGGAACCTGCGGGCATGAAGTGCCTGTTGCTCGCCCCCTCGCGCTATCCGTTCATCCGGTCGATCCCCGCTGGCATGGAGGCCTCGGGCATCGATGTGCGTATGGTCGACTATCAGGACTTCTTCCAGAGCCGCGCCAATTCCCGCTTCAACAACTACACTTCGCTGCCCCGGAAACTGCGGCGTCTATGGGAGGACCCCTACGTGCGACGCGCGAACGAGGAATACCTGCGCATCTTCCGTGAATACAGGCCCGAGCTGGTCTTCATCTACAATGACCAGCTCGTTCAGCCGGAGACCATCGCCGCGTTCAAGCGCTCTGCGTGTATCGCCTTCTACCTGGGCGATAATCCGCTTTACACGCCAACGAACATCCACAACCTCTCCATCCTCTTCGGTTCGGATTACACCATCACACCGGACAGCCTGTGGAAGGAACAGCTCACCCGCATGGGCGTGCGCAATGTGGTCGTCGATCACTTCGGCATGAACGAAGCGCTGTACCATCCCTTGGAAATAACCGACGCACAACGGACCGAACATGCGGCGGACCTGGTCTACATCGGCAGCTCCAGCAAGACCAACTGGGGCTACAAGCGCGCTCGTTTCCTGAACCTTTTCAGCGGAATGGACCTGCGCGCGTATATCAGCGGGAGCATGGAGCGCTGGTACGCTGAGTTCCCGGCGTTGGCGGCGAAGGTCCATGCGCATGACCGGTTCGATGCGGGCTTCAACAATCTGGTCTACAACTGCGGAAAACTCGCACCGGTGGAGCAGGTGCCCTCGCTGTTCCACGGGATCCATGTGCGCGTTTTCGATGCGCTTGGCGCCGGCATCCTGCCTTTCTGCGAATACAGCAAGGACTTCGTGGATGAGTTCGGCGATACCGGTGCTCCAGTGATCCGCGACTACCGGGAGGCGGAGGAGCTCGCACGCCATTGGATCGCCGCGGAATCCGAGCGGCGCTCCGTCATTGACCGGATGCGCGCACGTGCCACCGAGCGTTACGCTCCGCACTTGGTCATCCAGCGGCTCATCGACAGGCTTTTCCCCGCATGGCACTGAGGTTCGCCAAGCTCTTCGGCTTGTTGCTGGTAGCGATCGCGGCGACCTACTTCGCGTCGAAGACCATCGCCTCCCTCTTCTACGTCTGTGTCATCATCGCATACCTCATCGACAGGGATGAGCCGGTCTGGCTCACGTTCTTCTTCGTCATTTCGGACGGCTTCCTCGGCTTCTTCAACAACTTCGACGCCGTCGTGTCCATCATCCCCGGGCTGCCGGATGTCGAGATCGGGCAGTTCTATGTGATCGCGACCATCGCGAAGGCCTGGCGCTCTTCTGCGGCGCCGGTCCCGCTCTTCTACCGGCACCTGGGCAGTGCAATACTGGTGTATGTGCTGTTCCTCGTCGCGCAGGGTTACGCCATCGGGGTCACACCGGAGCTGAAGTTCCATTTCCGCATCGTCAAGTACGTCCTTCCCCTTGCGCTGTTCATGACGTTGCCGCGCCTGATGACCCGGTCCGAGGACTATCGCACGACCTTCGAGCTGTTCGCCCCGTTCGCCTTGCTGGCCTTGTTCGCCCAGGTCTTCACGCTGGTCACCCATCATGCGCCTTCCCAGGTATTGGGCGTTCGGCAGGAACTGGAGTTCACCGAGGTGCTCGGGCGGGGTCAGACCTATCGCGGATTCTACAGTTCGGGCATGGTGCTCATCTCCTTCTTCGGGGCCCTTTTTGCCCTGACGACCGAGCGCGTTCCTTGGAAACGGCTCGTGTTCCTGGCCGTGGTCGGCGCCGATGTCCTCGCTGCGTTCCTCTCAGCCACCCGCGGCTGGGTGATCGCGTTCGGTGTACTGCTGGTACTCTACGGGGTGCTCATCATGCGCCTGCGGCCAGGTCGCATCGCCCTTGGCGCCGCGTTCGGCGCCGTCGTGCTTTTCGCCCTGTTCCGTGTTCCAGCCGTGCGGCACCAGTTCGAAGAAGCTTCTGAACGGATGATCACCGTCGGCGCGCTGGCGAAGGGGGATGTCACAGCGGGAGGAACGCTCGAGCGCCTCGACCGCCGTGCCCCGCGCGTGATGAAGAAATGGAGCGGATCGCCGCTCACCGGCTGGGGCTTTTCGAACGAGTACCGCGAGTACGGCGATTCGCATGTCGGCAATCACAACCTGCTCCTCCATGGCGGCATCGTAGGGGCGCTGCTCATGGCCGCTTTCCTGCTGTTCTTCGCATGGAAGCTCGCCGCAGTAGCACTGGCCCTTCCGGCTGCGGACATCCGCCGTCAGGGCCTGCTGGTCTTTCCCGTTTTCCTCGTCGCTTGGTTCATCATCCATTCGAGTTCGGGCCAATGGTTCCAATTCGCGGGGGAGCCGGGTATCACCATCCCGCAAGCACTGTTCTTCACGTTCGGCGCGTGGTGTTACCAGGATGCGGCATCTCTTCGGACATGACGGGACAGGATCGCATAGCGGGTAATGGGACCGGCCTGGCACCCATCCATTTCGTGCTCTGGCGTGCGGAACCTGGTGGCATGGAGGGTTACGCCGCGGCTTATGTACGCCACTTCCGATCATCACGCCGGACGTACCTCTTCAGTTTGCGGCCAGGGCCCAACGAACTGACGGACGAAGTGGATGGCTATGCGACAGGAGCAGCGTCCAACGTGGCGATGTATGCCGCATTCTTCCGCTACTGCCGCCGCCATCGCCGCGACCGCTTCCACCTCCTCAACAGTGGCCCGATCCTTTTGCTCATTGCACTGCTTGCGCGTGTGCGGCGCCCGTTGTACCATATCCATGGCACGTTGTTCTGGAAGGGGGCCATTGACCGCTGGTTCCTGCGCTGCGTATGGTGGATGACCCTGCCGTTCAAACCCGTCTTCGTGGCCAATTCCCACTTCACGGCGACCACCTTCAAACAGACCGCCGTACCGCGGGACCCCATGGTCGTGGTCAATGGTTTTGATGCGACTTCCTTGCTTGCCGGGAGAAGACATCGCACGACACTCCGACGCATCGCGTATGTGGGGCGCATGGCGCAAGGGAAGAACGCCGAACTCGCTGTCCATGCATTCGACGCGATCGCTGGGACCTTTCCGGAGCTCGAACTGCATTTCGCAGGCACCGGGCCTGAGGAGGAGAAAGTGCGGGAACATGCGCTGACCAGTCCTTACCGTCGCCGCATCTTTTTCCATGGCTGGGTGAAGGAGATGCCCGCGTTCTATGCTTCGCTGGATCTGGTGCTGTTCCCCAGCTCGCACGAATCATTCGGTAACGTGCTGGCCGAAGCGATCATCAACGGCCTTCCCGTGTTGACCAGCGACCTGCCCGCTTTCGCGGAGATCCACGGGGACGGACCGGCGTTCAGTCTGGGAGACCCCTTGGATGGAGCCGCCTTCATCCGGAATTTCGTGGCCGCCGTGGAACACTACGCAGAATTCGCTGACAAGGTCTTCGCTCTTTCAGGTCCGTTCGCGGACCGCTTCGACATGGACAAGCACTTGAGCGGGATAGAGCGGATCCACGCTGATGCGGAGATCGGGCAAAACGGATGATGGATCAGAAGAGCCCCTTGGTCATCTACTATCACTCGGTGGCGCCGAAGCCGTTCGAGGGCTGGCCGCTGAGCTTTCTCACCATGGACCTGGACCGCTTCGAGCGGCAGATGGAGCAGATCGTGCACCGAGGCTGGGACACCGTTTTTCTCGATGAATGGTGGGAGCTGAGGAACGGCAGTGCCACTGCTCGCGGGAAAAAGCTCTGCATCACGTTCGATGATGGTCTGCTGGACAACTGGGTCTATGCGTTCCCCATTGTTCGCAAGCATGGACTCAAGATGACGCTGTTCGTCTGCCCCGAGCTCATCGAGCCTACGGACCGGGTGAGGGCGAACCTCGAGGACGTGTGGCGTGGTGGATGTGCGGCGGAACAGCTCGTCGGCCTGGGGCAGCTCTCGTGGGGCGAGTTGCGTGCGATGCAGCGCTCCGGTCATGTCGACGTGCAATCACATACCATGAGCCATACCAAGCACATCGTGTCGGATACGTTCCGGGCCATCTACTATGGCGGTTTCGAAGGATACTATCCGCTGTTGAACACCTGCTCGGCAGAAGAGAAGCCCCGTTACATGGATGTTCCGGGCCTCGGGCGGCGCATCTTCCTGGGTGCCCCTTTGTTCGAGGAGAGGTCGGCGGTCGTTGCGCGAAAGACAGTCATCGATGTCGGATTCCTGGAGGAAGCGGAGGCGCTGGCTTCACAGCACGATCTGTCCAAGGTTTCCGAACGCCCGGCCTATGAGCGTCGCTTGAGTGGGTTGTATACGCGCAGGATGACCAAGGGCGGACTCGTACGTGCGATGGAGTCTTTCCCAGAGCAGGTGGATCGGCTCGAATACGAGATCATCGGATCGAAGCGCGTGCTTGAAAGGGAGCTCGACAAACCTGTCCGTTTCCTGTGCTGGCCACACGGAGGCAACAGCGATGCGACGCATGCGATCGCCAGGGAGGCAGGCTATGTGGCCACCACCGTGGGGAAAATGCACACGTGTCGCAATTCGCCGGACCGCATACCACGGGTTGGCACCGATTGGAGGATGGTGCCGGCGCGCGCCCGCCTGAAGTTCGACTACAAGATGGGAGCACATTATGGCACGCAGCCCTATCGATCCCTCTGGGCGATGAACGATCTGAAGAACACGCTTCTCGGCCGGCACTGATGCTCTTCCATCTCCTACGCGAGCAGGGCGGTGCGTTCTCCACGCGGATGGAGAAGGGCTGTCAGGACCTGTTGACCTGGGATGTCGCTCCAGGGGAACGGATCCAACTCTTGGGTGATCCGGTGCCGCGGGATGCCGCGGCCTTGCCGAGGAGCGTTCTCGATGCCCAAGGCCGCATCGACCTGGACAAGCTGTATGACCTCGTCCCAGGTCACTACTACTGGTTCCATTGGCGGGGTGATTCGCTGGAGTGCGGCTCCTCGTTCTGTGGGATCCTCCCCGTATTCTTCAGCACGGCTGATGGCCGTCTCGACATCAGCTCATCCTCCCGGCACATCGCACGTACGCGGCGACTGATGGCGGATGATGAAGGTTATCGGCTCGAACGCGCCCTGTTCAATTATCCGCTGTTCGGTCGCACGCCGTGGAAAGGCATCGCGTTGCTGCCTGTTCATATGCGCCTGGTCGTTCGCGGTGTGTCCGTTACCGTGGAGAAAGGTTTCGCGATCGAAGAACATTTCGGGGATGGTCAGCGCTCATCGGCCACCGATCTGCAAGAGCTGATCGCTGCGTTCGGATCAGAGTGCGCGCTCATGCTGCCCCCGAGCGGCTTCGCACTGTCCTTCACCGGTGGCTTTGATGGACGCACCTTGCTCGCGGCTGCGTTGAAGCTCCAAAGGGGCGGCTTCCACACGTACGGTTTCGGAAGGCCCGGGGAATCGGATGTCACCTTGCCCTCGGCACAGGCCGCCGAACTGGGAGTGCCCTACACGCCGATCCTGTTGGATGACCGCTATGTGGAGGAGCGTGCCCTGCCTTCGGCGATCGCATTCATGGAGCTGAGCGACTTCAACGGCAACCTCGGCCGACCACACTACCATTACGCGGCGCAACGGCTGTCAAGCGAATGCGCGCATTTGGTGACAGGAAACTTCGGCAGCGAACTGTTCCGTGCGATGCACGCCCCCGGACCGATGATGAGCCGGCAGTTGATCGATTTGTTCGCTCAGGCGGATCATAACTGGCAGAAAGTCCTCCTGCAAGGGGCGAAGGATGAGCATCCCGCGCTTGTCGAGGAGTTGATCACAGGTGTGGAGGGGTATCTCTCAATGTCTCGAGGTTCACTGCCTTCGGCCCGTTTCTATCGCTTCGTGCTGGAGGAGTTGTTCCGCAAGTACTTCGGTCCTGAGCTCGTGGTGCAGGGTTCTTTCCTGCGCAACCGCACGCCCTTCCTCTCGCTCCGTTTCGTGAAAGCGCTGCATCGCACGGTGTGGGCCGGCGTGCATGCCCGGTTGTTCGAGAGCGACAAGGCGCGTCGCATGAAAGGACAGGTCTTCTACGCTGCCTACCTGAAGCATGCGCATCCCCGGCTCTATCGCATGCGGACGAACAAGGGCTACGCACCACCGGACGTGCTGGAGCCCTGGCGTCGCCCGTTGCTTCTGGCCGGATTCATGCGTCGGCGGCTGGTGGGGCCGGAACGGGTGGACTCCAATTCGATCCAAGCCTTCTTCAAACGGCACCATCAAGCTTTGCTTGACCGATACGGTCTCCCAGGGGAGGCCGGTGAGGACTTGCAGCGCTTGTCCAACCGCGTGGCGTGGGCGGCCGCGAGCCAGGACCTCGGATGATCCACGAACGACCGGCCGCGGTCGAACGGCGACTGGTCACCCCCGGTCCGCTCACCGCGGTTGCTGACCTTTGTCCACGTATGTCCCAAGGACAGGAATTCGGATCGATCGTTCTGGGGGAAGCCCCGGAGCCATGGGACGTGCTCGCGCAGCTGTGGAGACACAGTGATCGTCGCAGCCCTTTCCAATCGCCGGCGATCCTCCAACACCACGCGGCGAGCACGACCGGAGTGAAACGCCTCTTCACGTTGCGCCGCAATGGAGAACTGCGTGTCGCTGTCGTCCTTCAGCAGGACGACGCTCACAACCTTTCCTTCTTGAGTGATCTGAAGACCGATGTCAATCGGTTCCTCGTCCACGCAGAGGCCGACGAGAACGAGCGAGCCGCCTTTCTCGAGGAACTCATGGGCACCGTGAGAAGGGAGAACTTGAGGCTCACGCTGAACAACCAGCCCGGCGATGATCCGATGACGGAACTTGTCGCGAGGATGGCGGAAGAGGCCGGGTTGTTCTGTGCCGTCTTGCCCCATTCGGCGTGCCCGGTGGTCGAGGCCGCTACACCGGAGGCGCTCTACGCCCATGTGAACGGCCTGCGTGAACTGCGCTATCGGGTGAACAAGCTGCGGAACCAGAAAGCCGCGGTGTTCGAGACCTTCACCGATGAACATGAACTGGACGCATGGACCGATGCGTTCTGCGATACCCATGTGCGCCGTTGGGAAGGGACACCCACTCCTTCGAATCTGAGGCATCCCGAGCGGCGCCGGTTCCTGCAGGGCTGCCTGCGGGCGTGGGCACGGGACGAGTTGCTGGTGCGCTTCTCGGTGCGCTCGGCTGAAGGGCGAATCGGATTCATCATCGGTCTGCGCGCTGCGGACACCCTGGTCCATCACAGCACCACATACGATCCGCGCCACGCGAAGAGCAGCCCGGGCAAGGCGCTCATCCTGCACATGGCGGAGTGGATGCGGGACAATGGCTATCACACGCTTGACTTCGGCGACGGCCGGGAGGACTACAAGTACACCGTGGCCAACAGCGAGCGGCCGCTTGCCCGCCTCTTCATCGCTCGCAAGGACGATCTGCGCTTCATCGCCTCGACCTCCGTGATCCGTGCGGTACGCAGCAACCGCTTCCTTTCCGGCGTTTACGAACGGCACATCAAGCCACGCATGAAGGCCTGAGGGATGACAGAGAAGTTATCGAGACCCCGGTTGGCCATTCTCCGCAATGAGATGGCACAGGACCATGTGCAATGGGTGCAAGCCTGTGAGCAGTTGGCACACCGGATCACCTGGGATGTCATCGACCTTACTGCGGACGATTGGTGGCAACGCCTCTGTGCAGGCCGGTACGATGGTCTGCTCACACAACCCACCGGTTGGTCGTCGCGGATGAAAGCGCTGTACGATGACCGCATTTCCCGCATTGACCGGGATCTCCGCCTTCCGATGATCCCGTGCCGGGGTGAGATCATGATCTACGAGAACAAGCGTGCCCTGGCCTCCTGGCTACGGGAGCATGGTGTTCCTCATCCGGAGACGCATGTGTTCGGTTCGCCCGATGAAGCACTCCGCTTTACCGATAAGGGGGTCTTTCCGCTGGTAGCGAAGACGAGCATGGGTGCTGGAGGCTGCGGGGTGCGTGTGCTGAGGTCCGCGGATGAGGTGAGAAAGTACGTGCGTGCCACGTTCCATGGGCCCGGAGCACCGAGAGCCAGCGGGCCGAAGTGGCGGAGGTCCGGCTTCTTGTTGCGTGCCTTGCGCAAACTGGCCCGTCCCTCTGATCTGATCGAGCGGCTAAGGGCTTATCGCAGCATCCGCAATGATGTGCAGCGTGATCATGTGCTTTTCCAGGCTTTTGTGCCCCACGGCTTCGAGTGGCGAGCCGTGCGTATCGGCGATTCGTTCTTCGCCCACAAGAAGCTCGTCGACGGGGAGAAAGCCAGTGGCAGTCTGCTCAAAGAGTATGGTGACCCGCCCTTGGCGTTGCTCGATCTCGTGCGTGAACTAACTCAGCGGCACGGGTTCCGTTCCGTGGCTGTGGATGTGTTCGAGAACCCGGCCGGCGGCTATCTCGTGAACGAGATCCAATGTGTGTTCGGGCAAAGCGATCCGTACCAGATGCTGGTGAACGGCGTACCGGGGCGCTACCGGCACGCCCAAGGTTCCTGGCATTTCGAACAGGGTGACTTCAATCGTTTCGGGTCCTATCTGTTGCGTTTGGAGTACTTACTGGACATGTTAGCAGATCGAGCGGTCCACGCCCCGGCAGCATCTTCGGCGCGATGAAGGTCCTCTTCGTGCACAGCGGCAACTCCCGGCGATTTCCGGTGTCGCCGTTCCTGCGATCACAGGCTGATTCACTGCGGGAGGAAGGGGCAGAGGTCGCGTTCTTTCCTGTCGTGGGCAAGGGGCTCGGGTATTTGCGCAATGTCCGGCCACTGCGTCGGACGATCCGGGCGATACAGCCTGACGTGGTGCACGCGCACTATGCGCTTTGCGGATGGGTCGCCGTGCTGGCGTGGGGCAGGAGACCCGTTGTGGTGTCACTCATGGGTGATGACGCGCAGGGCACGTTCACCGGACCTGGGCGACGCACGTGGAGCAGCTGGTTCTTCATCGCCCTGGCTCGTTCCATACAGCCTTTCGTGGATGCCATCATCTACAAATCCGCCGACCTGGGCAAAGTCGTGTGGCGCGAACGTATCGGCCATCTGCTTCCCAACGGGGTGCGGCTGGACCAATTCCGTGAGGACAAGGACATCGCAGGAGCGGCACAGGACTTCGACCGCTCGAAGAAACATGTCCTGTTCCTCGGGGACCCGAAGGACCCGAACAAGAACGTTGCCCTGGTCCGCGATGCGGTGGAGCTGCTCGGCCGGAGTGATGTTCAACTCCATGTGCCGCACGGCATCGATCACGACGCGGTCGTGGAGCTCATGAACAGGGCGGATGTCCTCGCACTGTGCTCGTTCGGCGAAGGATCACCGAACGTGATCAAGGAAGCCATGGCGTGCAACTGCCCGATCGTGAGCGTGCGCGTGGGAGATGTGGAGCGGGTCGTCGGAGAGACCGAGGGCTGCTTTGTCACGGGTTACGAGCCTGTGGACTTCGCACGTGGGCTTGAGCGGGCACTCGCGTTCAACGGCCGCACACGGGGCCGCGAGCGGATCCTCGCGCTCGGCCTGGACGCGCGCAGCATCGCGCGAAAACTCATCTCCATCTACCAGCGAACGTTGCGGAACTGATATGTGCGGCATCGCGGCCATCATCCGAACAGACGGAGCTCTTGTGAGCGAGGACCAGCTCCGGACCATGATGCGCACCATGAAGCATCGCGGGCCCGACGATGACGGTGTGTTCGTGGACGGAAGCGTCGGCCTTGGCTTCGTCAGGCTCAAGATCATCGACCTCAGCGACAGTGGACACCAACCCATGTCCTCAACGGATGGCCGTTACACCATCATCTTCAACGGAGAGATCTTCAACTACATCGAGCTGCGGAAAGAGCTCCTGGCGAAGGGCCATGTCTTTCGAACGAGCTCGGATACCGAGGTCCTGCTCACAGCTTATATCCAGTGGGGCGAAGCGATGCTGCACCGATTGAACGGCATGTGGGCGTTCATCCTGTTTGATCGGCAGGAACGACACGTGTTCTGCGCACGGGACCGCTACGGCATCAAGCCCTTTTATTACCGTACGGAGAAGGATCACGTGATCATCGCATCGGAACCGCCGGCGATCCTCTCGGTGATGGATGGTCCTCCCGAGCCTGATCAAGCAGCGATCTTCAGCTATCTCGCGTTCAGTAGGACCGATCAGAACGCCGGTTCGTTCTTCAAGGGTGTCTCCAAGCTGCCGCATGGTCACTTGCTTCGTATCCGCTTGTCGCAGCCCACGTGCGAGCCGGTCGCCTGGTACAGACTGCGGGATGAACTGAAGGAGCCGCTCTCCGGACCGGAGGACTATCGTGAACTGTTCACCTCTGCGGTCGATCTCCGCCTGCGTAGCGATGTACCGGTCGGTGTCTGCCTGAGCGGAGGGCTGGATTCCACCAGCATCGCTGCGACGATCGCGGACCAAGCCCGGCGGGCCGATGTGAACACGTTCTCTGCGGTCTATGGCGCCGGGCGCAAGGGTGACGAGTCAGCGTATATCAACCTGTTCAAGGGCCGGCTGCTCAACATGCGGTACACCATGCCGGATGAGCATGGGCTTCTGGCGGATCTCGATGATCTCACGCGCACGCAATGCGAACCGGTGCCCAGCGCGTCCACGTATGCGCAGTACCGCGTGATGAAGCTGGCGCACGAGCACGTGACCGTTACGCTCGACGGGCAGGGAGCGGACGAAACCCTCGGTGGCTACCACTATTTCTTCGGCTTCTTCTTCAAGCAGCTCCTGCGGCAAGGGCGCATGCTGCGTCTGCTGGGCGAGATGAAGGACTATGCCACGCTCCACCGGTCAGCGTTCGGCTTCAAGTCGCTGGCCTTCTTTCTTCTGCCGCCCGGTCTGCGCGCCAGGGCAAGGGTCGCCGAGAAGGGCTACCTCCATGCTGACCTGCTGCGGGCACAGGCCGGCACAGCCGGTGATGTCACCGACGGGATCTATGGCTCCAACAGCATGCGCGAAGCACTCCTTGACCACTTTGAGCACAAGCTGGAGCACTTGTTGAAATGGGCCGACCGCTCTTCCATGCGCTTCTCCGTTGAGGCCCGCATGCCCTTCCTTGACCATCGGCTCGTGGAACGCACCATCCCGATGGCGGACCGCTGGTTCATCCATCACGGCATGACCAAGCATGTACTGCGGGAGGCCATGCGCGATCGGATCCCTGAAGCGGTCCGTATGCGAAGGGACAAGGTCGGATTCGACACGCCAGAGGCGGAATGGTTCCGGACCGCTCCTTTCCGGGCGTTCATACTGGACATGCTGCGCTCGGAACGCTTCGCGGCCCGCGGCCTGGTGGATGTTCAAAAATTCGAACGCATATACGACGAACATCTTCACCGAAGGAACGACCGCTCGCGCGAAATTTGGAAGCTGATCCACCTGGAGATGTGGTTCCAGCACTTCATCGATCGATGACCTTCACGCACCTGGCCTACAAGCTCGTTCGCTTCAGCGGCCTACCATTCCTGTTCCGAGAGATCCTCTTCCGCCGCACGGCGCGCATCGTTGTCTTCCATGACCCCGGTGTGCCGGAGTTCCAACGCGCGCTCGGCTACCTCCGGAAGCGCTACAATATCATCTCTCTGGCTGAACTGCTCTCAGGCAAGCCCCTGCCACCCGGGGCACTGGTGATCACCTTCGATGATGGCCATCGAGGGAACCATGCCTTGCTCGGAACGTTCCGTGAGGCGGGCATCACGCCGACCATCTTCGCTTGCGCAGGGATCGTCGGCACCAAAAGACATTTCTGGTTCGCTCACGCCAGGCGCAACGGTTCCTCGGAGCCCTTGAAGACGATCCCGAACGAGCAACGCATGGAGATCCTTGCTCGTAGCGGCTTCTGGCCCGACCGTGAATTCCCGGAAGCACAGGCTCTGCAACGCGAGGAGATGGACGCCATGAAAGACGTGGTAGACTTCCAGTCGCACGGTGTTTTCCACTCCTGTCTGCCCAACTGCGCGGATGAGGTCGCCGAGTTCGAGATCGCGACATCGAAAGGAATGCTGGAAGGAATGATCGGCAAGCCCATTACCGCGTTCGCCTTCGCGAACGGTGATTACTGCGCGCGCGACCTGGAACTCGTGAAACGGGCAGGTTATCGTTGCGCCCTTACCGTGGACCACGGTTTCAACCGGCCCGGCGAGGATCCCTACCTGCTCAAGCGACTGAATGTCGATGATAGTGGCAACATCGATGCGCTGAGCGTGAAGGCCAGTGGGGTATGGGCCCTGCTGGGGAGCGTGTTTCTGCGTCGCCGGCGCCTTTCCGGATATCGCGACAACCCGCTGCCCGCGCCCCTGCCCGCCGCTGCGGCCTGACCCGTCCTCTGGTCCATGAAGGTCGAGTGCTACAAGGACTTCGCAAGCCTGAGCAGAACGGTGATCCTTGATGCGTTGCGACGCTTTCAAGCCGGTGAGCCGGATTCAGGCTTTTTCCAGTCGCCCGAATACCTGGAGTTCATCCATCCCGTTCGCGGATTCAGGCCGGTGCTGCTCGTCGCGCGCGATGCGCAGCAGGAGGTGGTGGGGTCGCTGCTGGGTGTTTACCAGCGGGACGGTACGGGTCTCAAGTCCTGGATGTCGCGCAGGCTCATCGTACATGGCGGGCCGCTCGGCAAGGCCGATGCTTCAGGTGCGCTTCTTGAGGCCTTATTGGCGGATGCGAAAGGAAAAGCCATCTATGTGGAGTTCCGCAATTCCTTCCGCACGGATCACCTGCGTGCCGTGTTCGAAGGATGTGGCTTCACCTTTTCGCCGCACCTGAATTTCATCGTCGACCTGGCAGGAGAGGAGCAAGCGATGAACAAGCTCACGCCGAACCGGCGCCGGCAGGTGCGCAATGGACTCGCCGCCGGGGCGGTCCTGCAGGAGGGTGCGACCGACCAGGAGCTGCACGCGCTCTATACTTTGTTCAGCACGCTGTATCGGGAAAAGGTCCACAAGCCACTACCGGACTATACCCTCTTCAAGCGGTTCCAAGAGTCGCCGTTGGGGCGCGTGTTGCTCGTGAAGTACGATGGGCGTGTGATCGGTGGAAGTCTCGGCCCCGTTCACCAAGGGCGCGTGAGCTACCAATGGTTCGCCTACGGGAACAATTCAGTGGAAGGCGTCCATGCCAGCGTACTGGCCACATGGGCACAAATGGCCCATGCCGCGCGCGAGGGTCACAGCACCTTTGACTTCATGGGGGCGGGGAAGCCCGGCCAGGGATACGGCGTGCATGAGTTCAAATCGCGCTTCGGCGGTACCGAGGTGAACTACGGGCGCTACGGAAAAGTGCTGGAGCCGACCCTCTACAGGCTGGGTGTTTTCGCGCTGGGCGCCTATCATCGCATGGCGCGCAGGGTGCGTGCGAAGAGCTGATACGACCATGTTCCGCGCACTCATCGACATCGGCCATCCCGGGCACGTACACCTCTTCAAGCATCTCGCCCGACTGCTCGTGGCCGATGGTGCCGAGGTACTTTTCACCGCACGCCGAAAGGAGTTCGAGATCGAACTCATCGAGAGGGAAGGCTTCCACTACGAGTGCTTCGGTCCGCACTATCGTTCCCTGCCGGGCAAAGTGTGGGGACTGCTCCGCTACGATCTGGCCATGATCCGCACGGGCCTGCGCTTCAAGCCCGACCTCATCATCGGTCACGGCTCCATCATCGGCGCGCACGCCGCACCCTTCGTGGGTGCGAAGTGCCTGGCCTTGGAAGATACCGGGAACATGGAGCAGGTGCGACTCTATCGCCCCTTTGTGGACGCGATCCTTACGCCGCAGGTATTGGACAAGGAACTTGGACGCAAACAGGTGCGCTACAACAGCTATCACGAACTGGCCTACCTGCATCCCGAGTTCTACAAGCCCGATCCATCGATCCGCGGTTGGTTGGGCGTCGGGGTGAACGAGCCTTACGCGATCATCCGTTTCGTTTCCTGGGACGCCACCCATGACGTGCGTCTCAAGGGCCTTGATCGCGAGGAGAAGATCGCGCTGGTCCGATCATTGTCCAAGCGCATGCGCGTATTCATCACCGCCGAACGCGCGGTAACGGAAGAACTGCGGCCCTACTGTCTGCGCATCCCGCCGGACCGCTTCCATCATGCGCTGAACTATGCATCGCTCGTGGTGACGGAAGGGACCACCACTGGCACGGAAGCCGGTATCCTCGGGGTTCCCGTCGTATTCGTGAGTACCTTCAAGGATCCCAACCTGCGCGAGATGGAGGGCTTTGGCCTGGTGCGCAACACGTCAGTGGCGAAGGATGCCTTTGTCGCGGTCGAGGAGATGCTGGCCACGGATGGCAATGTGTTCCGCAAGCGCGCAGCGGACTTCGTGGCCACGAAGGAGAATGCGACGCGGTTCTATTATCGCTTTATCCGGGAGCGATACATGGGAGAACGCAGGGGCTGATCCCCTTCAAACGCTCCGCACGCGCTTGAAGAGCACATTGTAGACACCCCTGAAGAGGTACCGCATGTCAGTGGTGAACGGGCTGCGCTCGTAGGCTTGGAGGTAATCACGTTCCACCATCCAGATCTCATCGAAGGTGTTCGGAACGTGCACGATGACCGGTGGGATGAGACCGGGTTTGAAACGCCTGCGATAGGCTTGGAATTCCTCCGGGAAGAGCCCGAGGTACTGGCGGCTGACCGGTCGCACACCGAAGAGCTTGAGGTCGCCCTTGAGGAAATTCCAGATCATGGGCAGTTCATCCAGCCAGTACTTGCGCATGAAGGCGCCCACGGTGGTGATGCGCGTGTCGTCCTTGAATCCGGCACCGCCGTCGTACCCGTTGCGCTCGAAGATGTACGCCTGGATGTACTCAGAGTACGGAGACATCGTACGGAACTTGTAGACCTTGATCATGTTGCCACCGCGCCCCACCCGGCGCAAACGGATGAGCGGCCCATAGGTCGCGTCCATGTCATAGGTCGGGTCGGCCACCTTCTCCACGGTGAAATGGATGATGTTGCCTTTCACCTCGGTGCGCATCATGCGGAAGCCGCAAGCGTACAGGCGGCCGATGGCTTCCATTTCGGACATCACGCGGCCGCGGCCTTCGGTGAGCATGAAGTACACCTTGCGCAATCCGGGCAGTTTGGGCCATACACGGTGCAAGGTGTAATCCGTTGCGTACAGGAACTTGTTCAACGGGCGCGGGTACTTGGCCAGCATCTTCTGCTTGCGCGCCCGTGCGCTCTCAACACGCCCGGAGAACAAGCCGCCAATGGGCAGCTCTCGATTGACGGATTCGAGGAATTTGTTCACCCGCCGTTTATCGTTGAGCAGTTCGTGCTCCACGAAATCCTTTACGTCCGGCTTCGCCTCAAGGACCTCCATTGGATGACGCCGTATTTGGCGTAGTTCTTCATGTGTTGCACCAACCGGTCGCGCAGCCACAACGGGGCCGAATCCGTCCAACGTTGGGGATGGAACGTGAGCATCGCGGGTGCCGGGAAGATCCCTTTGCGGATCGCCCGCGCCATGTCCTGCGTTCGACGGTAGCGTTCGGATGGGGATGATGTGGCCCGGTCACGCACGCTGTAGGCGTCGCCGTCCCAACGACCGCCCGTGTCGGTGAAGTAGGCAACGCGCCGGAAGTCCAGGTCCAGGTACGGCTCACCGATGATGCCGAGCGAACGATAGTCGTACCGATGCCACAGGTCCTTGTTGTCGAAACGCGAGCGTGGGCTGCCGTGCATGCAGATGCTGGTGACGGGCACTACATCGCGCAGGCGTTCAAGGTTCCTGCGGAACAGATCGAACGCACGATCCGTGTCCCCCTTGCACAGATCCATTTCCTCGTAGTGGTAGCCCACCTCGTGGCCCAGTTCATGCACCTCGCGCACCACCCGCTCTTCGAAGCTCTGCGGAAGCATGCGGAAGTAGTACGTGCCCACGATCCCCCGCTGGTGCTGGATCCGTGCGAATGCCAGCGAGTGGAGCTTGCGGTCGTCCACATCGTGACGTAACAGCACTGCCTGGTCTTCGGGAGCGCGCATGTGATCGCTGAACGACTGGAACCGGTGCCCGGTGTCTTTCAGCGCATCGAGCAGCTCACCATAGACGGTGAGTGTGAGGTCCCGCGAAGGCATCGAGAATTCAAGCGAACGGCCGTACGGCCTCGCCGGGCAAAAATGAAAGGTGCCGCACGCGCGAGGCAAGCTGGACTTATCCACACCTGTTGAGGACGGTGGGTGACAGGTTGTTCACATCCGATGCGATAACCCTACAACCCGCCGTGGCTCTCGCGGAACCGCTCCAGCGTCATGGCGTTGTGATCTTTCTGCGAGAGGAGCGGGGCCACGTCCAATGGCCATTTGATGCCGATCTCCGGGTCGTTCCATTGTAGTCCCCCTTCACGGTGAGGATCGTATGGGTTGTCCACTTTGTAGTGCACCTCGCTCTCATCACTCAGCGTGCAATAACCATGGGCGAATCCATGCGGGATGAAGACCAGATTGTTGGTTGCTGCGGACAAGCGGAGACCACCCCACCGGCCGAAGGTTTCAGAGCCACGCCGAAGGTCAACGAAGACATCGAAGATCTCGCCGAACGGACAACGGACGAGTTTCGCTTCCGCCGAGGGCGGGAACTGGAAGTGCAGGCCACGCACGATGCCCTTCCGTGTGTTGCGCGACTGGTTCTCCTGCGCCCATTCGCGATGGAGTCCGGCGGCGCGCATTGCAGCCGTGTCGTACGTGCGCATGAAATGGCCCCGCTCGTCCGCGATGGGAGAGAGCCGGATCTCGAAGACCCCCGCTATGTCCAGTTCACGGAAGTCCAAGGTGTTCAAAGCGTTCGATGTGTGAGCGGAAGACGTCCGGAGCACGGGTGTCACCGCAGAGGTAACCCTCTGCCACGAGTTCCATGGCCTGCGTGAACGACAATCGCGGTCGCCAACCCAATCTGGTCCGGGCTTTGCCGCTGTCCAACATCAGGAGTGCAGCCTCATGCACGGTCGCCGGGGTGGATCCCCAGGTGCCCTTACCCGTCATGGTGATCAAGGCCTCCGCCACGTCGCGTACGGTATGCACCTGGTCGGTGGAAGGACCGAAGTTCCAAGCTCCGGCGAACCCGGTGGGGTCCGCCATCAGGTGTGTGGCGAGCAGGAGGTAGCCGTTCAAGGGCTCCAGGACATGTTGCCAGGGGCGGATGGCGTTCGGGTTCCGGATGGCAAGTGGGAGGCCAGCCTCCAGAGCGCGGAAAAAATCCGGGACGATGCGGTCCTCTGACCAGTCGCCACCACCGATCACGTTGCCGGACCTTGCCGAGGCGATACCGGTGGCCCCGGCTCCTGAGAAGAACGAGCGACGATACGCCGCGATCACGATCTCCGCTGCTCCCTTGCTGGCGCTGTAAGGGTCGTGTCCCCCGAGCGGATCCGTTTCGCTATAAGGTTCCCGACGCCCGTGATCCTCGTAGCATTTGTCCGTGGTCACCATCACGGCCGCGCGCACCGAAGGTGTCTGGCGTATGGCTTCGAGGACATTCACGGTGCCCATCACGTTCACGTCGAACGTGGATACCGGTGTGCGGTAACTCTCCAGGACCAACGAACGCGCGGCGAGATGGAAGACCACTTCAGGGCGCGCTTCCTTGAACAGTCCGATCAGCTGGTCGCGATCACGGATGTCGCAACGCAGATCATGTATGCGCGTGCCGATACCGCTCGCCTGGAACACGCCACGTTCGCTTGACGGGTCCAAGGCGATGCCCGTTACGCAAGCCCCCAGCTTTTCGCACCAGAGAGCGAGCCATGCACCCTTGAAGCCCGTATGTCCGGTGATCAGTACGCGCTTGTCCCGGAAAGCAGCGCCATGCATCATGGCCATACTTTCCATTTCGCCTCACCCTGCGCCCACAGTTCATCCAGGGCCTGGCGGTCACGAAGCGTATCCATGGGCCGCCAGAAGCCCGCATGACGATACGTGTACAGTTCACCTTGGCTGGCAAGCTGTTCCAAGGGTCCCCGCTCGAAGACGGTATGGTCGCCTTCCGTGATGTGATCGAAGACATCGTGCTCACAAACGAAGAAACCGGCGTTGATCCAAGCACCATCGCGCTTCGGTTTCTCCACGAAACGGCCAACACGACCATCCTCCTGGATGTCCAACGCGCCGAATCGTCCCTCTGGTTGGGAGGAGGTCATCGTCAGGGCGTGACCGTGTGCACGGTGGAAGGCCAGAAGCTTCGTGATGTCGATGTCCGACACGCCGTCACCGTACGTGAGCATGAAGGACTCGCCTGATGGCACATAAGGCTTGGCACGCAGGACCCGGCCGCCCGTCATCGTATCCATGCCCGTGTCCAGGAGTGTCACTTTCCACGGTTCGCTCGGGTTGTGGTGCACGTGCATGGCGTTCTTGGCCAGGTCGAACGTGACATCGGAGTGGTGCAGGAAGTAGTTGGCGAAGTACTCCTTGATCACGTGGCCTTTGTAGCCGCACAGCACGATGAACTCGGTGAAGCCATGATGGGCATAGATCTTCATGATGTGCCACAGGATGGGTCTGCCGCCCACTTCCACCATCGGTTTCGGCCGCAAACCGGTCTCTTCGCTCAAGCGTGAACCGTAGCCGCCCGCCAGGATCAGGACCTTCATCTTTCGCTGGTCTACGTCGGTGTTCGTTCGTCAGTGATCACAAGATGGCCGGAAGATATCGGAACAGCATCAGCAACAGCCTGAGCTTCGTGCGCGCCGATGTTCCAGGTCGCGAAATGACACCGATCGCTTTGCGGGCCAGGATCCTTTTGTCGCTCCGTGTCGCGGGTGTGCCGCACTGGTGGTGTTCCACGAGCAGGCCGCCGAGCTGCGACATCATCACACGTCCGTTCCTTATCCGGGCATCGGTACTGGTGACGCCCCCTTGACGATAGGCCGTGGTTCTCGTGGGCAGAAAATGCACGCGGCCCCGCATCGCCACCTGCAACCAGCGCAAGTGGTCGCCGATGAGCTCATCACGGCAGGCATCGGGTCGTAGCGCTTCCAGCAACGTGCGCCGCACCACGGTAGTGGAGTTGTTGATGAAGTTGCCTTGGAGCAACCGCGTGAAAACGTATCCATCCGCATAGTCCGCTCGAACAGCGTCGTACACATCGTCGGCCTGCGCTTTGCCGTCACGCGTGACCACGCTCACATCGGAGTACGACAAACCGTGATCAGGGTGCGCTTCCAGAAAGGCGACCTGATGCGCGAGCTTGTCCGGGTCCGTCCAGCGATCGTCGCTATCGCATATGGCGACGTATTCCGCCGTGCAGTGTCGGAGTGCTTCCAATGTGCGCTTGGCGATGCCCTTGTTCTCCTTACCGGGCAGATACAGAATACGATCGCCTTGTGTCGCGGCGATACGCTCGCAGAGCAGGGGTGTGGCATCCGTTGAGCCGTCCTCCGCTATGATGAGACGCACGGGAAAGTCGGTGTGCTGGGACATTACCCCCCGAACAGCATCCTCGATGAAGGGCGCCACATTGTACGCGAGCATCAACACATCCACCGATGGCGGATCGGGCCACTTCATCGGCGCATCCATGACAAGCGCGCGGCATTACCTGAGATGGTCCAGACCCTCGGGAGAACGGTCTTGGTCACCAGACGCCATTCGTGTGTGCGCAGGACCATGTGCAGGGTGAGATAGGCCAGGACCCCGACCAGCAAGAGCACTGCGAGCCCGATGGTCCCTTCCCACGGAAGCACGCGCTGCATGCCCCAGGTCGTGGCACCCGCCACACCGCTCAGTGCAAGGGTGGGCCAGATGTCGCTGAGCTGTTCGATCGGTGTGTAGCCAAGCAGTTCGCGCGAATAGAACGCGTTGATCAGCAGGTTCACGAAGGACACCACCGCTTCTCCGATCACAAGGCCTGATACGCCGTATTGGAGACCAATGATGATGGCTATCGCGATGTTCACCTTCTTGATCACCTCCAGGCGAAGGCTCAGGTCCGAACGACCCAGAACGAGAAGTATGTTCAGGTTGACGGAAGAGATGTGTATCGTGGCCCCAGCTGCGCACAGCAGCCGCAAGTACGGTGCGGTGGGATACCACTTCTCACCGATGAGTACACCGATGACCGGTTCAGCGAGAACGGCCATCAGCACAAGCGCCGGAAAAATGACGAACGAGCACAAGCGCAGAATGGTGCGCCCAGCCGATCTAAGACGTGGAGGGTCGTCGCGCAGCCTCGCCAGCACGGGGTAGGAGACCGTTTGTACCGGCCGGAACAGGGTGTTGATGACCATGTTCACGAAGGTGCCTGCCTGCGTGTAGAAGCCGAGCGCCAGCGCCGCGAAGAACTTGCCGATCACCAGCTTGTAGGCTTGTGAGAAGAACTTGTCCAACAGACCCGCAGCAAGAATGCGGGAACCGAAACCGAAGAGCCGCCGGAAGGATGTGGCACTGAAGACGAGTTCGGGTTTCCATGGATCCAGGAGATAGAACAGCACAGCCAACATGGCCCCGTTCACGAGCACACGTGCGACAAGCGACCATACCCCGAAGCCCTGCCACGCCATCCAGACGCCGAGTGCCCCGGACAGCACAACGGCGCCAAAACGTGCCAGTGCCTGGGACCGGAAATCCACGCGTTGTACCAGTACCGAGGAACGCACCACGGAAAGGGCATCAACGATGAGGCTCAGCCCCATCACGCGCACGATGGCCACCAGCGCGGGTGTGCCATAGAACGCCGCGATCCATGGAGCACAGGCGAAAAGCAGCGCGTATGTCAACAGCGCGGCCACCATGTTGTAGATGAATACGGTCGACTTGTCGGCTTCCGAAATACTTCTTTCACGGATCAACGCGGCGGAGAATCCGCTCTCTACGAAGACCGAAGAGAACTCGAAGAAGACCATGGCCATCGCCACCAGACCGAAGTCCGCTGGGAAGAGCAACCGGGCCAGCAGCACGGTGATGATGAAATTCACGCCACTTCCACCGAGCTTGTCCAAGGTGACCCAGATCATTCCGGCGATCGACCGCTCGGTCAGCGATACCTCCGGCGGTTGCTGCTGCGTCTCCATGCCCGCTCCGACTGTCGTGGTGTCCTTCACTTCACACGGCCGTTCACCTTGCGGTCGACCTTTGGGACGGCGGATCTCCTCATGGCTCTTGTCCACCGATGGCTGGTGCTGGTCCCGTTCGCGCGCTCACCGTAGTATCCGTAGCCGTATGCGCCGGAGACATCGGGGCGCGTACCATTGAGCACGATGAATGGTTTGGGCAGCTTCTGCCGGGCATTGATCTCTTCGATCACCTTCAATTGTGGGAGGCGAGTGTGGTCGGCGCGCACCACGTACATCGTGGCCTGTGCGAGGTCCTTCAGTTGCAGCGCATCCGCGACCAGTCCGACCGGGGGGGCATCGAGCAGGATGATGTCATAGCGCCTGTGCAGCTCGATCATCAGTGTGCGCAGCCGCGGCGAGAGCACGAGTTCTCCCGGATCCGGTGGTACGGGGCCGCTGAGGATCACGTCCAATCCGGGGTGCGCCCCGCTGTTGTGGATGATATCCCCGGCCTGCATCCCCGGGTCCATCAGGTAGTTCACGATGCCGTTGTTGGTCGTACCCATCCCGAAGTAGCGCTCCTGCCTGGGCTTGCGCAGGTCCAGTTCGAGCACGAGCACTTTCCTCCCGGCCAGCGCCATGGTCATCCCCAGGTTCATGGCGATGAACGACTTGCCTTCCCCCGAGCAGGAAGAGGTGATCAGCAGCGTGCGCAGATCCGCTCCGGAGCTCAGGTATTGCAGGTCGGCGCGCAGCAGGCGGAACATCTCGGCCACCATCGAATGGGCTGATGGGTGCACCACCAGGCTCTCCCCCGACCGGTCGTTGACGATCGAAGCGAGCACGGGAACGCTCGTCACCTTCTGGATCCCGGCCACGTCCTCTACGCGATCATTCAGATCCAGGATCAGCAGGGTGAGGCCGCTCGGAACGGCAAGACCGAGGAACACGGCGATGAGCCAGACCTGGCTACCCTTGGGGCTCACGGGTACTTCCGGTATCTCAGCCGGCTCAACCACCTTGCCCGTGCTCGTCGTTACGGCCATGCTGATCGCGCTCTCCTCCCTTTTCTGTAGCAGGTAGAGGTAGAGGTTCTCCACCACGCTCTTCCGCCGCTCCTTCTCCATCAGCTGCCGCTCGCGGCGTGGAAGACTTCGCGTGCGGTTCTCCAGCATGCGTTGCTGCTCCTGGCTGGAGCCGAGCATCAAGCGTAGCTCGGACTTCCGCGCGGACAGGTCGTCCTTTATGGAGCCGCGCAGGTTGTCGATCTGCTTGTCCAGCGATTGCAGGTCCGGATGGTCCGGCCCGAGCTTGCGGCGTTGTTGTTCCCGTTGGGCGAGCAACGCGTTGAAGCTCTGCAGCTCGTTGTTCAGAGTCACACTGTTGATGCTCAGGTTCGTCGGCAGGAACTGCTGGCCCTCGATGTTCTTCGACAGCACTTGCTCGATCTCGCCCATCACCTCCATCTGCACGCCCAGTTCCGATAGCTTGTGATCATATCCCGCCATCTCGCTCATGAGCAGGCTGGCTTCAGCGCCGAGTTCAACGGTGACATTGCTTGACTTGAACGCTTCGACATCCTTCTCCACCTCGCTGAGCTCTTCTGTGACGACCGCGAGCCGTTCATCGATCAGGCGGATCGCGCCTTCATAGCCCTTGTTCTTGTCATCGATGGATTGGGCATTGTACGCGTCGATCAGGCCCATGAGCACATCGTGCGCGCGGTTCGGTGAGGCGTCCTTCAGCTTCAACACAACGATGCTCGACTCCTCGCCGGCGATCGACACGTCCAGGTTCTCCTTCAGGATGCTCACCATCTCTTCCACGGAAAGCGCCATGACGACGACCGGTTCTCCGGCACCCAGCGAGCGATCGCTCCAGAGGATGAGCTTGCCCTCGGGTAGGATGAGCCGACCGCCGAACTCACCGGCATATTCCTTTTCGCCGACGATGAAGCGGTACCCTCCTTCACCGTCCGGGATCACCTCGCCCGTCACCCGTCCGCGCGATGTGGAAGGTGACCAGTCCAGGATGCGGACCGGCGGGTCGATGTAGATCTCGCGCAGGACGGGCCCTTCGCGGCGGAACGTGCGCCACTGCATGCTGTTCTCATAGACCACATCCGCCATGAGCGGTGAGGAGAGGAGCACGAGCACCTCGTTCTCGACGTTCTTCGACTTCTTGCCCAGGCCCAGCTCGGAGAAGAGGACGTCCTCGCCATAGCTCTTCTCCTCTTTGATGAGCACCTGCGCTTCCACCTGGTACATCGGCACGGTCACCTTCAAGTACCAGTAACCCCACGCGAAGGCCACCGCGAGCGAGATGGCGAACAGGTACCAATAGCGCTTCCCCCGGTTCCAGAGGTGGCGCAGGTTCTGGCCACCCAAGGGACGACGCCCGATATCCGCAGGCGAGTTCACTGAGTGGAGATGAGGATGGCCGTCACGCTGAGCAGTGAGGCGAGGAAGATCCCATAACGCTCAAAGAAATCGCCCTGTGTGGCGTATTGCTTCGCTTTCAAGGGCTCCACGTAGACGATGTCGTTCGGGCTCAGATAGAAGTACGGCGATGCGAAAACGGTGCGGTCCTGCGTGTTCACCCGCGCGAACTCACGCACGTTGTTGCGATCGCGGATCACGAGCACCGAGGTGCGCTCCGCATAGGGCGTGAAATCCCCCGCCATGCCGATGGCTTCGAGGATCGTCAGCCGTTCATTGGGGATCGTGTAGGTGCTCGGTCGCGCCACTTCGCCCATGAGCGTAACGCGGAAGTTCATGAACCGGCACTGCACATTGGTGTTCAATATGTACTTGTCCAACTTCTGTGTGAGTTCCTTCCGCAGTTCGTTCAGCGTCTTGCCTTCAGCGGTCACCGCACCGATGAACGGCATATGGATGTCACCTTCCTCATCCACACGGTAGCCATCCTGGATCCCCAACGCACCTTCCCCCGAAGCCGATCCGGTACCTGATCCCACCGTGGTGACCCGTTGCTGTTGGAATACGACCACCGATGCCGGGTCGTTGCTTGTCACCTGGATCCCGATGATGTCCAAGGGCCTGATGCGCAGCTCGGGTACGGTGTCCATGGGCGACTTCTCGGTGCCCACGTCCTTGTACATCACCATCTGGCTCAGCTTCACGTTGCCGCAGCCGGTCAGGAGCATGAGGCTGATGAAAAGGGACAGGAAATGAAGGCGACGCCGCCCCGGACATACCAGTTTCCCGGCCCACCTTCTGAGACCTGACCGATGATGTTCCAAAAGGGAGTGCGCCAGCAGCCCTTCCTCTGCAGGAAGCCCGTAGTTCATGGTTGAGCGGCCAAGTTACGGGGGCCGCAAACCTTGTCAACGGAAGGCCAATAGGCGCTGCACAAGGGCCGCCCGTGCGAACGCGGTGCTCCGCGAACGTAGAGCCCGGACGTTCCTGTGGTGGTCAGGTCCGCCCGGGCTCCTTGGTGGATACGGCCTTAGCGTTGAACCAACAGTCGTATCACTTGTATTTCGGTTCCATTCGAGGCGCGTAGGAAGTAAGCCCCGGGAGAAGCGTCGCCCATATCCAGGGAGGACACGCGCTGACCGGCGCGGAGGACCCGGACCGGGATCAAACGTCCAGTGGCATCCCGCACTTCCAGCTGCTCGGCATCGCCACCGGCACGTGTTCGAACGAGTTCGAAGATCCCCCGTGACGGGTTCGGCCGGACGGTGAACAGATCGACGGATTCACTGGCATGGTCATCGATGCCCACTGATTCGAGCAAGGTGATGGTGATGCACGCCGGATCGAGGTCGCTGCAGCCCGGGAGATAGGCGTTCACGCAGAGCTCTTCGGTATCAGGCCCTTGCTGAACGAATACGCTCAGGCTGCTGCTGGTGGTGTTGGAACTGCTCCAGAAGTCCGGCAACGTCCATACGTACGTGGCACCCGGGATCACCGGCACGCTGTAGTTCTGGGTCGTGAACCCGCTGACCGATGCTGGGCCGTTGATGGGGCCGACGAGGATCGGCGTTCCTGCACATACGCAGGCTGGGCTCAGTATATCGCCAGTAGTGCAGGCGTTGTTGTCATTGCAGGCGCTTCCGGCTTCACCGGCCACCTCCGGACAGCTGTCCTCGCAGTCGGGGATGCCATCCACATCGGTGTCGGTGTTGTCCGGTGCGCCCGCGCAACCGCAGCTCGGGTTCAGCAGGTCGTTGAGGGTACAGGGGTTGCCATCATCGCAGGGTGAACCCGGCTCCCCGAAAACGGTGGGGCAGAGGTCGATGCAGTCCAGCACATCATCCCCGTCCGTGTCCGTGGTCAGCGGTGTGAAAACACAGGCGTTGGCTACACACGCATCGCTCGTGCAATCGTCGTTGTCGTCGCAATCGCCATCGACCGCGCAGCTCACCGGGATGCCTATGCAGACACAGGAGCCGTCCAGTTCATCATTGATGGTCAGCGGGTCATTGTCATCGCAGGGGCTTCCGACCTGACCGGCCGTCGTCGGGCAGCTATCGTCGCAGTTGGGTATGCCGTCGCCATCCGTGTCCGTGTTATCCGGTGAACCGGCGCATTGGCAGGCGGGGTTCAGGATGTCGCCGATGGTGCAGGGGTTGTTGTCGTCGCATGTGTTGCCCGGCACGCCAACCGCGTCGGGGCACGGGTCCGCGCAGTTGGGAACGCCATCGCCGTCGTCATCGGTGATGAGTTGGGTGTACACACAGGTATTGTTGTCGCATATGTCCGCGGTGCAGGCGTCCTGATCATCGCAATCGCCGTTCACGCTGCAACTGACCGGTATGCCGATGCAGACGCATGAGCCGTTTATCGCGTCCTCGACGGTCAGCGCGCTGCCATCGTCACAGGCATCGCCGATCTGGCCGGGGAGGTCCGGGCAGTCGTCCGAGCAATCCGGTTCACCATCATCGTCGCTGTCCGTGTTGTCCGGCGAACCCGCGCATTGGCAGATCGGGTTGAGGATGTCGCCGATGGTGCAAGGGTTGTTGTCGTCGCAGGCGCCGCCCACCTGACCAGGAATGGTCGGGCAGCTGTCCGCACAATCCGGGATCGCATCCGCGTCGGTGTCGGTGTTGTCCGGTGTTCCGGTGCAGAGACAGCCACTGTTCAGGACATCATTGAGCGTGCAGACATTGCCGTCGTCGCATGGGCTTCCCACCTGTCCGGCCACGTCCGGGCAATCATCGATCTCATCACAAACACCATCACCATCGCTATCTCCCGTGTTCGTGCCGGTGCACTGGCAATCGGCGTTGAGTACGTCATCGATCGTACAGGGTTCATCATCGTCGCAAGCGTCACCGATCTCGCCGGGTATGGCCGGACAATCATCCTCCGGATCGCAGATGCCGTCATTGTCGATGTCACCGGCATCAGAGCCCGCACAGTTGCAAACGACGTTCAGTACATCGTTCGTCGTACAAGGGTTGTTGTCGTCGCACGGTGAACCTTGTTCGCCGGCGACGTTGGGGCAGTCGTCCTCGCAGTTCGGTATGCCGTCCCCGTCCGTGTCCCCATTGTCGAAGGTCCCCGTGCAATCGCAGGCCGCGTTGAGTATGTCGTTGATCGTGCAGAGGTCACCATCACTGCACGGACTGCCCACCTCGCCGGGTACCGTTGGGCAATCGTCCGTGGCATCGCAGATGCCGTCAGCATCCGTATCACCGCTGAACGTGCCGGTGCACACGCAACTGCTGTTCAGTACATCATCGATCGTGCACGCATCGTTGTCGTCACAACCGCTCCCGATCCCGCCGGATACGTCGGGGCACTCATCCACCGCGTCGCAGATGCCGTCGCCGTCCGTATCGCCACTGGCGGTCCCGACACAGTTGCAGGCCGCGTTGAGCGCATCATTGATGGTGCATGGGTTGTTGTCGTTGCAGGTGCTCCCCACCTCGCCGGCGACATTGGGGCAATCATCCGAGCAGTTCGGTATGCCATCCCCATCGGTGTCGGTTGTGATCGGTGTATACACGCACGCATTGCTGACACAATCGTCCAACGTGCAGGCGTCCCCGTCGTTGCAATCACCATCCTCCACACAGCTTACCGGAGTTCCCTGGCAGATGCAGTCCGTGATCAGCACATCGTTGATGGTGAGATCGTTCGCATCATCACAGGGAGAGCCGAGTTCTCCCGGTACGCTCGGACAATCATCCTGGACGTCGCAGACACCGTCACCATCGGAATCCGGAGAGATGGTGACGGTCACGTTCGCTGTTGTGGCCGTGCAAGGGACATTGTTGATCGTCCATCGTACGACCACCGGCCCGGTGCCACCGGTATGGGTAAAGGTCGCGTTCGGCGCGCCCGCGTTCGGTGCGAAGGTGCCTGTTCCACCACTCACTACGCTCCATGTCCCGCTTCCTACCAAGGGTGAGTTGCCACCAAGGCCGGTCGTGGTCCCATTGGCACAGATGGGTTGCACCGTACCTGCCGTGGCCACGCTGGGAGGTTGGTTGATCGTGATGCTCACGTTGGCCGTGGATGCCGCGCACGGCGCGTTGCTGATGGTCCACCGAACGATCACTGGCCCGGTGCCTCCCGTATGCGTGAACGTGGTGTTGGGCGAGGCGGCGTTGGCGAACGTTCCGGTCCCACCGCTCACTACGCTCCAAGCTCCGGTCCCGATGGACGGGGTATTGCCTCCAAGACCACTGGTCGTTCCGTTCACACAAAGCGTTTGTGGTCCGCCCACCGTGGCAACTGTCGGCGCTTGATTGATGGTGATGGAGACATTGGCCGAGGTGGCCGTACACGGTGCATTGCTGATGGTCCACCGCAGGAGGATCGGCCCTGTACCGCCGGTGTGCGTGAACGTGGAGTTCGGAGACCCGGCGTTGGAGAACGTCCCGGTACCACCGCTTACCACGCTCCATGAGCCGGTGCCCACGGACGGTGTGTTGGCCCCGAGTGCGCTGGTTGTTCCGCCTGTGCAGGTCGTTTGCGGACCGCCGGTCGTCGCTGTTGTCGGAGGCTGGTTGATGGTGATGGTGACGTTGGCTGTCGATGCCGTGCAGGGTGCTTGGCTGATCGTCCATCGCACGATCACCGGGCCAGCGCCGCTCGCATGTGTGAACGTGGCGGTGGGAGAGCTGGCATTGGAAAAAGTCCCGGTACCGCCGCTCACTACGCTCCATGCGCCTGTTCCTATCGTGGGGGTGTTACCTCCCAGCCCGGACGTGGTGCCGTTCGCGCAAATGGTCTGCGGGCCGCCTACGGTCGCAGCCGTTGGAGGCTGGCTGATCGTGATGGTCACTTGAGCAGAACTCGCCGTGCAGGGTGCGTTGCTGATCGTCCAACGCACGACCACCGGTCCCGTTCCGCCGGTATGGGTGAAGGTGGCATTCGGCGTGGCGGCGTTGGAGAAGGTGCCTGTTCCGCCGCTTACCACGCTCCAGGTGCCTGTGCCGGTGACCGGCGTGTTGCCGCCCAACCCTGTGGTCGTGCCGTTCGCGCAAACGGTCTGCGCGCCGCCGACGGTGGCGGTCGACGGAGTTTGGTTGATGGTGATCGTGACGTTAGCCGTGGAAGCGGTGCATGGTGCACTGCTGATCGTCCACCGCAAGACAACAGGACCGGCGCCACCGGTGTGCGTGAATGTGGAGTTGGGCAGACCTGCGTTGGCGAACGTCCCCGTTCCGCCACTTACGATGCTCCACGTGCCCGTGCCCGTTGTCGGGGTGTTGCCGCCGAGTCCCGTGGTCGTACCACCATTGCAGATCGTCTGTGGGCCACCGACCGTGGCTGCGGTCGGGGCAGGATTGACCGTGATCGTCACGTTCGCGGTGGATGCGGTGCACGGCGCATTGCTGATGGTCCATCGCACGACCACTGGTCCCGTTCCTCCCGTATGCGTGAACGTGGCGTTCGGGGCGGCTGCGTTGGAGAACGTGCCTGTTCCTCCGCTCACTACGCTCCACGCTCCAGTGCCTGTCGTTGGGCTGTTGCCGCCGAGCCCTGTGGTCGTTCCTCCGCCGCAGATCGTCTGCGCTCCGCCGACCGTGGCCGCACTCGGTGGTTGAGTGATGGTGATGCTGACGTTCGCGGTCGATGCCGGACATGGCGCATTGCTGATCGTCCATCGCACGACGACCGGTCCTGTTCCGCCGGTGTGCGTGAACGTGGCGTTCGGTAATGCGGCATTGGAGAATGTGCCTGTGCCTCCGCTCACCACACTCCAGGCGCCTGTACCGCTTGTCGGAGTGTTCCCGCCCAAGCCGGTCGTCGTCCCGTTCGCGCAGATGGTTTGCGCTCCGCCCACCGTGGCCGTGGTCGGCCCTTGATTGATGGTGATGGTCACGTTGGCCGTGGCCGCCGTGCAAGGCGCGTTGCTGATCGTCCAGCGCACGATGACAGGTCCCGCTCCGCCGGTATGGGTGAA
>CAZYPC010000018.1:35412-55566 GCA_964649165.1 uncultured Chryseobacterium sp.
CGTTGCTGATCGTCCAGCGCACGATGACAGGTCCCGCTCCGCCGGTATGGGTGAAGGTGGAGTTGGGCAACGCCGCATTGGAGAAGGTGCCGGTTCCCCCGCTCACCACACTCCAGGCCCCGTTGCCTGTGGTGGGCGTGTTACCGCCCAAGCCGGTCGTTGTGCCATTGGTACAGATCGTTTGTGGGCCGCCCACCGTTGCTGCGCTCGGAGGCTGATTGATGGTGATGGTGACGTTGGCGATCGATGCTGTGCACGGCGCGTTGCTGATGGTCCATCGCACGATAACAGGTCCCGCTCCGCCGGTATGGGTGAACGTGGAGTTGGGCAACGTCGCATTGGAGAATGTGCCGGTACCGCCGCTCACCAGGCTCCAGGCTCCTGTGCCGCTTGTCGGGGTATTCCCGCCCAAGCCGGTCGTCGTGCCGTTCACACAAATGGTTTGCGCCCCGCCTACCGTAGCCGTTGTCGGCCCTTGGTTGATGGTGATGGTCACATCGCCCGTCGATGGGGCACAGGGTGCATTGCTGATCGTCCAGCGCGCGATGACCGGACCTGCGCCGCCTGTATGGGTGAAGGTGGCGTTCGGAGAGGTGGCGTTCGAGAAGGTTCCCGTACCACCGCTCACCACGCTCCAACCGCCGGTGCCGATCAGCGGTGTGTTGCCACCCAACCCAGCAGTGGTCCCGTTCGCGCAGATCGTCTGTGCATTCCCGACAGTGGCCGTTGACGGCGGAGGGTTCATGGTGATGAGCACATCGGCCGTGTCCGGCTCACAAGGCGCGTTGCTCGTAGTCCAGCGAAGGAGATAAGGACCCGTTCCCTGGTTCGGAGTGAACGTGGCATTCCCCGTGGCCTGATCAGGGTTGAAGATGCCGGCACCACCGCTCACGACCGTCCATTGGCCCGTGCCGCTCGTAGGGGTGTTGCCGCCCAGCCCAGCGGTCGTACCACCGGTACAGATCGTTTGTGGAGCACCCGTGATAGCGGTGGAAGGCGGTTGCTTGATCGTGATGGTCACGTTCGCTGAGGAAGCGACGCACGGTGCGAGGCTGATCGTCCATCGCACGATCACCGGCCCCACGCCACCCGTGTGTGTGAAGGTGGCGTTCGGCGCAGCGGCGTTGGAGAAGGTGCCGGTTCCACCGCTCACCACGCTCCATGCACCGGTTCCCGACTGCGGCGTGTTGCCTCCCAGTCCAGTGGTCGTGGTATTGACGCAGATCGTTTGCGCCCCGCCCACTGTGGCCGTCGTGGGCTGTGGATTCACCAGGATCTGGATACTGCCCACCGCATCGGTCCCGCAGCCATTGCTCGCGGCTACATTGTAGGTACCCGCCGCAGCGACCGTTACGTTATTGATCGTCGGGTTCTGAGCCCCGGAGCCGAACGCGTTCGGGCCGCTCCAGAGGTAGGTGATGGTTCCGATGCCCGTGGCAGCCGCCGTCAGGTTGAGCACATCACCCACGCAGAGCGGGCTGTTGCCACCCACCGTGCCCATGCTCGGGCCTGGCACTGCGGTCCCGCTGCAGACACATTCATTGCTCCAGGTATCATTGCTCGTGCAGGCGTCCTGGTCGTTGCATGCCGTTCCCGGGAGCGCGGTACCATTGGGCACACCCTGACAATCGATCAGATCGCCGAACTTCACGAGGAAGGCATCGGAAACCCCGCCGTAGGCCGGCTGGTGAGAGCCGGCGGTGGAGATCGCGTTCGTTGAGAGCGTCCGTCCGCACAGGTAGATGTTATGGCCATAGTCCACCGTTGCTGAGTAAGCTTCATCGCGCATGGATCCGCCGTAGTACGTACCCAATGTGCGGGTACCCGTTGAGGTGAATCCGGCGAGGTACCCATCGACCTCTCCGCCGCCGTTGGTCATCTGGTGGCCGTTGAAGGCGATCGCGTTCGTGGAGACCGTCTCACCGATCAGGTAGACGTTCCCATTCCCCTCGGTCGTGCAGCCGCGGCCCGTGTCCGTATCCGAACCGCCGTAATAGGTGCCCCATTGCCGGGTACCGACGGAGTTGAACTTGACAAGGAACGCGTCGCGCAGGCTATTGCCACCGAACGTGTTCTGGTGACCCCCGGAAGCGATGGCATTGGTGGAGTAGGTATCGCCTACGAGGTAGGGATAGCCGAGCGAGTCCACGGCGCAGGCGAAAGCATAGTCCGCATTCGTGCCGCCGTAATAGGTGCCCCACAGGCGGAAGCAGTTGGAGGAGAGCTTCGCCAGGAAGGCATCCGCGTTGCCGCCGATCGTCGCCTGGTGACTGCCCAGGGTGGCGATGGACGTTCCACCAGAGGTGCCCGTGCCGCCCCCGATGTACACGTCGTCGTTCCAGTCCACGGCGACCCCCGTGATCTCATCATCGCTCGCACCCCCGTAATAAGTCCCCCAACTCAGGAACCCATCTGCCGCGAACTTCGCGAGGAAGCCATCACCCCGCGAGTAGCTCTGGCCCGTGGAGCCGCCACCGAAGGTGCCCTGGTGAACGAATTCGCTCAACGCGATCCCCTGATCCGACATCGCGAAGCCGGCCAGGTAGACGTTGCCGCCTCCATCCACGGCGCAGGCCCTTGCACGGTCTTCGGCCGGGCCTCCGTAGTACGTCGCCCAGGCGCATGTTCCATTGTTCGTGTTGAACTTCACCAGCAGCCCGTCCTGATCGCCACCAAGTGTCGATTGGTGGATATCGCCTGTGGCGACGCCGCTCGTGGAATTGGTATTACCGGCCGCATAGATGCTGTTGCCGCTCACCACACAGCCCGCGAAGGCATCGCTGAGAGAACCGCCGTAGTATGTGCCCCACTGACGGACACCGCTGGGGTTGAACTTCACGAGCATCGCATCATCATCGCCGACCCATGCGGTCTGCTGTGCGCCGACCGTCGCGATCGCGTTCGTCGAGCGCGTCCATCCGGCCAGGTAGACGTTACCGTTCGCGTCCAGATCCACGGACTGGCTGGCATCGAAGTCGGAGCCGCCGTAATACGTGCCCCACAGACGTGGCGGGTCGATGAGGAGCTCTATTGAACGGTCATAGTCACCGACATCGAATGTGAGGAGGTCATCCGAGAGATGGAAGCGCGTAGGGATGGCGAACTCACCCTGATAGCTCACTGGGGCTGCTTCCGTGAAACGGCCAAGGCGATTGCCATGGGTCAACTTGCCTTCTGTGTCGAGGGACAATTCCTCGTGATGCTTGAAGCGTAGTTTGATCAGTGAAGGATCCGCACCGGGATGAACGAGGAAATCATACTCAATGCCCTCGGTCGTGGTGTGGATCGACCAGTCGATGCCGGGATATATGTCGTGGTACACCACCTTGCCGTACGCATGCACATCCAGAGCACCGTACCTGTAGTAGTTCGTGAAGTCACCGCTTCGTCCTTCGGTGGTGATGGGCGCTTGTTCGTTCGCACCTTCAAGTATCATGTCCATGCGGTAGGTCTCCAGTTCGGCCTGGGACTCCGCGGCCTTCAACCGGGCCTCTTCATCCGGTGTCCGGTGCAGCCGTCCGTGTAGTGTGACGTAGTCGTCGGGCGCGTGCAACCGGGTGAACTGATAGGCGATGCCGGCCTCCAGCAGATAGATGTTCGTATTGCCAGAACCCAGGTGATAGCGCACGAACGGAGCAGGCTGACCGGAGGTAGTGACCACCTGGCCTTTGTTCTCCTCAAAGCCGCTGATCCGCAGCGCGAGGTGGCCGTTGTTCGCGGCGACCAGGAGGTCATCTTTCTTTCCGGACCGGCCGGTCTTCGATGCCAGTTGTCCGGATACCGGTGCGAGGGCTCCGAACAGCAATGAGAGGCATAGCGCATGCTTGATCGTGTTCATGACTTTGGGGATCGGTTTGTGATAGGGATCCGCAGGGAGGGCGGATCGGAGAAAGGGCATTGAAGATAGAAGGGATCCGCCGTCCCGCAAGGCCCGCGCGGGATTTTCCCCTGGATCGGGTAGACGCGATGGAAGCTTGGCGCGGGTCACCGTCCGCGCTCGCCGCTGTCCCGATCCGGTAGGACGAATGGTCAGCCTCTGCGCGGGCTGCTGCGCGACCTGCTCATCGCGAGCAGCGTTCCGTACAAGGTGGGGGCGCGGAGCGCGCAGCTCTTACCGAGCGGTGCGGACTATCGCGCCGCCAAGACCTCTCCTCGCACCTCTCCGAACCCCACGATCACCCCGTCCTTCTCGGCGCGTCCGCGCATGATGAGGGTGTCGCCGTCGTTCAGGAACTTCCGTTCCGTGCCGTCGTGCAAGGTCAGGGGCTTGGTGCCTTTCCAGGTGAGTTCGAGCAGGCTCCCATAGCTGTCGGGCGTTTCGCCACTGATGGTGCCGCTGGCCATCAGATCCCCGGCCCTCACGTTGCAGCCGTTCACTGTGTGGTGGGCGAGCTGCTGGGCCATGCTCCAATACAGATGCTTGAAGTTGCTGCGACAGATCACCGTCTCGCCGCCGTTGCTCGCGATCGCGGCCTCCAGCGCGATGTCGAAGTGGTGGGGGCCTGACTGTTGCAGATAGGGAAGTACGGGCGGGTCCTGCGCGGGTGACGCGATACGGAACGGCTCCAACGCGTCGAGCGTCACCACCCAAGGGCTCATGCTGCTGCCGAAGTTCTTCCCGAGGAACGGTCCGAGCGGTACATACTCCCACGCCTGGATGTCGCGCGCGCTCCAATCGTTGAAGAGCACCAGACCGAAGATCCTCTCTTCGGCTTCTGCCGTCGTGATGCGATCTCCCAATGCGTTACCTGCGTAAGTGATGAAGCCCATTTCCAGTTCCATGTCCAGCTGGCGTGTAGGGCCATACACAGGAGCGGCATCGGGTGCTGGTTTGTACTGGCCCATCGGGCGACGGATAGGCGTTCCGCTCACGACGATGCTGCTGCTCCGGCCGTGATAGCCCACAGGCAGATGGAGCCAGTTCGGCAACAAGGCGTTCGCCGGGTCGCGGAACATGCAGCCGACGTTGTAGGCGTGCTGGCGGCTGCTGTAGAAGTCCGTGTAGTCGCCGATATGCACGGGTAGGTGCATGGTGACCGAAGCCACAGGAAGACATGCTTTCGCGCGGGTGGCCGTGTCATCGCGCAAGGCACCGTGATCCGCGTTGAACAGTTCGCTCAAGCGGCTGCGCAGCGCCCTGGTGCCTTGCTTGCCGTAGCGCATGAAGGCATTCAGGACGGGGGAACGGAAGGTGGCCAGGTCGATACCGAGGTCGTTCAACAGACCGGCGTCCGCCAGCACGCTCAGGTCGACCACGGTGTCGCCGACGCGGGTGCAGGGCCGGGCAGCGCGATCCCCGGTGCTGAAGATGCCGAACGGGATGTTCTGTATGGGGAATTCGCTCTTCGCGGATACATCGATCCAGGAACGAAGGGCAGGGGAGTTCGCGGCAAGGGTCATCGGCCGCAAAGGTGCGGTCTAGGGCCATCCGTTCCGTTGGTTCAGCCGCCCAACGCGTTCAACAATTCCTTGCCCTGCGCCGAATGGGGATCCAGCCTCACTACCTCCCGGGCGTCCTTGAGTGCCGCATCGCGCTGGCCGAGTTGATAGTGACAGTGTGCACGCAGCAGGTAGGCGTCAGGCCGTTGCTGGCCGAAGCGGTCCATGGCGATGGTCACGTCCTCGATGGCGTCCGCGTAGTGGGCAGCTCTGAACCTGGCGCGCGCGCGCAGCGCGTAGGATTCGCCAACGCGTAAGTGCCCGAGTTGGATGGCCCTTTCCAGATCCTCCAGGCAGCCCTTCGGATCGGTCGTGTATCGCGCCATGGCCCGGTTATGCATGAGTTGACCGGTGACCGGTCCCACCTCCACGGCCCGGTCGAACCAGACCAACGCGCTGTCCGTGCGCCCCTGACTACCCAGATAGGTGGCCATCGCTTCGAACAAGGGACCGCTCACGGCCCCGGCCCGCACGCCTTCGGTAAGCACCATCCCCGCTGAATCCAGCAACGCGGACGACCGCTCTGCCGCACTGCGCTTGCCATACCAGCTACCGAGGTTGGCATACGCGTCCGGATCTTTCGGATACTGGGCGATCACCTGGCGGAAAAGTGTGCGTGTGTTCTGCCACTTGTCCGATTGCGCCCGGGTAAAGGGAATGCACAGGAGCGCGACAGCCACGGTGATGCCGGTCCAGATGCGCGAACGTGCCGGGTGTGCTTGCAGCAGGTGTGATATACCCATGGCCGCGAGGAACGACAGGCCGATGTAGGCGAGGTAGGTGTAGCGCTCCGCCATCAAGGCGCGGCCCACAGGCAGGAACTGCAGCACCAGGATCACGCACACGATGAAAAAGCCGATGCCGAAGAACACTACGCGCCCCTTCTGCAACGACCACATGGTGGTCAGGAGCACGGCCAGCAGGATGAATGGTGCGATCAGGAAGAGCGCGCCTTTGTCATCGGCCGATGGGTAAGGGTGGAACGTGCCCATTCCGAATGGCACCAGGAATTTCACCAGGTACAGCGCGAAACCATACGATCCAGAACGGAGTTGCTCCCAGGTGGAATAGGGCAGTTTTTCCGCTACGGCGACCGTGCTCCCCAATGCGCGCTCCACGTTCAATAGACCGTGGAAGTCACCGCCCCGTTGGACATCCAGGGCGATGAGCCCGAAGAGCAACGCTATCCCGAACAGGGGGGCTTTTTCCAGCCATGGCCGCGTGGTTCTCAGGGGCCGTCGCTCCCACATGTCGATCAACAGAAGCACGAGCGGGAAGACCACGGCCATCGCCTTCGAAAGGCAACTCGCGATGAAAAGGATCATCGTCACGGCGTACCAGAGCACCCCGTTCTTCTCCCGCCATTGTTGCCAGGTGAGCAGACCGGCCAGGAAGAAGAAGGCGTAGAGCACATCCTTCCGCTCGCTCACCCACGCGACGGATTCCACATGCATGGGGTGCAGGGCGAAGACCACGGCGCAAAAGGCCGCAACCGCAAGGTCGCCTTTGGTCAGCCGATGGATGAAAAGCAGCACCAGGAGTGCATTGAGCGCATGAAGCCAGATGTTCATGGTGATGAAGGGCCTGGCCTCGGGTGTCCTACCCGGATGCGCGGGTTCGTCGGCCCTCCTGTTCCAGGCCAGCGTCTTCATGGTAAGGGGGTGATAGTTCAGGGAGACCGGCGTGCGCCAGACAGAAGGCGTCCGCGGCGCATCGGGTTGCAGCACGATGGGCTGTTCGGTGACGTACGTTGGGTCATCCCAGCTCACGAAGTCGTTGTCCAGCGCGGGGAAGAAGGCCACCCACACCGCGATGAACACGGCGATCATGGTCCCGATCAAGGGCCAGCGGCTGGTACTTGAGGTGGCGTCATCGCGCCGGCCCGAGGCGCTCTTCGGACGTGTAGGGGTCTGGTTCCGGCGTGCCATCCGTCGTCGCGTCGTGCGCAAAATAGCCCGCGCTACATTGGCCAGGACATGGAACGAAGGATGCGAACAACAGCGATCTCGATCGCCTTGGGACATGTGCTCCTCATCATGTCGTATACGATGCCGAAGGAGGTCGTGCCGATACGGCTGCGTTACTGGTCACAGGCTTATGCCCGTGTGCTGTTCCATCAGGACTGGCGTTTGTTCGCCCCGGATCCGCCTGATTGCGGATGCTCGATCGCGATACTGCAGGATGCCGACGGTGAGCCCCACCTTCTCGAAGACCTGCACCGGGGTTTTGTCTGGAAGCGCATGGCAGCGAATGCCTGCCGCTATGCGGAAGCCTCTTGGGATGGGAAGAACCGCTGTGTGGTCCCTGGTGAAGCATTGGGTACTTCGTTGTTGCATATGACCGGTTACGATCCGCGATCGGATGGGATCCGGTTCGGTGTGTTGCGCCCTTGCGGTTGTCGCACGACGGGCCTGTTGCTGATCTGTTCGCCTGAACTTCCGATGGAATGACTTCCGACCACAGCATCAGGCTGTTCCAGCGCGCGGTGTACGCCTGGCTGGTATTCTATCTGCTGGCGATCCTGGGCACCGGCAAAGCGGTCTGGAGCAATGCGCCCGTCCATGTTTTTCTCACGCACCACGGTGCTTTGAACTGGTTTGAAGCGTCGGTCAATGGTGCCTCATCCGTGGTCATGCTGGTGCTCACGATCGCCACACTGGGTATGGCGATCGCTCTCCTGTTCCACCATCGCTGGTTGTTGGGTCTTGTTGTCTGGTTCCTCTTCCGCCTCGTCACGCATCGCACATGGCTTGCGTCCAACGGCGGCGTACAACTGATGGAGAACGTGCTCATCTGGAGCGCGCTGATGGGAGGGGATGTTCATCCGTTCGTCGGGACCACCGCCTTCTGGATCGCAAGGCTGCAATTGCTGGTGGTTTACGCAGCGGCGGCGGTGCACAAGTTCACCGGAACCAACTGGCTCGATGGATCCGCAGTGCTCCTGGTGGCCCACGATCCGGCCTTCAGCATGGGATGGCTTGCTGGCAGCCCGGGTTTCTGCACCATCCTCACCTACGCGACACTGGCCTTCATGACGCTCTTCCCGTTCGCCGTTTGGTGGGTGCCCACACGCAGGCTCTTCCTGATCATCGGAACGGCTTTCCACCTGGCGACAGCCATCTTCATGGGCATCCCACAAATGGGACTGGCGTTCATCGCCTGCTATGCCATCTGGCTCGATGAGGCAACAGCCCTGCGACTGACCGGCTGGCCGGAGCGCCTTTGGAGGGGCCGGAAGCCGGTTATCACTTGACCTCGTCCTCGGGCTTCAACTTGTCCAGAACGGCGCTTGCCATCGGAACGCTGAGCTTGTCCACCTTCAACTGGCCCTCGCCATTCACGGAGAGCAGGTAGACCTGATCAGTGGTCGCGTTCGTGTTCAAGTCGGCCTTGATCCGCTGATCCCCGATACCCACTTCCATAGGTGCTGTTTCAATGCGCGGTGCGAGGCGCACCACATGATGCTGGCCCTTGCGCAGGCAGCCCTCCTCCCCGCCGTAGAGGAAGAGGCAAACCGTCGTGTCCACTTTGCTGTGGTCCGTGTAGTAGAACCAATGCTCGGAATCGCGCGAGGTGCCTTTGCTCCGGTGCGTTCGCGTCAAGGTCCCCGCGACCAGGTCAAGGTCGAGACGGACGGGTGCATCGGAGGAACCGGATGAGGAAGCGGCTGCGGCTATTCCTGCGCCGATCACCCCGAAGAAAAGACCGGCACCGATCACCGCGCCTGCGTTCGCGCCGTTGCTCACATCAGGTGTCCAATACGTGTACATCCCGTCACCTTTGGAATGGATCTCGTTGTATTCCCTTCCGGTATTCACGTAGAGGTGTGTGCCATCGCTGAACCCCCAGGCCTTCAGGTCCCATTCGCCACCCTTGGGGCGCAGAACGCGTGTGGTCTCGGTGGTGTTCTTTGACTCCTTCCACTCCACAACCGTTGTCGTGTCCGGCGTTCCTTCCACGAAGTCCATGAAACTGTAATACACGCCCTTCCGCACCTGGGTTCCCGAAAGCGCCAGGATGTCTTCTGATCTCCGGATGAAGGGCCTGCGCAGGTGACGTTCCGAGACAGGTCGAACCACTGGCAGCGACCGGCTACGGAACTTCGCATAACGGCGCAAACAATTGTCCAACGCGTGTGCGATGTTGGCCGCGTGATCATCCGTTGCGTCCATGCCTCCGCTGTGGACCAGCGTTGTGCCGAACCGGTAGGTGCTGATCCATCCGCTGTCCGTCCGCTCCAGCACCTCCGCTGCGAATCGGCAGAAGGCCAATTCCCGCGTAGCCAGGGTGCGCTCCGAGATCTCGATGGTGTCGACCTTCAAGACCACGTGAGGGCCCTCTGTTCCACCGGTGCGCAGGCGGTCCAGAAGCGCTTTCAGCTCGGTGCGCGCATCCCCTTTCAGGAACGCGTTCACCTCTTTGTTCGCCATGCCTTTCTGCACCACGCCGATGGAGGCTTGCGGGTCGAACGTCGTGATGACGCTGTCCACGAAGATGCCGTGTGCCGCATGGTCGGGGGGCCAGTCTTCGCCGGTCAGCATCACCGAACGCAGGTCGATGAACTTCTGCGCTCGCGCCGTAGGTGCAATTAGCCCAAGAGCAACGAACAAGACCGACAAGCAGGTGAGGCGCATGACCAGGTAGTCCACCAAGATGCGCAAAAGCCGTCGTGCGATCACTTCCCGATGAGCACTCCGAGCACGGCGTATTCCTCTACGAACCAGAATCGCTGCATCGCGCGGTCGTTGCTCGTGCCGGTGGTGAGCACATCGGGCAGTTCGATGTATCCGCCTTTCACTGCGGCCCGCACGAAAATGTGATCCCAAAAGACAGCGAGACAGCCGACCTGAGCACCTGCACCATAGCCCGCCAGGTGGAACCGGTTGTTGATGCCTTCGCCGAAGAGCCGGACATCGGTTCTTGGTATGACGGGGCCCAGGAAAGCGGCTTCCGTCAGGAACAAAGCGTGCCTTCCCGAGCGCGAGTCCCACAGCCGGTCGTAGTGCTCCGCATCGGCGCTCACCAGGTTCAAGCCGTCGGTATGCTCATAGATGAGGAAGTCTTCGGTCAATGACACGTTGTGCGCTTCGCTTCCCGCGTAGCGTTGCGAACGTTCGTCGCTGATGGTACCGGTGATGCGCACGCTCTGGCCTTGCCTGACCACGTACTTCATGTGGTCCATGCCGATCGAGAAGCACCAGTGATCGTTCAGGAACCAGCCCGCCCGATAGTTGTACTGGGGCAACGTCATATCCGCGGGGTCCAGGTAGGTACCCAGGGAAAAGGGCTTCGGTTGATCACTGGCCGCTACGTCGTGCAGGATGAAGTCGTAGCCCGGCCCCTCGAAGTGGATGTTGCTTACCGAGTATTGCGCCCGGTTGTATCCCCAGCTCGCGAGCGCGCGGTGCCGAAGCTGGACCGTCCTCGGCCCCTGCGCCCTGACCGCGCACGCGGGGATGATCAGTACCAAGAAAAACAGCCCATGCACGATGGCACGCATCCTACTTCCAGCCCTTGGGTTTTTCCTTGTGGCCTTCCAGTCGCACACCATCCTTCGGTGTCACGAGGATGAAGCCGTCGGGCTTCAGGCGCTCAACGAGGTATCTCGTTTTCATCTTGCCGCTGGTGATGGTCACCATGCCCTTGCGGTCAACTTCCCATTCACCGTCCACCTTGATGCGGCCATTGCCCTTCTTGACCACGGAAACAGCACCGTGCGCCTCGAAGCAGTAGTAACCTTCCATACCACCGTCCCCGGCGTACCAGCAACCGGTGAGGTTGGGCGCGATGCTGTCCACGGGATAGTCGGCCTGCGCAGCGCAGGTCAGGCTCGTGGAGACGATCAGGATGAGGAGCAGGACGGCCGAGCGCATGGGTCACCAGGTGAAAAGCGGACGCAGGCGCATCATGCCGTTCACTTGGAAGCGGATGCGGTTGAGTTCGCTCTCTTCGTTCGGATGCGTGATGGCCGCGTCGATGAGTTGCGCGATCTGCTGGCATTCGGCCTCCTTCAGGCCGCGCGTGGTGATCGCCGGAGTACCCAGGCGGATCCCGCTCGTGACGAAGGGGCTCTGCGTATCGAACGGGACCATGTTCTTGTTCACCGTGATGTCCACCGAACCCAGCACGCGCTCAGCCTCCTTGCCGGTGATGTTCTTGCTGCGCAGGTCGATCAGCATGCAGTGGTTGTCCGTCCCCCCGCTCACGATGTTATAGCCCTTCTCAACGAGCGAAGCGGCCAGTGCGGTCGCATTGGCGATCACCTGTTTGCCGTAATCCTTGAAGCCCGGTTCCAGTGCTTCGCCGAACGCGATGGCCTTCGAGGCGATCACATGTTCGAGCGGACCGCCCTGCGTGCCTGGGAACACCGCACCGTCCAATATCGCGCTCATCATCCGGGTCTCGCCTTTGGGGGTTTTCAGTCCCCAGGGATTCTCGAAGTCTTTGCCCATCATGATCAGGCCTCCGCGCGGGCCGCGAAGGGTCTTGTGGGTCGTGGTGGTCACGATGTGGCAGTGGGGCAGCGGGTCGTTCAGCAAGCGCGCGGCGATGAGCCCGGCCGGATGGCTGACGTCGGCCAATAGGAGCGCGCCCACACTGTCGGCGATGGCCCGGAAGCGTGCATAGTCCCAGTCGCGGCTGTAGGCGCTGGCACCGCAGATGATGAGCTTCGGTTTCTCGGCTTTGGCCTTGGCCTCCACCTTGTCCATGTCCACCCGACCGGTGGCCTGCTCCACCCCGTAGAACGTGGGTCGGTAAAGCTTGCCGCTGAAATTTACCGGGCTGCCGTGGGTGAGGTGCCCGCCATGGCTCAGGTCGAACCCGAGGATCGTGTCCCCCGGCTTCAGCACACCCAGCATCACCGCAGCGTTCGCCTGCGCTCCGCTATGCGGCTGCACGTTCGCCCAGGCCGCGCCGAAGAGTTCCTTCACCCGGTCGATGGCCAGGTTCTCGGTCTCATCGACGTGCTCGCAACCACCGTAGTACCGCTTGCCCGGAAGGCCCTCGGCGTACTTGTTCGTCATCACCGAACCCATCGCCTCCATCACCTGATCGCTTACATAGTTCTCGCTCGCGATCATTTCCAATCCCTTCATCTGCCGCCATTTCTCCTTCTCGATGATGTCGAAGACGGTGGTGTCGCGACGGGTGGCTATCGGGGCGTTGATCGTGTCGGCCATGCGTATGGAATGGGCGGCTAAAGTAGGCCGGGCGTACTTCCGGGGATCAGCGCATAGGCAGATAGCCGTGCGCCACCAGTGAATCCACGAGCATCCCTCCGAAAAGACGGGCGCCTGCCTCGTTCAGGTGATTGTGGTCGCAGAAGTGGTTATGGTCATCCACCCCTGGCGTTTCCGCGAAGTCGAACCACTCAGGTCGCGTAGCCCGCAGGGCGAGCACGCTGTCCATCATCGTCCGGAAGGCCTCGTGCCGTGCGAAACCTCCCTGCCGTGGATAGAAGTGTGAGCAGAGCACCACACGGATCCCTCGCTCATCGCAAAGGTCCAGGCAATCGATGAACCGGTCCAGCTGACGCTGATCGAGCTGGAAGGGCCGGGCCGTAGGGTACTTCAGGTCCGTCCGGGTCGAATCGGGGGAAATGGCGGCGCCGTTCCCGATGTACTGCTTGTGCTCCCATGATGCGGCCGAGCCCTTGTCCAGCATGCGCAAGGCGAACATGTTCAGGCCCCGGATATCGCGGAAGGAGGCCGCTAGCAATAGCGCCGCGCGGTCGTCATCCATGTTCCGCGTCAGGTCGCTCACGCTCTCCGAGCCGGGATGATCGAAGGCGTTCTCATACGTGTCGATGATCACAAGGGGCGCACGTTCCGGGGTCACATAGGCCTCCAGTACCGCATAAGTGCTCAGCGGCGCCTGTGCACTGCTGCCCATATTGAACATGCGGTATCCCCGCTCCCGGAAGATGCGCGGATCGTAGCCGCGATAGGCGTGTGAGGAGCCGATCACCACCACGTCGTACGCGGCGCCGTCGGCCCAGTCCTTGAACTTCGTGTACGAAACGCCTCCTTTGCTCTGGTAATAGTCGTTCGTACGGTAGATCAGCGGCTTGCCCTGGTAGCGGATGTGGGTGAGCGCGAAGAACAGCACCACGTACAGCACCACCGTCGCGAGCAGGAATTCCAGTCCGGAAAGGATCAGGTGCTTCATCTAGAATTGGAAGTAGATGAAGCTGGTGGAACCGAAATAACCGAAGATCAGCACGGCTGCGGCCAGCGACGCGAAGGCGAACTGCCCTTTCCAACCGCTGGGACCTTGTCGCTCGTGCTTGATCCAGGCGTCATACATCGGGTCGATGAAGAGGAACACGACGACCAGAGCCAGTGTCGCTTCAAAGAGCCCGGTGTTCAGGTCGTCGCGCAGGATCCAGAGATCGCTCATGGACCACCCCGTGGTGGCGATGCGCTCATACAACGTGAACGCGTCCTCCACCTTGTTCGCTCGGAAAAAGACCCATGCGACGATCACCAGCAGGAACGTGACCGCGACGTTGAGGGCACGTTTCAGCCTGGGGAGGCGAGCGAGGCCCGTCACACTATCCGCGTTCTTCCAAAAGCCGGCGAAGAGGATGGCGAATACGAGATAGGCTCCATGAAGTCCGCCCCAGCAGATGAACGTCCAATTGGCTCCGTGCCATAGCCCGCTCACGAGGAAAACGACGAGCAGGTTCATGTACCAGCGCCACTTCACCACGCGGTTGCCGCCGAGCGGGATGTAGAGGTAATCGCGGAACCATGAGCTGAGGCTGATGTGCCAGCGGCTCCAGAATTCGCTGATGCTGGCGCTCCGGTACGGCGTTCGGAAGTTCACCATCAGGTCGAAGCCCATGATACGGGCCGCGCCCAGGGCGATATCCGTGTAGCCGCTGAAATCGCAATAGATCTGGAAGGCGAAGAGCAGCGTGGCCAGTGTCAGGCTGGCTGCATCATACTGTCCAATGTGGTCATAGACCTGGTCCACAACCACGCCGCAACGGTCCGCGATCACCAGTTTCTTGAAGAAACCCCAGAGCATCTGCTTCAGGCCCCATACGACGCGGTGGTGGTCGAAGTCGGAACGGATCCCGTGACCATCCGCAGCGTTGAGCTGGTTCAACAGGTTGCCCGGGCGCTCGATGGGACCCGCGACCAGCTGTGGATAGAACATCACGTAGAGCGCGAACACGCCGAAGCGGCGTTCAGCCTTCTGGTGATCGCGGTACACTTCGATCGTGTAGCTCAGGGATTGGAACGTGTGGAACGAAAGGCCGATCGGCAGGACCATGCCCGCAGGCAGCCAGCCGAAGAACGTCCACTCCTTCAATTTCGGAACGTGGTACGAGAGTCCCAGGTCCGCGAAGAGGTCGGTGAGGTTGCCGTTGATGAAATCCCAGTACTTGAAGACCGCGAGCACGCCGGCGTTCGCGATGATGCTGGCCACGAGGAAGGCTTTGCGCCGCGAACCCTCGCTGCTTTCTATCGCGATGCCGGCCACGTAGTCGACCCCGATGGTGAAGGCAAGGATGAGGATGAACAGCGGGACGAAGGCCATGTAGAACCAACAGCTCGCGATGAGCAGGAGCAGCCAGCGCCAGTCTTTCGGTAACAGGAAATAGAGCCCCGTGACCAGCGGGAAGAAAAGCAGACAGAACTCGGCGCTATTGAAGAGCATGGATCAGGGTAGCGGGGCCGGAGGCGCAGAGATGGTTGTCCGTTGTCGGTTGTCCGTTGTCCGGCTTGGGGTGCTGAGCATGCTCCAACCGTATCTGGCACACCATGGCATACTCCATAGGCAGACCGACAACCGACAACCGACAACGGACAACCGTTTCATGAACGCAGCAGATTCTCCAGCAACCGGCCATGGACGAACTCAGCATCGAAATGGGCAGACCAGAACGCGCGCACGCCTTGGCGCGCTTCTGGTGTGCGCCAGCCGCTGTCCTTGAACACCTGGAGACAGCCGGCGAGGTCATGTGCGGTCAGCGCGTTCGGCAGGAGCACGCCGGTATACGGCGTCACGATCTCGTTCACACCGCCCGCGTCCGCCGCGATGAGCGGTATGCCGAAGCTCGCCGCTTCCTGCAAAGCGACCGGAGCGCCACCTTCCGTCTCGCTGGTGTGAACGAACACATCCACCGGGTGGGCTTTGTACCAGTTGATGACCTCGGTATTGGGCCGGTTGCCCATCAATTCCACTTCGATGATCGGTGGAAGATCGCGCACGAACGGCTCGATGTGCGCGCGCTCTTCACCATCGCCGAAATGCGTCCACTTCACCGGCATGCGTAACAGGGCCAGTGCCTCCAAAAGCAGATGAACCCGCTTCAAAGGCACCAGGTTCGCACAGCTGGCGATGCGCAACGTTGCGGAAGGCGTCCACGGACCGATCCCATGATCGCGGGTGGCCAGATGGCTCAGGTGGAATTTCTCCTTGGCCCACGGATAGCGTTCGCACATGTGCTGCTGCCCCGCCTTGGCGATGGTGAGGACGTGCTCCACTTGCTGGACGTGGAAGCTCTGCAACATCTGCCAGTTGTACTGGGCGCGATGATCGAACATGTCGAAACCCATCATGCGGGTGATGAAGCGCACTTCCGGCGAATCCAATTTCCACAGGCCCAGCACGGTGGCCCAATCGCTCGTCCAGTAGGAGTAGAGCACCACACGCCGGGGATCATACTGCCGGGCGAAACGCGCGGTGAACTTCCGCTCGCGGTACATCGCCTGGCGGATACGGCTCATCAGGTTGCGCTTCCGCGCGGACCAGGCCTCTGCGCTCGGAGCGGACGATCGGCACACGCGCATCACATGGTTCCAGCGGCGCAGATCGAAGAGGACCTGGAGCGGGCCTACCGTCGCGTAGGCATCGTCGCTGAGCAGTTGGATCACGTCCACGTTCTTCGGCAACGCGCGTGTGGCGCCCTCCGGCATCAGGGGAAAGATCTTCACGCGCTCGAAACCGCGCGCCAGGATGGGCAGCTCGCTTTCCAGGAACGCTTCGCCGTTGCCGAACGGGAAACGGATGGTGAAGAGCCAGAGTTCACGACCGGTGCCTCTTGACGCCATGGTGCTCATCCATTGGCCACGCGGCCCAGCAGGGCGTTCACGCGGTATTTCGCCAGGTACATCACGCGGTCCATCGGCCAGGAACGGCTCAGGCGAAGATGCTCCATCGCCACGGAAGCGCCGTAGCGGGGAAGGTAGTGGTAGAGTCCATCCCACGCCTGTGCCACGCGCCGTGAAAACGCCTCGCGCGGGAACAGACCGCGCTCCGTATTGATCATGAGCAAGCGGTCGTACCACGCGCGTAGACCGCGCACGCTTTCCTTGGTCGGCTTTTGTTTGAACAAGTAGAGGCCCATCAGGTGCAGGTCCAGCTCCTTCTCGGAGTGCGCGATGCCAAAGAACCCGAATATGTTCCTCGCCAGCACCGTGAAGTCCGCATGACGGTCGCGACCGTGGCTGATGTTCTGCTCGCCGCGCCGGTACAGGGCGACGGTCTCCGGGATGTTCGCGAAGCGCGTCACCCGCCCCATGCGCGTCCAGAACAACCAGTCCTCGCCGATGCGCGGCCAGGACGGGTCGTAGCGAAGGCCGTGTTCTTCCAGGACACTTCGCCGGAGAATGCTCGCGCCCTGTGATAGCGGTACGCCGAATAGCTGCTGGGCAGCGCACGCCTCAGGATCCAACGGGAAGGACCACGACTCCTTGGTTGAGCCGAACAGGTCCAATCGCCCGCCGCTCGCGCCGATGTCCGGATGCGCGTCCATGAACGCGACCTGCCTGGCGATGCGGTCCGGCACGGAGATGTCGTCCGCATCCAGCCGCACGATGTACTCGCCTAGACAGGCGTCCAATCCTGCGTTCGCGGCACCGGCCGGGCCGAGGTTGCGTGGCAGTTCAATGATGCGGACGCGGGGATCGCCGATGGAACGCAGCTTCTCCAGGCTGTTGTCCGTGCTCTTGTCGTCCACGCAGACCACTTCCATGTCCGTGAACGTGCCTTCCAATACGCTCTGCACCGCTTCACGCACGAACGGACCCTTGTTGTAGACCGGAATGAGCACGCTCGCCTTCATCCGAACAGGTGCTTGATCTTGCGACGGACCCGATAGCGGTTCCATGTGGTTCCGTCCACGGCGAGTCGAGCCTTCGTCCAGCGATCGGCCATTCCTGGCATCAACAGGACCTCACTGGTGAAGTCCCCTTCATGCAGGCGCTGCATCATGTGGAATTCCGCTTCCGTGTGGATGTGCCCGTGCCACTTCAACAGAAAGTGGATGCACATGTCGCGCACGACCTTGTGGTGCTCCGGTCCTTTGGCCGGAATTCCGCGGAGCGCAGGTCGTTCTGGATAGCCCAACGCGATCATCGCGGCCACATCCTCGTTCTCGGTACGCTCGCACAAGTCGTGCAGGATCGTTGCCATTTCGCGCAGGAATCCGCTGTGCTGCTTCACCGTTTTGCTCTCTTCGTGGAGCCGGAACATCGCGAGGGGCGTGCGTTCGAAGCGCAAGTGTTTTGTGCCGAGGCGGAAGAGCACCTGCCACCAGAGCTCCACGTCCATCACATAGCGCAACGCTGGATCGACACCGCCGAGCTCCTTCACCACGTCCAGGCGGTACCATGTGGCCGGTTGGTTGATCACCGGATCCGCGAAGAGTTGAAGTTCCTCTGCGGAGTTCAACCGGTCGAAAACGTGGTCGCCCTTGACGTCGCGGTGCATGACCTGTCCGCCAAAGACCAGCAGCTCCGGATCCGAAGCGAAAGCCCGTTGCACATGCACGACCGCGCCGGGCAGTAGCGCATCATCGCTGTTCACCCATGTGAACGCCTGGCCCGTGGCATGCGCCAGGCCCTTGTTGATGGCATCACTCTGCCCCTTGTCCTTCTCGCTGCACCACCATTTGAACTGCCCGGCGTGCGCTTCGATGATCGCCTTGGAGCCATCCGTGCTATCGCCGTCCACCACGATGTGCTCCACCTCCGCACCTTGCGCACGCACCGAGCGGATGCACTCCTCCAGATAGGGCGCTTGCTGGTAGCTGGGTGTAATGACGGATAGGCACATCGTGCTTCGGCGCCCACAAAGGACGCACAACGCACGGGATCACCAGCGCCGGCCTCGTGTGCGCGAGGCATCGTCATCGTCACTCGGGCGCTTCACGGGTGCCCCGCCCGGAAGAATGGCCCGGTACACGTCCATGACCTCCGTGGCGTATCCCTCTACCGTGAAGCGATGGGCGGCTTCCTCCATGCCGGCCCGGCCCATCTGGCGAGCGCGGGGCAGGTCGGCCAGCAATTCCAGCATGCGCGCGGCCAGGACCTCCGCACCGTCGGTGTACAGGAGTCCGGTGATGCCGTCACGCACCAATTCCGGCGTGGCACCGCTCGCGTGACCGATCACGGGCAACCCGCTGGCCATGGCCTCCACCGTCACGCGGCCCATGGCCTCGTCGCGCGAGCACTGCACCAGCGCATGCGCCCTTCGGAAGAGCGGGAACGGATCTTCCACGTACCCGAGCAGTTCCACCACCTCCTGCATGCCGGCGCGATGGATGTGGGTCACCAGGTCCTTGTCCCGGCCACTGCCCGCGATGGAAAGCCGCACGTCGTGCCCCTTGGCCCGCACGGCCCGCACCGCATCAACAGCTTCGTCGTAGCGCTTGCCGGGGTGCAACAGGCCGACCATGACGAAGCGGAACGGGGAAGGAGCATGCCAGCGCTCTTCAGCCTGCTGCGCGAACTCCGCGTAGCGTGATCGCCGCAGCACGCCGTTGTACGCCACGGTCACGCGGGCTGAAGGCGCATAGCGCTTGAGGTCTTCTTCCGCTGCCTGGCTGATGGCGATCACGCGGTCCGCTGACTGCAACGCGTCGCCGTAGGCACCACGGCCCATATCGAGGTGTAGGCGGTAGTGCTTCTCCGGCATCTCGCGCACGTGTTGCACGAGCGGTATGCCCGCCTCACGCGCTACCGCCGGGCCGATGCTCACCGCCGCTGAGTTCGCATGCACGAGCACGGCCCGCTGCGCTTTCACCCATTGCGCCAGTCCGGGAACGGTAAGCACATTGTTGCGCGCCCGGCTCATGGCGGCCTGCTCGTAGCCCCACCACTGCTTCAGCTTGTGGTAGAAACGCCCGCTGTACCGGCGTTCGCTCATCCACGGCTCGAACGGGAAGACGGCGCAAGTGATCCCCGCATCGCGCAGGACTTCCAGCAGCGGACCTTCGCGTGGTGCAACGACCAAGGGTTCCACTTCGCCACGCGCGCGCAACTCCAACACCAGGTCGATCAGCGACCGGTTCGCACCGTAGAGCTCGGTGTAGTGGGTGAGGTAGGCGACGCGCATGGCTCGCCGAAGATACCGGGTGTAGAGGCGCAGGCGCAGGCGCGGGAGGCAGGCACCGAGTTGTTCGCGCTTGCAACTGCGCCTACCAACTCAGCTCCAGTGTGGATCTCCAAAAACAGTTGAAAACTTTCGTCGCCCACGGCGGTACCAAAACGCGACCCATGATGTAAGCTTCGCAGCGTCATGCTCCGTGGTTGCACATGCCATGTTGAGATGACGAACCGACGGGAAGCGAACAACGCGCCTGACGGTCCGCCTGAGAGAGACTTACCCAAGCCCGGACACCGGGACACCGGGACACCGGGACACCGGGACACCGGGACACCGGGACACCGGGACACCGGGACACCGGGACACCGGGAC
>CAZYPC010000018.1:55666-60250 GCA_964649165.1 uncultured Chryseobacterium sp.
GGACACCGGGACACCGGGACACCGGGACACCGGGACACCGGGACACCGGGACACCGGGGGTAGGGTACAGTTCAATCAAGGTAGCAAACTGCGCCATGCGGAATGGGGCAGCGCTTGGCGATCTTCACGGCAGAAACGAACAAGTGCCATGAAGATGACCATTACTTTCACTACAGCGCTCACCACCGGGTTCTTGGCCGGGCAGAACTTGGTGCCGAACGGGAGCTTTGAAGAGTACACCGAATGCCCATCCAACTTCTCGCAGATCGAACGGGCCACCGGATGGATGCCCTTCAGGGTCACTCCGGACTACTACAACGCGTGCAGCACACCTGATTCTGCTGGGGTGCCTTTGAACATACTTGGTTATCAAGCCGCAGCGACCGGGGCGGCCTATGCGGGCATGTGGTGCTATTTCGACAAGTATCCGACCAACGGCAGGGAGTACATGGGGATCCAACTCAGCCAACCCCTGGTGCCTGGGACGGAGTACAATCTGTCGTTCAGAACCGTCTTCGCATCATCCGGCTCACCCGATGGTTACTTGCCGCAGTATAACTGCTCCGGTATCGGGTTGCGCTTTGTCCTTGCCCCTTTCTTTGAGGGGGGGGGATGGCCTGTTCCGAACAATGCGGCCATCTATCTGGATCATCTCGTAACCGACACGGTGAGTTGGACAACGGTGGCGGGAACTTATGTCCCTGACTCAGCCTATGCGTACTTGGTGGTCGGTAATTTCTTTGATGACCAGACCATCTTGGTCAATCAATTTGACCCATCCGGCAACTTTGATGGGGCATACTTCTACGTGGATGATGTCTGCGTGACGGAAGGCACAAGCGGCTGTGACTTTACCGGGATCAGAGATGTAGATGTGGAGCCTATCAGCCTTTCTCCAAATCCGTGTGAGGGCGATTTCCGCATCAACGGCTTTTACGCGCGCGCCTACAATGACCGACTAATGCTGCGTGATATGGTCGGAAGGGAATGCATGTCACTCGCCTTGCCGCCTGATGGCGAACCTGTCCACCTGCCAGCGCACCTTGCTTCAGGAACGTATCTCGTTTCCCTAGAAACTACGGCGCGGCGTATCGACCCATTGCGTCTCGTGCTTCAACGTCCATGAATCCTCAATCCAACGAAACCATGAGACAACAGATTCGGATAGGCCTCTTGGCGGCTTGCATTGGAGCGGCACCTTTGGTTTTCGCTCAACCTTTCGTCAACAACACGTTCTTTCACTGGTACACCCAAGCGAGCACGGAGGGGGTGACGATCGGGACGAACACGGCTAATGCCCCGGCTGCACTCACGGTGCGAGGTGGAGACATGGCCACGCCCAACACGGAGCTCTTCAGAACATACACCCCCACGGGTCAGAACGGCTATTGGAGCGCATATCGCAACAACATTCGGATCGGTGAGGTGTACACGACCAACCCCGGGTTGGGTTTCCACGTTCGCGCGGTCATGGACAACGGTGGCGGTATACAAGAGCCGGGTATCCTGTGGCTGGAGAATGACGACCAAGACGGCTTTGTGATTCGTTCGAACGATTTGACCGGAATCTATAACACGACGGTCAACGGGTTTCCTTTGGGCAATAGAGGATTCGCCTCTTTGGGAGTGCGTACCGACGGTACCGACGGTACACTCAATATGCCCTCGCGCGCACGCCTGCACATGGTTGACGTCAATGGCGCGGCGCAGGCACCTTGGCGGCCCTATTTCCGCAATGGCGTCCTCTTCAGCGGCAACGATGATATGGGCTACATCGGTCACGTTTATCACGATGCCAGCAACGGGAGCACGCCCTGGAACTACACCGGCGACCGGAGCGACCTGGTGATAAGCGCAGGTGAGAACAGCTTGACCGAAGAGTTCCGGCAGCGCATCCGCTTCACATACACGACCACGCCTGACGTCTTGGCCACCGAAGGGGCGGCCACATACGGTGGTCTTGAGTTCATGCAACTTTTTCCCGCCAGCGCAACGGAGGGTCGTGTAGGCATCGGCGATTTCACAGTGGTCAATGACGCACCAACGCACCAGTTGGATGTTCGCACTGGCAAAGTGCGCATCCGTGCATTGCCGGCCGATCCGGTGAGTGCCAGTACCGAGGTGGTGGTGGTGAATACCAGCACTGGGGCGCTCAATGGTGTGCTCGAGCATCGGCCGCTCGCGGCATTACCGGACAATTGTGAGTGGACGATGAATGTGGCGTCACCGAACCATGTGTACACGGCTTACGGTGCAGCGAACGCCGCCTGTCCCGATGCGAACGAGTTCGTAGGCATCGGAACCCAAGTGCCGCAATTCAAATTGGATGTGCGTCACACGCGCGGCAGTTCAGGTTCCATCGGCGGTATCCAGAGCCTGTACAACGGTTCCAGCACGGCGTCGAACACCGCCGTGAACGCGGTGATCAGTCCCGAGAACGGAACGAACATGGATTTCGCCGATGCTGTGAGCGGCACGGTCAGCGGCATCAGCCACAGTGGAACGGGTACCAGGGGTATAGTGAATCTGAATTATGCCTCCGCCAACAACTCGAACTCGCAGGTCGCCGGGGCGTATGGCAATGTGAACACTTCCACGGGCACGTATAACGCGGTCTACGGCACGCGCGGCTGTTTAACGGAACGGGCGGTACCATCGCATCGGCATTCGGTACGCACGGGCGGATAACGGGGAACACGACCATCTCGAATGCCTATGGTGCCTGGGGAGAAAGCCAGGTAGGCAACGGTGGCACAACGACGAACAGCTATGGGGCCTATGGCAATTCCACTTGGACAGGCACCGGGGCGATCACCGCGCAGAGCATCGGCTTTCGGGCGGGTTCCGGGCCCACTGGCACGCCCACATCCGCACACCCCCAACGAGCACGGGAGCGTCGATATCCGGCCGTGGTGGTGGCACGAACACCTTCGGCGCGCAGATCACGGCGGATGGCCTTGGTGTGAGCACGAACTCAACCGGCCTGTACGTGTCTGCCATAGGTGGCACGAACAACCTGGCGGCACAGATCATTGGCAGCGGCACGTTCACCGGGACTTGGACCCAGGCATCCGACCAGAATTTGAAAACCAACATCGCCGAAATGCCGGACGACACGTACGATCGGCTGATCCAAACCCCGACGCACACGTACGGTTACGACCAGGAGGGCAACCCCGCCATGAATCTTCCGGACGGTCTGCACTACGGCGTGCTGGCACAGGAGCTGCAAGAGTTGTTCCCGGAACTGGTCCATCAGTACAGCTTGCCACCCACCTTGAGTGAAGATGGTGCTGAAACCGCCCCGGGCCAAGATTACTTGGCCGTGAACTACATCGAGATGATCCCCATCATGATGTACGCGATACAACGGCAAAACCAGATGATCGCCGGACTTCAGGCGATGGTGAACGAGTGCTGTGCGGCAGGGGCGGACCATCGTTCTTCTCATGCCCCTGGTGGGGCTGCGGCCTACGAAACTGACCTGCGCATCATCCCCACCCCGGTCGCCGACCGTACCGAACTGCGCTACACGGTGGCTCACGAAGGCCGCGTGCGCCTGGTGATCACCGATGCCAGCAGCCGCGTGGTGCTAGCCCGCGAGGAAGGCCAGCGCTCGGCCGGTTCGTTCATGTACGCGTGGGACACCACCCTGCTCGCACCGGGTACCTACATCTGCACGCTGTATGTGAACGACGAGTTCCTCGTGAAGAAGAGCGTGAAACTCGAAGGCCGGTAGGTAGTGACAGGCGCAGGGGCAGGTGGCATGCACTGTGTTGTTTGCGCCTGCCCCTGTCACCTGGCCCTGCTCGCACCCACGGCCGTTTTGATCAACGCTTCGAGCGCTTCGATCCGATCCTCCAATCGATGGCCCCGTTGCGCGCGTGTCCGACCGGCCGCACCCAAGCGTCCGGCCAACTCCGCATCCGCCGCCAGCGCGCTGATGTTCGCTGACATGGCCGCGATGTCCCGCTCATCGCAGAGCAGTCCTTCCACGTTGTGGTCGATCACATCGGGTATGCCCGCGTGGCGTGTCGCGATCACGGGCAGGCCGCTGGCCATGGCTTCGAGAATGCTCAGTGGTGTGCCTTCGTGGTCGTTGTCCGCCGTTACCACGCTATGTTGGACGAAGGCGCGGACCTGCCGCATGCGTTCGGCCACCTGGTCGCTGGTGATCACGCCCGGGAATTCGACGACATCGGCAAGCCCTTCGGCCAGTGCAAGTTGTTTGGTGCTTTCCCATAGCGGCCCTTCACCGGCCATGGTCAAACGAAGCTCCGGGTCGCGCAGCCAGGCGGCATGGAAGGCCTGGAGCGTCAGATGCGGTGCCTTCTTGTCCACGAAGCGCCCGACGGCCAGGAAGTGCTTGGGCGATGTCCCGGGCGAAGCGGCGGAGAAGCGGTCCACTTCGATGCCGTAGCAGTTGTAGTGGAGCTTTTCGCGCGGGCAGCCGAGGGCGAGCAGCTGGTGTTCCATTTCGCGGCTCACCACCACGATGGCCGCGGCGCCTTGGAAGATGCGCCGGTAGTTCCCGTTCTCCTTCAGCAGCCGCGTGTGGAAGGCGTCGATGCCGTGGAAATGCAC
>CAZYPC010000019.1:0-58977 GCA_964649165.1 uncultured Chryseobacterium sp.
ACCTCAGCGAAAAAGTGATCCAGCAGATCCGCGAGCACACGCACAAGATCGCGCTGGCCCTGAAGACCGTGGGCCTGGTGAATATCCAGTTCGCCATCAAGGACGAGGTGGTGTACGTGATCGAAGCCAACCCGCGCGCCAGCCGCACCGTGCCCTTCATTGCCAAGGCCTACGGCGAGCCTTACGTTAATTGGGCGACGAAAGTCATGCTGGGTGCCAAGCTGAAAGACTTCGCCTTCAAACCCAGATTGGATGGGTATGCCATCAAAGTCCCGGTGTTCTCGTTCGATAAGTTCCCGAACGTCGACAAGTCGCTTGGACCGGAGATGAAGTCGACTGGGGAGGCCATCTACTTCATTAAGGACTTGAAGGATCCGTTCTTCCGGCAGGTCTATGGGGAGCGCAGTATGTATTTGAGCCGCTAACAGAATGCGTGGATCCAGGATTGCTATCCGCCTAGCAGGCTTTATTGCCTTGTTCGCTTGTGGCGGGAACGCAAACCGCGAGCGCGAGCTTACGAAGCGTGTTGAGCAGTTGGAGGACAGCCTTCAAGCCTATCGCGACACACTGCACAGCGAGCGACTGTCGTTCAACTTCAATACGATCTCGCCGATTCTCAAGCTCCAGAGTCATGATGTCCGAAAAGGTGATTCTTGTCGTGCAGACCTGTTTATCGCTGGTATGAACGGGAAAAGTCACAATTACTTCTACCATGAACCTCTGTTGGAGTTGTCGAAGAGTATCTCTGCGAAAGGAGAGGTGATAGTGAAGAAGAACACGGGCTTTTGGACGATAGCGTTTCTCCCGACGAAGCCGGGACTTGATTCCATCACTGGAACGGTGAAGCTTCGTTGTCAGGGTTGTAGTGATTCCACTGAAGTGGGGTTCTCCGCGGACTATACTGTCACTCCATGAAGAGCACGGCGAGCCTGCCTGCCGAAGGCAGGGCGATCTATTTCATCAAGGATCTGAAGGATCCGTTCTTCAGGCAGGTGTATGGGGAGCGGAGCATGTATCTCAGCCGATAGACGGTCACTCTGAGCGTAGCGAAGGAGTGGGCGTGCCCCCTCGCAAAGCCTCGGGGTCTCGTTTTTCCGTCCAAGTCCTCAGCCGGATTACCGGCTTCCGGGCTTTACAGTTCGATCGCTCACGCGGGATACAAGTGTGCGGCCGCGCCCACTCTCGTAGCGACTCCAGTGAAAAGCTGAAACGAGCGGCCATTGGGAACATCTTGTTCTCTCCCGGAAGGTTAGATTGCACGTTCAGCAGCCACCCCATATCCACGACACTCATGATACTTAGCGCGCGTCTTCTATCTACGGCAGTGCTCACCTCAATCCTTCACCACGGGATCGCCCAAACGCCCGAGTTGCTGGAACATTGGTGGCAGTGTGCATACCCGACCTCTCCAGGCAAGATACTAACAGCAGTCGTGGATACGACTACCAACACTCTTTATGCAGGTGGGACCATGGCCGTCACTGGTACAAGTGAACGGTTCACACCTCCTGTGCCGACAACCTTCGGTGTTGTAGTAGAGGCCGAGGGTTTGGGCTGGCCGTTGTTGGAGCATGACCCTCCCGACGGATATGTCAACGCCGTTCTTTCGGACGGTTCTGGCGGCTGGTTCATAGGCGGCAATTTCACAAGCGTAGGCGGTGTCCCACGACAAAAGCTGGCGCGGCTAAATGGCGACGGCACGCTCAATACTGGATGGGGACCGACTGCTGGTGTGCAGGGTTACATTCAGGACATGGTCATCCACAACGGTGCCTTGTATGTGGCTGGTTCGTTCACGGCGGCTGGTGGGGCGCCTGTGGCGAACAATCTTGCCGCATTCGACCTGATTAGCGGGGAACTCTTGCCTTGGGGGCTTGGTTCCAGCTACGGAACTAACGGTATCGTGTGGGCCTTGACGGTTGCTAACGACATGATCATAGCAGGGGGGGATTTCCTTACTGCCGGAGGTGCGAGTCACCAAAGAATTGCAGCCATTGACCCCACAACGGCTCAGGTACTGCCTTGGACGACGAGCTTCGGAGGCGCGGTAAGAGCGCTGGCCAGTGCGGATGGGAAGGTGTACGTAGGTGGGTCGTTCACTACCGTGAATGGGTCAACAGGTCGAGGGCGTGTCGCAGCATTGAGCGCCAATGATGGGAGTCTTACCGCATGGGATCCATCTGCCAACAACAATGTCTACAGCATCGCTGTCAGTGGAGATACTGTCTATGTCGGCGGCTCATTCACGACCATTTCCGGAGACTCCCGAGCACGATTCGCAGCACTGGATAGGTTAACGAACACGAATAATACACTGGATGGCGGTTACGCGAACTTTACAAATTCCGGTAGTGCTGTTCAGCATATCGAGGTGAGTGGAGGACTCATCTATGTCGGAGGGAGTTTCACTCAATTGGTTTCCCTCTCCGGGGTTGGTGTGTATCGCCATGGCACAGCACTTCTTGACCGATCTACGGGTGAGGCCTTGCCTTGGAATCCATCATTCAGTGCATCCGCCATGGCCGTCAATGGTTCCACTGTGTACCTGGCCGATGGAGGTGCAACCGGAGTGCGGCACTACAGGAGCAAGGTCTTTGCGATGGATCTGGCCACAGGCAGACCGACCGATTGGCGCTCGCATTCGGGACTGCAAGGAACCCTGCCTAACACCCATTCCATTGATGGCACCGTGAGGGCGATGGCACTGAAGGGTGATACGATTTTCATTGCCGGAGAATTCACTGAAGTGGATGGCATGCCTCGGAACCACGTTGCTGCGTTACACAAGCTTACCGGAGCTCTGTTGGAGTGGCAGGTGAATGCGAACAATACGGTCACAACGATGGAGTTAGTCGGCAATACACTCTACGTGGGTGGCGATTTCACCGTTGTGAATGGCATTGATCGTCACAGGCTGGCTGCCGTGAACATATCCACAATGGCTGTACTAGGTTCTTGGCAGGCTGATGTCGAAGGTGTGCTCCCCCAAGTGCATGCGATGCACGCCAATAACGATAATCTATACATAGGAGGTCGATTCAGCACTGTTGGATCGGAAAGCAGGGTGGGCATAGCCGTACTTGACCGCACGACGGGATCGGTACTGCCGTTCAATGTAACGGGTGTGGACGTCAGCAACGCCGTCACTGCGATCGAGACGTCGGGTGATACGATCTACTTCAGCGGGGTGTTCGACGCCATTGGCGGTATTCCCCGGCTGGGCTTGGTCGCAGTACTTGAAAGCTCTTCGTCGGTCATCCCGAACTGGGTGTGCGATGAGTCCTTTGATGTCAACTCGTCAAATGCAACAGACCTCTTGGTCAAAGGAGGAGCGCTGTATGTTGCTAATTCCGGAACGCTTAACGGACAACCGGTGGGTCGTCTCGGCATCGCGGATACTCATACCGGTGCTGTGTTGACCAACTGGACGCCCGATTTTGATGGGGAGTTCGATCGGACCGATGTCTACAGGGTACTACGGACCGGCGATCTACTGATAGCCATGGGAGGATTCGAAACCGTCGGTGGTATGGATCGGGCGCGTATCGCCGCTTGGGCGGGGATGAATGAGTACGAGGCAAGCCTTGATATTGGAACTCTTGTGTCACCCTCGCCAGTCGCTGAGCCTGGGACCTTTCTTTACCCGAACCCCACCAACGGGTCGTTCACATACGAAGTACGGCAACACGCACAATCCCATGACCTATCCGTGCTGGATGCTACAGGTCGGATACTCCTAACGCGCTCCATTGCGCCAACAGCGGGGCCTATTACCGTCAATCTGAGTGGGCATGAGGGCGGCCTCTACTTCGTACAAGTCCGCTTCGCCGATGGCACGCAGACTATAGAGCGCCTCCTCAAGGAATGACGCCTGGTCCCTTCATCGCCAAGGCCTACGGCGAGCCCAATGAACTGGGCCACCAAGGTGATGCTCGGCGCCAAGCTGAAGGACTTCGAGTTCAAGCCGCGGCTGGATGGGTATGCGATCAAGGTGCCCGTCTTCTAGACCACCGCAGGGTGTTCCCCAAACCTCCGCCGGGTCTGTCCGCTGCACTTGAGCGGACGACCCTGCGGCTCGTAGTCGGGATCACTTCCTACCCGCCCTTCGCTCCTTCGCCGCCTTGAATCCGATCGGGTTCTTCGCCTTGCTGCGCCGGATCTCGTCCAATAGCTCTGTTTCCTCCTGGCGCTGTTCCATCTGCTTCAGGTACTTGAAGATCACGGCGATCTTGCCCGCGTGCTCCTTGGAGGTGTGGCGCAGCTTCTCCAGTTGAAGGAGCACGTCCTTGTGTGTGAGCAGGTGCTCGCGCATCTTCACGAACAGTCGCATGATCTGGATATTGACTGCGCGGGCACGCTGGCTCTTCAGTATGCTGGAGAGCATCAGTACACCATGCTCGGTGAAGGCCATGGGCATGTACCGGGCGCCTCCATGACTTGAGGTCACAATTTGTGACCTCAAGTGCTCGAACTCATCGGCGGTCAGTTCGAACATGAAATCCTCTGGGAAGCTCTCGATGTTGCGCTTCACTTGCTGCTTAAGCGCCTTGTTCTCCACGCCATAGAGCGCGGCCAGGTCACTGTCCAGCATCACCTTCTCTCCACGGATCACGAGAATCCTCTTCGCCACCATCTCGTCCGGGATCTTGACCAGCGCCTTGCTCATGACGCCAAAGTAGAACTTGAGGTCACAAATTGTGACCTCAAGTTCCCAGGCCCTTGGATCATATCCGTGTGTCCTCCCAACCCGCGCCAGCCGCACCGTGCACTATCGCCAAGGCCTACGGTGAGCCTTACGTGAACTGGGCTACCAAGGTGATGCTCGGCTCTCCTTGTCGCAAGTGTTCCGCGTGGGCGGGTTGCGTGCGGGCGAGCGGGCCACTTGTGACTTTCCAAGCTCCCCTTGTCGGGCCTGCTGATGGGTGTTCGGCCAGTCTGTGACTGGCCCCACTATCTGTTGGTTATGTTCGTGAAACATGTCCCGCGCCTACAAGTTCAATAAGCCGGACGGCTTGTATTTCATCACGTTCGCGACCGTCGGCTGGGTTGATGTGTTCACTCGCCGCGACTACAAAGACATCGTGGTCGATAGCCTGCGTTTCTGTCAGCAGGAAAAAGGACTGCTGCTCTTCGCCTGGGCGATCATGAGCAATCATGTTCACTTGATCGCTGAAGCAGCCGAGGGCTTCAAGCTGCAGGATATCATGAGGGACTTTAAGAAGTACACGAGCAAGCAGATCATCAAGGCCATCCAAGAGCATCCGGGTGAGAGCCGGAAGGAATGGATGCTGAGGATCTTCCGCGAGGCCGGTTCGGGGAACAGCAACAACAAGGACTTCCACCCCGGATGAAGCTCCGGGGCTGGCAGCAGCACAACAAGCCGATCGAGCTATCCACGAACGAGATGATCGAGCGGTATGAGAACTACCTGCATGAGAACCCCGTTAAGGAAGGCTACGTGGAGTTGGCTGAGGACTATGTGTACCGCTCTGCGCCAGCAATAGCGGGTAAACCTGGGTTGCTGAAGCTGGAAGTGCTGTGATAGCGCAGTCACAGACTGCGCGGAGAGCCCTCCCGTGAGACCGTCGTGGTCACAAGTGGTCCCGCCCGATTTTTGGGATCATGTGTTGGGCGGGAACACTTGCGACAATTAGGGACAATTAGGGGCCAAGGAATGCAAGCTTGCTCGAACCCACCGCACATCACCGTGTACGGCTGCGGATGTTCCCTCGAGCTTTCATTCTGCTGGGGCTGCTAGCTGGTGCGCACGTTGTCCTGCTCGCGCAAGGGGACTCGCTCGTGGCCTCACCCTGGCTCGACCGCGAGTTCCGCTACTGGCGTGGCGATCCCCCGATGCACGACCCGAGCGGGGCAGAGATCTCGGGCTACACCGATGAGGAGCGACGCATGACGTTCTTCCGCGACCACCGTTATCAAGAGATCGTTCTCGAGAACCATGGGGAGGTGGGATCGCCGATCTGGTCCCCGGGTGGTTGTGGCGCGCTCCATGGCGATACCGCAGCCGTGCTCACCGGCACCTGGTCCTGGATGAACGACACGTTGCATGTCACCGTGGAGCACACCGCCGAGTATCCGCTTGATGATGTGCTGGCACAGTATCATAAGCGCTCGATGGATAAGCCCTTCGACATGCCCAGGTCTCCTGCACGGGTGTGCACCACCCAACGAAACCGGCTGTTCTGGTTCGAAGGGAAACGCTTGTCGGAGGACGCACGGACGTGGCATTGAGTGCCTGGCGAATCATAGGCTCGAACGCAGCCGTTAAGGGCACAGGCTGAAACTGACCCGGGCTGCACCACACCATTCCTCCTGTTTGAGCTGGGCAAGAGGAAGGAACGATCGCTCACACCGCATGCCGTTGCAGCAAGCCCCCCACTCTCCCTCCGAATGCCGGAGGACAATATTGCCCAAGCACTGATCCAGTAAGGTCAGCGTTGAAGCACCCATGCCAACCTCCAAGTCATCCTCCTCAGTTGCTTCGTCTCCTGAAGAGCGGATCGCCGAGCTTATCACCAGGTTCGAGGCGAAGGATCGGAAACTCTTGCAGGCAGCTCGCAAAGCCATGCAGAAGCGCTTTCCGACGTTGAACGAGATGGTGTACGACTACTCCCGGAATTTCGTGATCGGCTATTCGCCCACAGAAGCTGGCGCACAAGGCATCGTCGCGCTCAGCCTCGAGCCCGATGGCGTGCGTTTCTACCTGACGAAGGGCTCCACCCTTCCCGACCCGCACAAGCTTCTCCAGGGAAAAGCAGGGGCACGCTACCTGATGCTGGGGTCTGTGAAGGACCTGCTCCGGCCCGAGTTGGAGGCGCTGATGGTCGCTGCAGAGGAGGCTTCCAAGGTCCCGACCCCTCCGTCGGGTCGTGGGAAGCTGATCATGAAGGACAGTGCTTCGGGGAAGAAGCCGAAGAAGAAGGCGGCGAAGCGCTAGGCGCCTTGCCACACTTCGCGTGCCGACCAGAGACCCCCTCCTTTCTACAAGGGGAGCCTCCAACGATCCGATCGGTTCAGCGCAGCAGGCTCACATGTCCGCGCACCTCACGCGCGCGGGTATCGCCTACGGTACGGAACCGCAAGAGCCATGGATAAACCCCATCCTGCACGGGTTGCCCTTTGTAGGTGCCATCCCAAGTCTCTGCAGGGTCTGAGAGTGACAGAAGTTCCTCGCCCCAACGATCGAATACGAGCAGCTCCATGTCGCGTAGCTGACGCGGCCCGTTGAACACGGGGAAGAAGGCCTCATTGATCCCATCACCATCCGGTGTGAAGCAGTTGGGAACGGATACGAGAAGGTCCTGCTGCACGAGGATCTGTGCCGTCGCCGTGTCGATACAGCCCAGTTCATTCGTCACCACGAGGGTGATCACGTAGATCCCCGGATCGCTGTATACGTAAGCCGGCATGCTGTCGGTGACGCTCGGGCTTCCATCCCCGAAGTCCCAGAGCCAGCCATCGCCGTTCACGGACGTGTTGATGAAGGTGATCGTTCCATCGGGCAGCTCCACGTGCGCCGGATCCGTGTGGAAGGACGCCTGTGCGCGGAGGCTGTCAGGGTATTGAACGGGAACGACGCAGTGGAGCGAGTCACAACCTTGCAGGTTGGTGAAGATGTACGTGGTGGTATCCGTGTCCTGCGGATCGCAGGTGTAACGCGGCTCCGTGGTGTATTCGGAGAAGTGCAAGGTGAGGTTGATGGTGAGCATGGAGTCGCAGCCGTTGGCCGCGACCAGCAGCGCTTCATGAGCGCCACTCTCCAGAAGGGTCACGCCGTCGGGAGCGGTGAAGCTGTCACAGGCCATGACGGCCAATTCGGCCGAACTGCCTGAAAGGATGGTGAGGTGCAGGACGGCCGTGCTGTCGCATCCGCCGACCGTTGTGGTTTCGAGCGTGTAGTCACCGCTCTCCGTGTAGACCTCGTCATTCCATTCAAAGCTTCCGCAAGCGTTCTGGGCGGTTTCGGTGTTGAAGGTGGTGTTGATGGTGAGCACGAGCGTGGCTATGCTATCGCAGCCTTCGGCGTTGGTGGTCCCGAACGTATACGTGCCGCTCTCATAGTACGTGGAACCGTTCCAGCTGAAACTCGTGCATGCACCCGCCGTGGTGCTCGAGGTCGTGGTGGTTCCCGGAGGCACGTCCACCGGAACCGATGTGACCACGGTGCAACCGAGGTCGTCGGTTACCGTGAGCACGTAAGTGCCGCTGGTCGTGAACGTGTTGGTGGGGGAATCCGGATCGGTGCCACCGCTCCACGCGTAGCTCGTTCCACCAGAGGCGGTGTAGGTCACGCTTCCGCACATGCTGGACACCTCGGTCACCGTCACCTCGAACAGCGGTGGGTTCAGGCCCCAGGTGATGTTCGTGTAGAACTCCGGTGCGGAGGAGTAGATGGTGACACAATCGAACTCGCCGGGGAAGACAAGAACGGTGTATCCTTCCTGGCCGACGATCGTGGTATCGTTCGGATAGGTCATGCCACCGCCATCGTAGAGCGTACTGTAGACCGTGGAGAACTCCAGCGTGACGATCTCATTGTCGTTGCCCAACGAGGCGATGAGGAGGACCGGGTTCGTGACCGTTCCGGAGAAGCACATGGTGGTCTCCCCGTTGGCCCCTACGGCCCAGGTGGTCTGCGGCACCGTGGCATTCGGGGGGTAACCTGCGAATCCGCTGAAGTTGCCGAACCCATAGATGTCCGGTGTGTAGCTGAAGTCGTAATTCGCCGTCATGGTGACGGAGACGGTCCCCATATCCGTCGTTACCGTCCCCGTGGAACTATTCCCTGTGAAGCCGTCCCAAACGGCCCAGTCGTAGTTCTGGTCGCATTGGGCCAGGCCGGTGCATGCCATCAGCGCGGCGAGCGTCACCAGGAACAGCTGCTCCTTTCGAAAAGGATGGAAGCGAACGGCGCGGGACATCTATGGGCGACCGGGGACCGATCCTTCCCTTGACGCCGCGATGAGCACTTCGGGTGTCCGGGAGGACATCCGTAGCGCCCATCCGATCGAACTCTGATCGCGGAGCTGCGTCGGCGTGGATATCCTCAGTGCATCACGGTGATCCTGCCTTGCTGCACGCCATCGCCCGAACGAACGACGTATTGATAGACGCCATCCTGTAGTCCCAGCACATCCACCATGCGCTCGGTCCGCCCGGCCGGCAACAGGCCCAGTTCCACCGCGCGGACCAATTGCCCCGCACTGCCGTACAATTCGAGCTGCGATCGCGCTGCTTGTGCGAGAACGATGGGGATCGTGAGGCGTTCCGCAGCAGGAACAGGGTATGGCTTGCTCGGGCGAGGGCCATGATCCAGGATCGGATGGACCACACCGGTATTGAACCCGAAGGCCATGTCGTCCACGATGATCTCCGTGCCCGCTTGAGGAGTAGTTGTGAGGCCGGCCGAAACGATGATCATGGCCGAATCGGGCGTGAGGTCCGCGTTGTACGTGATGGGGAAATCAACGCACGTGTATTGGGTGACGTTCGTGTCCATCCAGAACGTACAGTAGAGCGGTGAGGCGATGATCGAATCACCCTGCGAGAGCGCAACGATGATGAAGACCCGGTCTCCTGGTGTCACGTTGGCCATGATGCAGGCGGACAACAGGTCCGGTCGCTGGTCGTATGCGAAACGCGCATACGCTGATCCCGCGAAGGCGCCGATACCCGGATCCCAAGTGTGGACCCGCATGGCATGGTCTCCGCTGAAACCGGGCGCTTGCTCAACGCTCAACAGCTCAGGGCCGGCGTTGGTCGTCAACCAATCCACGGGATCCAGGTAGCCGCCGCCGTTATCGACCCAATCCTCAAAACCGCCATTCGGTGGTTGGGCTTGGGTACGCGCGCCGAGCAAACACAGACTGAGAAGAAAAAGGGGTAGTGCGTGCTTCATGATCGTGCCGTTTATGGTGCATTGCACCGGTTTGTTTGTGAGAACCTACTGTCGGACCTCGGAGGTCCACAGCACCAAGTTCGCTATTCCTTCCGGACATGTAATGCACCCACCACCCGGTGTGGATGCGATGACGCGCCCACTTATCTGAAGGTCCTTCACCGCTTTGAGATGTTGCCGCTCGCGGACCTTTGCCGAACTTCGGCGCGATGCCTGCCTCCGCTGCACAGGGACGTTCCGGTCCATGGATCATCGTGGTGCTCTACGGCTTCGCTCTGGCTGCACTGGTCTTCGTGCTGAAGTACGTCGAGTACCGCTACCTCCTCGCCGACCTGCGGGTGGAATTGTACATCGGCGTGGTGGCCCTGCTCTGTACCGCCCTGGGCATCTGGATGGGTACGAAGCTCCTCGACGGAAAGCGCACCCCACCCCTGCCAGCACCGGTCGAGGCACAGCCCGGGGTGCCGCTGCGGAGGCATGAGGATGCGTTGCGTCGTAGCGGTATCAGCGCTCGGGAACTGGAGGTGCTGGAACTGATGGCCGAGGGCCGATCCAACCAGGAGATCGCGGATAAGCTCTTCATCTCGCTCCCCACCGTGAAGTCACATTCATCCAGTTTGTTCGGGAAACTGGACGTGCGCCGTCGCACGGAAGCGGTGCACAAGGCCAAGTCTCTGGGCCTCATACGCTGATGAGCGTCATCCTTTGGTATGGATCTTCGCTTCGTACTGCACGATCCCGACCGAAGTACGATGGACCGGGCTTCGTAGCTCCATTGGTTCGCGGATCAAAACCAACAAGCATGAAACGCATCATTCTCACGTACGGCATCATCGGCGGGATCATCGTGTCCACCCTGATGCTCTTGAACATCGCCAGCGGCATCGACTGGGAGAACGGATACCTGAAGGGCTACACCATCATGGTGATCGCCCTGTCCACCATCTTCTTCGCCGTGCGCACCTATCGCGACAAGCACCTGGGTGGGTCGATCGCCTTCGGGAAGGCCTTCCTCATGGGCCTCTACATCACTTTGGTGGCTTCCACGCTCTACGTCGCATCCTGGATGGTGTACAGCGGCACGTCGAAGCTGGACTATATGCAGGAGTACTACCTGCACGAGAAGGCGGCACTGGAGAAGAGCGACCTCACCGAGGCGCAAGTGGAGGCCGAACTGAAGGACATCCGGCAGATGCAGGAGAACTACAAGAACCCCCTTGTGAAGGTCGGTTTCACCTATTTGGAGATCCTACCGGTGGGCCTGTTGATCAGCCTGATCTGCGCGGCCATGCTCAAGCGCGGAACCCCGGAACCAGTTCGATAAGCCATGCGGACCAAACTCCTCCTTCTGATCCCGGTAGCGGCGATCGCTTTCGCGGCGGGCCGCGCCACAGCACCTGTGACCTCGTCCGATGCACCCCGGGCGACCGGCATCGGGGGCATCTTCTTCAAGAGCAAGGACCCGAAAGCCTTGAAGGCGTGGTATACGAAGCACCTCGGCATGCCGATGAACGAATACGGCGCCGTGTTCGAATTCGGCGATGCCGATGCGGACGGACGCGGCTACCTGCAATGGAGCGCTTTCGGTGCGCGGACCGAGTACTTCGCACCGAGCCCGAAGGATCTCATGATCAACTATCGCGTTGTGCACCTGGAGGAACTGATGGAACGGATGCGTGCGGATGGGGTGGTCTTCACCGACAGCATCGAGCACTTCGAATACGGGGCATTCGTGCATGCCTTGGATCCGGACAGCAACAAGATCGAACTCTGGGAGCCCATCGATACCGTGTTCACGCGGCTGTACACCGGGACCACGGTGAAGTGATCCATCACCACGAGGCCTGTTCCTTGGAGGCATGAACACCGCTCACACCGCTTTCCTGGCCCTGCTGGCCATCGCGTGCGCATGTGCCCAGCATGATGATGCCCGGACTAGCGCGAACACCCCGGCCGGTCCCGCGTTCACCACCCTTTGCGGCGATGCGTGGACGACGTGCAACCTCGATGTGGCGAACTACAGCAACGGCGAGCCTATTCCGCAGGTGAAGGACCCCACCATGTGGGCGCATCTGGTTACGGGCGCGTGGTGCTGGTACAACAACGACTCGCTGACCTATCACAGCTTCGGCCGGCTCTACAATTGGTATGCGGTGCAGGATCCACGAGGCCTTGCACCAAAAGGCTGGCATGTGCTCACGGATCGGGAATGGGACACACTGGAAGCCTGCCTGGGCGACTCGGCAGGGTACAGGATGAAAGAAGCCGGCACCTCGCATTGGACGCTTCCGGTAACGGCCGCAGACAACAGCAGCGGTTTCGCCGGACTGCCGGGCGGAATGCGTTCGGACGCCGGATCGTTCAGCGATGTGGGGCGCTTGGCCGTGTTCTGGACCTCCGTGGAGGGCAGCGCGAGCGAAGCCTGGTGCGGTCGCCTCATCCATCACGTCAACAACCACGGTAGCGCTGAAATGGTGACCGGAACAGGCTACATGAGCAAGACCGACGGATACGCTGTTCGTTGCGTAAAAGACAGGAACCCTGCGGATCGACCGACCGTCGATACCACGATGGCATACGAGGCTGCCATCGCAGCGTACATCAAAGCTACGACGCCACCCGGAAGCGCCTTCGCCGATAGGCTGTACATCAATAGGCACGCTGACTTCCCAGATATCCAACTACCACCGTTGATCGGGCAAACGACCATACGGATCGTTGAGCCAGCGGATGGCGAAGCGCTTCAGAAAAGCGAAGGCTTCACCATGCTGAACATCTTCGCTTGGTTCACTGACCGCAAAGCCGAGTTCCTCATCGTCCGTTTCGGACAAGACATGCAGCATTGGCCCGACGGTCGTGATGACCGGCATCTGTACTACAGCTCCGATCCAGCGCACGGCACGCTCGTGCTGGACAGCTTGCGCCCGTGAGCGCAGGACCAGTCCTTTCGGCCCGGTGAGCCCCCTCACCGACCCCGGCCACTGGAGGACCCTGGCCCCACCTTGGGCGCTGGGGCGTTCAACACGACCTGTTGGCGGATCGGCACGACCCGCGCGCCCCTGCGCGCCGCCCCCGGTTATCTTTCGCCGTCATTTTCCGGATGCCCGCAACGATCGCGCGTTCCCAGCGTTTATCCCGGTTCCGGAGGTACTTACCAACCACCGCATGAAGCTGACCATCCCGACCGTTCTCGGACCCGCCACGCTGGCCTTGATCGTCCTTTCCTCCTGCGTAGGCCGCAAAAGCATCAACTATCTGGAGGACCCAGCCCTGAGCAACACGGCCAAGCTCTTCCCCAATTCCCGATTCGAGTATCGCATCCAGGTGAACGATGTGATGAGCATCCGCGTACTGGGCCTGGATGATGCGACCAGCCGACTGTTCAACATCGAAAGCGGTAGCGGCACCGCCCTCAGCGATGCGGCACTCTACGTCAATGGATTCAGCGTGGACAAGACCGGCAGTGTGCAACTCCCTACCGTCGGCCGCATCAAGCTCCAGGGACTCACGATGAGCGAAGCGCAGGAGCTGGTGCAGCGGAAGATCAACGACTACTTCACCAATGCCACGGTGATCCTGAAGATGGTGAGCTTCCGTGTGAGCGTGCTCGGGGACGTGAACACACCGGGCAGCTACTTCATCTACAACAATCAGATCACCCTGCTGGACGCCCTGGCGCGCGCTGGGGGCCCCAGGGAATACGCCGACAAGCGGCACGTCACGTTGATGCGCCAGAGCGACCAGGGTACCCAGGCGCTGTACGTTGACCTGAGCCGCGCGGACGTCGCCAGCAGCGAATACTACTACCTGCTGCCCAACGACGTGGTGTATGTGCCCACGCTGAAGGCCCGGCCGACGCGGATGAACCTCGAGCTGCTGGGCATCCTCTTCTCCGCTGTGAGCGCCGCAGCGCTCGTGGTGACCGTACTGAACCAATCGAAGTAAATGAACCAGACCGGAGCGCAGGACACCATCGACCTGAAGGCGATCTTCTCGAAGATCGCCCGCAAATGGTGGCTCTTCCTCATCACCGTGAGCATCGCCGTGGCGGCCGCGGCGGCCTACATCAAGACCACCCCCAAGGCCTACCGCGTCAAGAGCGTGCTGCGCATGAGCGAGGGCCGGCGTGCCAGCTTCGGTGGCAACAAGGAGGAATTCCTGAAAGGCTCCGGATACCTGAAGACCGACGCCGAGCTCGAGGACGAGATCACCATGATCAAGTCCGTGAACAACATGACCAATACGCTGAAGAAGCTCGACTTCAGCATCGGCTACTTCGAGACCGTCAACTTCCTCACGAAGGAGGTCTACGACGCGCCACCTTTCATCGTGCACATGGACAGCGCCACCACCCAGATGTGCGGCGTGGCCATCCACGTGAAGGTGGATACCATGGGCGGCACCTGGCGCGTGAAGGCCACGGGGAAGAACGTGCGCCTTTACGACCTGCGGACCTCGCAGATGCTCACCGACGATTTCATCCGCAACGTGGATATCGATGAGATCGTGGCGCTCGGCCAGTCGTTCAAACAGGAACACCTGAATTTCTCCATCGAACTGCCCAAGAAGTACGTCATGAACGCCAAGAGCGACTACTTCTTCGTTCTGAACCCGCTCGATGAGCTGCTGCGCCAATGGCAGGGCGCCACCTCGGTGGATCCGATGAGCGACGAGAGCAACATCGTCACCCTGACCACCACCGGCGAGGTGATCAGCAAGCAGAAGAGGTTCCTGGACGCGCTGATGGCCACCTACATCGAGTCCGAGCAGGACAAGAACACGCAGAAAGGCAAGGCCACGATCGAGTTCATCGACCAGACCCTTAAGCAGAGCGGCCAGCAATTGCAGCAGGCGCAGTCGGCCCTGCAATCGGCACAGGCCGGTGGCAGCATGGGCGATGCAGGCATCCAGAGCGGGGCGATCAATCAGGAACTCTTCCGCCTGCAGGACGAAGAAGGGCGGATGAACAGCAAACTCTCCAATCTGAACGCGCTGGTGGCCACCATGAGCGCGGATGACGGCGGCCAGGCCAGCACGATCTCACCGATGGGATTGGACGCTCCCAGCCTCACCACCCTCATCGACAAATACAACCAGGATGTGGCTCGCCTGCGGAGCGAAGAACTCAATGTGAAGATCGCCACGGCGCCCATCATCGCCCTGCGTCGTACGGTGCAGACGGAACGCGATCAGATCGTGCAGAGCGCGCGGTCCCTTGTGTCCCAGACCCAGAGCGAACTGAGCGCCGTGCGGAGCCGGATCGGAGCCCTGCAGGGCAAGCTCTACATGCTGCCCCAACAGGCCATCAAGAGCCGCATCGCGGCCAAGAGCTATGAACTCACCGAGAGCATCCACAACTACCTCCTCGAGAAATCCTATGAGGCGCAGATCGCCGTGAACAGCGACCAGGTGGACAAGACCGTGGTGGATACCGCCCGACCCGAGAGCCCCACGCCCATCTCACCGGACAAGAAAGTGGTCATCGGCGGGGCCTTCGCCGTCGGCATCATCATCCCGCTGCTGTTCATCCTGCTGCTCGACTTCCTCAACGACAAGATCTCGGATGTCGATGAGCTGAAGCGCCTGTCGGCCCTGCCGTTGCTGGCCACCATTCCCAGCAGCAAGCGCAAGCGCATCACACCGGACGAACCCAAGAGCCTCTTGGCGGAGAGCTTCAGGACGGCACGCATCAACCTGCAATACCTGAATGTGAATGCCCCCCGACAGGTGGTGGGAATGACAAGCAGCACCAGTGGCGAGGGGAAGACCTTCTGCTCGATCAACCTGGCAACGGTCATCACCCTCAGCGGAAAACGGACCCTGCTGATCGATGCCGACATGCGGCGACCGCGCATCCATGAATATCTGGAACTGCCCGATGGGCCGGGCCTGAGCACCTTCCTCATCGGTGAATGCACGTTGGAAGGCGCCGTGCGTAGAAGTGGCGTGCAGGGGCTCGACGTGATCACGGCCGGACCCATCCCGCCCAATCCCCTCGAGCTGGTGGAATCGCCCCGCATGGCCGAACTCTTCGCCGAAGCACGAAAACGGTACGACCACATCGTCGTAGACGCATCGCCCATGGGCCTGGTCAGCGAATTCAAGGTGATCATGGGCCATCTGGACGTGACCCTGTACGTGGTGCGCCAGGGGCATACCCGACGGAACATGTTGCGCGGCGTGAACGAATTGCACCGCGATGGCAAGCTGGCCCACACGAGCATCATACTCAACGATGTGAAGGCGGGTCAGGGATACGGCGAGGGCTACGGCTACTACACCAAGTAGACCAGCAAGCGATCCATGTTCCGTACCGAAGGGTTCCAGAAATACCTGCGCAATGTCTCGTGGCTCTTCGCTGATCGGATCGTACGCCTGGCCTCCGTACTGATATCGAGCATTTTCATCACGCGATACCTCGGGCCGGAGCTGTTCGGCCAGTTGAATTATGCCAGCGCCCTGGTAGGCATATTCTACGCGCTCACGTCCATGGGCATCGACGACCTGTTGACCCGGGACCTGGTGAGGAACCCGGAACAGCGCGACACGCTGCTCGGCACGGCTGCCACGATCAAACTGGTCGGGTCGTTGATCCTCCTCGTCTCCGTGATGTGCATCGCGGTGCTGAAGGATCTTCCTGCGCTTTCCGTCTGGATGATCCTGTTGATCGCCCTTGCCGAGCTGCTCAAGCCCATCCTGGTGATCGAACCCTGGTTCCACTCCCTGGTCCGTGGACGCGTGGTGGCCCAGGTCAATATCGCCCAGTCGGCGATCACCTTGTTGTTCAAGCTGGGCCTCGTCCTTGTGAAAGCACCACTGATCTGGTTCGCTGCGGCCTATATCGTGGAGCTCGCCGCTCTGTCGGGTGGGGCCTATGTCGCCTACCATAACAGCGGGCTCCATGTGCGCGACTGGCGGTTCGATCGTCCGCTCGCCATCCGGCTCATGCGGCAGGCGTGGCCCCTGCTGGCGTTCGCGCTGGCTTTGTTCGTGCAGGCCAAGATCGACCAGGTGATGATCGGCGACCTGCTGCGCCACAGCGTTTCCCAAGCTTTCGCTGACGCGGAAGTGGGCCAGTACTCGGTGGCGCTGAAGATGATCGAGTCCTTCGGCTTCGTCCCCAGTATCGTCGTGGCGACGCTGGCCCCCGCCCTCACGCGCGCCCGTGAGCACAGCCGGGAGCTTTACGTGGACCGGCTGTTGAACCAGTACCGCTTGATGTTCGTGCTTTGGCTGGTCACCGCCATCCCCATGTATTTCCTTGCCCGGCCGATGATCGTACTGCTCTTCGGCGAGGAATACAGTGCGGCGGGCTGGTTGCTCTCGCTCTTCTCGATCCGCCTCCTGTTCACGAACATCGGGGTCGCCAAGATGAGTTTCATCACCAATGAAGGGCTGTTCAGGTTCTCCCTGGTGATGTCCCTCATCGGCGCCGGCTGCAACATCGTGCTGAACTATCTGCTTATTCCGCCGTTCAAGTCCGTTGGCGCGATCTGGGCCATGATCATCTCCAATTTCATCAGCATTTTCCTCGTCGATCTGTTCTATGGCCAGACGCGCCCCAACTTCGCCTGGATGATCAAAGGCATAGCGACGTTCTGGAGGTTCCATCGCGTGAGTTGACCGGCAATGACCCAGGCAAGAACTGAAGAAGGGATCTGGCACATCCATGGTGAACATGGTACGGGTCCTGCGTTGCAGGATCGCAACCTCGTGCCGCTGACGCCCGCGTTGTTCAATGACTTCGAGTGCCCGAAATGCACCGCTCCACGGCCGGTGCCTTCACGCAACCTGTTCATCGGCATACAAGTACTCGGCGACTACCGTTGCCCGGCCTGTGGCGCACAATACCTGCGTGACCTTCCCGTGGGTTTCCAGACCGAGCTCCAACTGGCCTTCGAGCCGGAATCCAGGAACATCCTCCATTGGAACGCGGAGCCATGGATCACCTATCCGGAGTACGCGTCCCCCACCACGTTCAAGTTCGCCATCGAGCGCAAGGTCTTCAGCCAGCGGAGCAAAGTGATCGTGCTCAACACGCTGGACCACCTCTACGGCCACGTCCTCCTGAAACTGTTCAACGCGCAACACTACCTGGACAACTATCCGGACCATGGGGTGATCCTGCTCATACCGAAGATGTTCGAATGGCTGGTCCCGAAAGGGGTGGCAGAGGTCTGGGTGGTCGACCAGAAACTCTCCCAAGCGAGAGCCTGGCATCCCTGCATTGACGCCTTTGTTCAGGAGCAATTGCCGAGGTATGAGGAAGTCTCACTTGCCCGCTGTTGGAGCCATCCGGAATTCACCGCGATCGATATCGGGCGCTTCACCGGGATCAAGCCCTTCGAGCTATCGGAATTCACCACGCGTTCGCCGCATATCACCTTCGTGGCACGCACGGACCGGTTGTGGTTCGACTCCGCATTCAGCAAGCTGGTGTATCGAGCGCTGAACCCGCTCCGTCTTCGGAGCAGCCTGGGTGGTCTGTTCGTTCATCGACAGACCGCGATGATCAAGAAGACCATCCGGAAGATCAAGCGTGAGTACCCGGATGCATCCTTTTCCGTGGTCGGTCTGGCTGAGCCGGGTGGCCTTGCAGGCCTGGCGGAGGACCTGCGTACCAAACGCATCGACAAGGAGACGGAACTGCTCTGGTGCCGGACCTATGCGAAGAGCCAGGTGGTCATCGGCGTCCACGGAAGCAATATGCTCCTGCCAACGGCGCACGCCGCTGCATTGGTCGAGATCCTGCCGTACGACCGGTATGGCAATATCGTGCAGGACGTGTGCGTGCGCGAGAATGACCGCATGCAGCTCTTCCTTTACCGCTTCGTCGATGAGTTCGCGACACCGACAGCGGTCGCACGCCAGGTGGTCTCCATGTTCCGCTACTACACGCTCTACCATCGCGACAATCGAGTGAACGTCTTCTGAACATGAGCACGCCATTCATCCCCCCCGGGCCGTTGAACACCCCTGTACTGTTCATCGCGTTCAATCGGTATGACACCGCCCTCAAGGTGTTCGAGAGCATCAGGCAGGCACGTCCGCCGCGGCTCTATTTCGCCTGCGACGGTGCACGGAACGAGGAGGAAAAGGCGAAATGCGCCCGTGTACGGTCACTGGTCGAACTCGTGGATTGGCCCTGTGAGGTGCGGACGAAGTTCAGCGACGTGAACCTCGGTGTGAAAATGGGTGAGGCCACCGCGATGACCTGGTTCTGGGAGCATGAGGAGATGGGCATCGTGCTGGAGGACGATACGCTGCCCGTGCAGAGCTTCTTCTGGTATTGCGAGGAGCTCCTGCACCACTACAAGGATGATGAGCGCGTGTGGTGCATCATGGGGAACAACCTGATGACCGAATGGGAGGTGAAGGACACTGATTCCTACTATTTCTCCACACATGGCTACGGAGCATACTGGGGATGGGCGGGATGGCGGCGCGTGTGGCGCAAATACGATGTGGATATGAAGGAGTGGCCCGCCGTGAGGGAAGCAGGCATCATAAACGGCCATTTCATCAGCAAGGCCGAGATGGCCGAGGCGTACGGGGTGTTCGACAATACCTACAACGGGAACATCCGTTCATGGGACTTCCAGTTCGACTTCGGCCGTATCGTAGAACGAGCGGTGAACATCATCCCGAACGTCAACATGATCCGGAACGTCGGATTCGGTGCTGACGGCACCAATACCGTCAGCGAGAACGATGTGAGGAACAAGGACGTCCTGATGGAGATCGGACTGCCTCTCAACCACCCCCGCCATATGATGGTGGACGTGGTCAGGGATCATGCGCATTTCAAGCGCTACGTGCAGCCCACCGGGTTGCGCAGGTTCAAGAACGCCATCAAGAGCCTGTTGCCGAAAGAGGTTGACGAGGCTGTCACTCCTTTCTTCTCGCGACTGCAGAAGTCGCTCGGGATCCACTGATGCGCCTCCTCGGCCGAACTTGAACGATCCACAGTCGACCTTCCAATGACCGCAAGATCATGCTCCCCAGCGACGGCACCCTGAAGTTCCTCAAAAAAGGCCGGAACGGACTTGTCAAAGTCCTTCGGAACCGATCGAAATTCGGGATCAGCTACCAGTACGCGGACCTGCGCGGTCAGGCCAGCAGCGATCGCATCAAGAGCGAGCTGCTGGCCGACAAGCCAAGCATGATCTGCCGTTTCGGCAGTACGGAACTGAACGCGCTCCTGGGCTATCTCGGCCACAAGGCCGATCCCAAGCCTTCTCTGCTGAACCATGTGCGTTTCATCACGGGAGACATCCCCTCTTACGGGTTCGATCCGGAGTATCTGTGGTGCATGTCCAATCTCTCGGGCTTCTTTTCCGCGAGCGTGGAGCAGCTCATCCGCTTCGGCGAACTGATGCTCGAGGACATGAAGCAGGTGGACATCCTCGGTACCTGGCGACGCGAGGAGATCTTCTTCTCCAAGGAGCTCGCTCATGTGACCAAGGTGGAGTTGATCGATCTTGAACCGTACGAGCATCAGAACCCCTGGAGCGAGATGCTCGCGGGAAGGAAAGTCCTCCTTGTACATCCGTTCGAGAACACCATCCGGCGGCAGTACGAGCGGCGGGAACTGCTCTTCAAGGACCCACGTGCGCTGCCTGCGTTCGACCTCAAGACGATCCGCGCGGTCCAGACCGTCGCCGGGCAGCCGACCTCCTTCGCCGATTGGTTCGAAGCGCTCGATTATATGAAGGGACGCATGGATGCCACCGACTACGATATCGCCATCATCGGCGCCGGGGCCTACGGATTCCCGCTTGCCGCGCATGCGAAACGCACGGGCAAGAAGGCCGTACACATCGGAGGCGCCACACAGCTCTTTTTCGGCATCATCGGGCAGCGCTGGGAGAACCATCGCCTGCGGAACGAGTACTGGGTACGGCCCGGCGAGGACGAGCGGCCGGAGCACGCGAACGTTGTCGAGGGCGCCTGTTATTGGTGATCTCTTCGGCGACTTTCGCGCAGGTCAACCCGAGGTGCGGGTTACCGGGGTCTTGATCCCTGTTCGATCCTGGACGCATCCGCCCATGGGCCACTTGCAGGACGATCACGTCGGAACACCCCCATGCGCAAGGCCGACACCTCGCATGCCGATATCTTCGACGCGTCGGTAACCGCCGATCAGGCACGCCTCGTGATCCAGAAGCACAAGCTCGTCAACACGCTCTTCATTCTCGGCCTTCCGGTCTTCGGGATCGGGAACTACCTCATGTACCAACCGGGGTTCACCTGGACCGCGGGCCTGGTCTTCGCCGTGATCCCCTACACGGCGATCGTCGCCTTCCATTTGTTGGACCTGCTCGTACGCGGAAGCTTCACCCCGGTGGTGAACCGGACCTTCCTGGTGTGCCTGGCAGCGATCATTTCCATGATCGTCTCGCTGTTCGTCGGTCTCCACTATCACAGCCCCGTGCTGAAGATGTCCAACTCCCTGGCCATGACGTTGGAGTTCAGTGTGCCGCTCTTCGCGTCGATCATCGTTCACGTGTATAACCTGCATCGGGATGATTTCAACTGGCTCGACCTGGTGCTCAAGAGCATGCTGGCGCTGGAGGCGGTGAATCTGATCGGCGTGGCGGCGGGCCTGCACAACGTGTTGCACAGTTTCGAGGGGCGTATCAGCTGGCCCTTCATGCTCGGCATCTATGAGTCGGCGCATCTGATGGCCTTTTTGAACCTGATGCTCCTCTTCTACATGCGGGACTTCAAGAACCGACCGTTCCGGTTCATCGCGATCATCGGGCTCTACCTGTTGAACATGGCCATGATGATGAGCGTGAACAGCCGGCTCTCGTTCATGACCTTCTTCGCGATCACCATCCTCTTCGTCACCAAGGCGATCAGGGCCATGAAGGGCATTTACACGGTCTCCCTTTTCACCATGCCTCTGATGATGAGCTTCGCCCTGCTCATCTTCCAGATCCTCTCTCTGCCCTTCTTCGTGGCCATCCTGGAGCGGGTGGATAAGGAGGATGTCACCACCTTCAATGGCCGAACGTACATATGGGAGTCCGGATTCGACTGGGCGTTCAACGACGGTCGGGGTTTGATCTTCGGGAACGGGTTCCAAGGCCAGGCCCGGCTCAACCTGCTTGACCATGTAGCGGAATTGTGGGGAGAGAACGACTCCTACAACATCCATATGCATAGCGCGTTCCTTCAGACCCTCCTGGGCCAGGGCCTCGTGGGATTGGTGCTCTTCTACCTGGTCTACTGGAACGGCTACAAGCGATATCGCATGGAGTACCTGAACAACACGGCGCTGGCACCGGCGTTCGCCGCGTTCGTTTACATGTTGTTCTGCTGGCAGATCGAGATCTCGTTCTTCGGATACAATTTCGGGTTCGTCTTCCTGATGCTCCTGATGGCCCCCTGGTGTATCAAGCCATCGGCTGTCACAGGAAAAAGGAAGTCGCTGACAGGCGAGTGGCTGACGTGACAGGACCGCACGGTCCGGCCCCAACGTCGCATATGAACTGCTCGACCGCCTGACCGAAGGGCGGTCCAACATGCGAAGGCCCGGAGCCGAAGCCCCAGGCCTTCTATCGGAACAACTCGGACACTATTCCACAATGATCTTTTCCGTACGGTTGGTCGAGCCGGTGATGCGCAAGGCATAGATGCCTTTCTCCAGGCCGCTCGGTACGTCAATGCTCGGGCTGGCGAGCGGCAGGAAGACGGTGGCCACCGTCTGGCCGTTCGCGCCGATGAACGAGGCGGTGCCGGATGCCGGGTTCCTGAACGCCAAACGGGTACCGGCCTTCACAGGGTTCGGATACACCCCGCCGATGTTCGCCCCGGCCGCAACGGCTTCCACGCCCGTACTCAATCCGCACAGGTCCTCCTCTTCTTTCACGAGCACTTTGGATGTGGAACCCTGAAGGGTGATGCTGCCGGAGAAATACTGCCCGTTCACATCGCTCCAGCATCCTTCAAGCCCGAACGTCTCGGCTGTTGGCTGATCGTTGATCAGGATCATCTGGTGTTCCAACGGGTCGTTCGCCTGTACCTGCACCTTGTGCAAATGCACATTGTCCAGGTAGTACATCGGCTCCGTCCACTGGTTCACCAGCACGAGTTGGGCGTCCTCCGCGTTGGGCGATTGGAAGTAGTAGCTGTGGTCCCGACGCTCCACGCCAAAGGGAAGCATGCGTTCCCACAAAGCGTACGGGTTGCTGATCTGTGACTCACCACGTACCCGTGCCAGAACATAGCCGGGCGCGTTGCTCCGGGTGGAAATATCCAGCCGGTACCAGTCGTTCTGACCATTCTGGAGCGGGAACCACGCGTTGTTGCGCATCGCCGAATAGGTCATCTCGGAGTTGTCCGGCAGGTTGATCCTGGCGCAACCGTTGTCCAGTTCGCTCACGTTGTGGGTCACCTGCACATTGGTGGGCCAGTACTCCCATCCGGTGACGGCGTCGGGGAAAGTCCCGTTCGGGAGCAGTTCCCCCGACAATTCGTTGGTCGTGGTCCATTCGCTCAGGTGCAGCGGGCTGCGTGTGCTTCCCTGCTCTTCCCCCCGCACAGCCTGCCAGTGTTCCAGCCCGTAGTAGTACTGCCCGGAGAGGAACCCGAAGTGGAAGATGCCGATCTCGTTGTAAGGGTTGAAGTAGCGGTTGTTCGCGAACGTGCCGAAATCGGTGGGCAGCGCACTGTAGCAGTTGTAGAACCGCAAGGCGAGCTGGTCCTTGCGAAGGCCATAAATGATGTTGCCGGTGTACTGGTCGTCGTAGTTGGCCACATAGTAAGGGGATACGGCGTGGGGACCGTTGGCATTGGAGTAGTCCCCGATGGACATGCCGATGTCGCAGTTGAAGATCGTGTTGTCCCGGACCTGCCATCCATGCGAGTTCATGGTATGGTCCGCCACGATGCCCACGCCGGACACATTGGCGATCGTGTTGCGGCGGACGGTCGTGTTCACGTTGCTCTGGTTCCCGAAGTAGATGCCGTGACCATAGCGCGCATAATGCGGCATCACCGTGGAGGACCCGTCCAGGTTGCAAACGACATCATAGATGATGTTGTCCTGGATCGTGAGCCCATCGGAGTTGTCGAAGGCGATCGCGCCGCCGTCGTTCAGCAGCGTGAGGTAGTTGTGGACGACGTTCTTCTCCACGAGCTGGTTGTCATCGGCAATGATCGCGATGTAACCGATGCTCTCGAACCGGTTGTTCCGGATGATGTTGTCCGGGCCCGCGCAACGCACACCGAAATAGCCCCAGCCGCTCTCCCCCTCTCCCATCACCTCGGCGATGTGCTCCAAGCTGTTGTTCTCGAATACACTGTTGTTGTCGATGATGAACGCACCGGTCGCGAGCGTGCGCCGGATCGTGTTGTTCGAGAACGTGTTGTGATGCCCATAGCTCCGGATACCATGGTACATGTCTTCCATCGTACAAGCCGTTACGGTCAGGTAGCTGCACACGTCCACTCGGATGGCGGAGTTGCGGAAGTGACGGAAGGTGATGTGCTCAACCCGGCCGTGATGCTGGTTCGGCTGCCCCCAGACACCGGCGTACTCCGTGCTGGCCTCCACCAGGAGACCGTTCGGGTCAGCGTTGCCCGGCGCCTGCAGGTACAGGTCACCGGACGGAGCGTCATAGAACCACTCGTTCGGAGCATCGAGCAGGTCCAGCCGCTTCTCCAGGTAGAAGCCCCAATCATCCACCCCCATGTTCCCGTTGATCGGGGACACGGAGAATGTCAATGTGCCGTTGCTGAATCCGACCACGGGAAGTGTGTCCACGCTACTGGCCGTATTCCGCACGACACAACGCGTTCCGGTCCAATAACCGTCCGGCTGAGTGAGGCTATTGCTGTGCAATGAGGTACCGTACGCCTGGTCGTTCCGGAACCAACCCGTGTTCGGTGTCCGGGCCAACACGCTTCGCTGTCCTCCTATCCAGACCTGATCCACCCGCGTGCCAACGTGGGCTTTCCAAACGTTCCCGCTATGCTGGGTCCAGCCCGTAACGGCGCGAGCACCATCAATGATGGGATCAGCGCCCGTACCATATGCGCCATAGACGATCGGAGCCGAAGCGGAACCCGAGGAAGCCCAGTAAAGACCGCCACGGAAATGTCCGCCGCGTTCAAAGAGGATCTGGTCGCCCGGTTGGAGCGCGTTGGTGATCTGGTTCACCCGGTCTATGGTGCGCCACGCGGAACCCTGTGAAGTACCGCTGCCGGCATCGTTACCATTGGGTGATACATAGTACGTGGTCGCCTGTGCGATCAGCGCGCTCAGACCAAGAGCGCTGATCAGACCGGCCCGTATCTGGTGTGTTCGGAGGGTGCGCATTCCGGGAGTGTTGTTCCGGTCCGGCGGTCGTGCCGGATCCGGCCTTCAAACCCCACCCAGGAGCTTCCCGTTCCGAACATTCGACGAACCACCGCTTCCGTACCGGCGAATCCCCGCCGGAGATCGGGCAAGCTCCAGTCGGTCTCGCGGCCGGATACCTTCGCCCGCCCGGAACCCGCCTCCTGATCGGGCCGTACCAAGCCACCCCATGCTCCCCGACGCTCGACCATTCGGCTACCTCAGCGGGGCCACGACGCAAAGCGGAGGACCTTCAGCACTTGGAAACCCTCCACAGTATCAGGGCGCCGGGGCGAAGCACCTCCTGGCGGCCATCATTCAATGCAACCACAGCGGACGTAACTGATGGAGCACATGCGATTGCTGGTCACCGGCGGATCCGGGTTCATCGGCACGAACCTCATGACCTTCTACATCGCCAAGGGCATCCCCCTGGTGAACCTGGATTGGAACCCGCCGCTCAACCCGGAGCACAGAGCCTTATGGAAGCTCTGCGACATCATGGACGAGAAGCGCATGGGGGAACTCTTCCAGGAATTCAAGCCCACACATGTCGTCCACCTCGCCGCGCGTGCTGATACGGATGACACCGACATCGCCGCCTACCAGCAGAACGACATCGGTACGGAGCGCTTGCTCCGCGTGGTGAAGAACACGCCGTCGATCGAGCGGCTCATCATCACCAGCACCCAGTTCGTCTGCGAAGCCGGTTATCAGCCCAAGGACGACCTCGATTTCAAGCCGTTCACTGTTTACGGAGAGACCAAACGCCGCAACGAGATGGCCATTCGCGGGGCCGACCTGAACTGCGCGTGGACGATCATCAGGCCGACCACCATCTGGGGCCCGTTCAGCCTGCGTTACCGGGACGTGATGTTCAAGGTGATGCGCAGGGGCATGTACTTCCACCCGAGCAACAAGAAGGTTATTCGCTCCTACGGCTACGTCGGCAACGTGGTCTGGCAGATCGACCGCATGCTCACGCTGCCGAAAGAGGAGATGAACGGCAGGGTGTTCTATGTGGGCGATCAGCCGTTCGACCTGCGTACCTGGGTGGATGCCATCTCGAAACGGCTCACTGGCAAGCCCGTCCGCTACCTCCCCTCCTGGCTCGTTCGCTCCATCGCCTTCGGCGGCGACATCCTGAAGTTGCTGCACATCCCGTTCCCGATCACCACCGGCAGGTACCGCAGCATGACGAGCGATTACATCACGCCGATGGACCGCACGATCGCCGCGCTCGGGGAGCCTCCGTTCTCCCTGCAACAAGCCGTGAACGAGACCATCACGTGGTACGAGAACGGCAGCGACCGCATCATCGCGCACACCCTGAAGGACGTGCGCCTGAAACCCGCCGTTACCGCTTGATGGAGCCCCTGCCCAAAAAGCGGACGTTGGGCGTGGACCTTTCCACGGGCAGCTTCGCGGAACATATCGCGCGCTTCGCCTCCTTTGGCGCAGCCCACCGCTCCAGTTACGTCTGCTGCGTGAACTCCCACATGTGTGTCGAGGCGCACAACGACAAGGCGTTCGCGGATGTGGTGAACCTCGCGGACTTCGCGACGGCTGACGGCATGCCCATGCTCAACAAGCTGAACCGGACGCATGGCCTTCAGCAGGAACGCGTGGCCGGGAACGACATCATGCCTGCATTGATGGCTGAAGCGGAGCGCCAGGGACTCGGCGTTTTCTTCTACGGCGGCAAACAAGAGGTGCTCGATAACATCGTCGCGCGTGCCGCGAAGGACTTTCCCCGATTGCGCATCGCCGGCGCCGAATCGCCGCCATTCCGTGAACTGGATGCCCGAGAGAGCGAACAGACGGTGGACCGGATCAATTCAAGCGGGGCGCACATCGTGCTGGTCTCATTGGGATGCCCCAAACAGGAGAAGTGGATGGCGGGCAGGAAGGGGAAGATCAATGCCATCATGCTCGGAATGGGAGGCGCATTTCTGCTGTACGCCGGGGTGGACACACGGGCACCCAAATGGATGCGCGACCTCTCTCTTGAATGGGCCTATCGCCTGGTCCTGGAGCCACGCCGACTCTGGAAGCGCTACCTCTTCACGAACACGGCTTTCATCTGGCTTTCCGCCACGGAGCGCTTCAGAAAACGACGGGCGGTGTGACGCACGTCGAGTTGAGCGGTCTGAAGGATCTGACTACGTTGGCGAATTCGACGAAGGACAATATCTTATCGACAAAATTGACTTCTGGAAAGACGCTCCTCTACATTTGACCCACTCATCCCGGAAAGACCGCTATACCATCACGATCGCGTGGAGAATCCACTACCCCCTCGCAACAAGCTGTCTCTTCCGAACCTTCTGGGTGAGCGACGCGCGTCGCGCCCTGAACTGAACCAGGAGCTCGCTACCTTGCTCCGCTCCGGTCAGCGCTCCTTCCTCAACATGCGCAGCGGCATCAATCAGGTTCTCACGCTCGAACCCTTGACCACCGTCAAGGACCTCATCATCGTGGGTGATGGGCCTGCTGCCGAAGAGATCTTCCAGTATTGCCAGGACCAGACCGTACGCGGTTATCGCTTCCGCGGTCTGTTCAGCGATCGTCCAGTGGACGGCGTTCTCGGCGCGCAACGCATCGGCGACATCGAAGCCGCCAAGGCCTTCGCCATCCAGAACCGCATCGACATCGTTTACTGCGCCCTGCCCGGCACGCACAAGGATGCCATCACCGACCTGATGGAATACTGCGAACGGAACACCATCCGTTTCCGCGTGATCCCGAGCGGCGACAGCTTCATCCCCGTGGTCCAGACCAGCAACCTGGAGTTCCATGGCAGCGTGCCGGTGAGCAAGCTGCGCCATGAGCCCTTGGATGACCGTTGGAACCGGCTGGCCAAGCGCACCTTCGATATCCTCTTCTCGCTCGGCGTCATCGTCTTCGTGCTCAGCTGGCTTATTCCCCTGCTGGCTCTCGCCGTGAAGCTCAGCAGCCCCGGTCCCGTGTTCTTCAAGCAGACCCGCTTGGGCGAAGGCAAGAAGAAGTTCAGTTGCTACAAATTCCGCAGTATGCGCTTGAACAAGGAGGCCGACAGCAAGCAGGCCACCAAGAACGACCCGCGCGTGACCAAGGTGGGCTCCTTCCTGCGGAAGAGCAACCTGGACGAAATGCCGCAGTTCTTCAACGTGCTGCTTGGTCAGATGAGCGTTGTCGGCCCGCGCCCGCACCCCCTGAAGCTCAATGACCAGTTCCGCGACATCATCGACAAGTACATGGTGCGCCACTTCGTACGCCCAGGCATTACGGGTTGGGCCCAGGTGAACGGCTTCCGCGGCGAGACCCGTACCCCCGAGCTGATGGAAAAGCGGGTAGACCTGGACGTGTGGTACCTCGAGAACTGGTCCTTCAAGCTGGACCTCAAGATCGTGGTGAAGACCGTGACCAACATGTTCGGCAAGGACGAACGCGCATACTGAACTCTGCCTTCCGTGTCAGAAGAAGCCCCCGAAGAGGGGCTTTTTCATTGGAACCCATTGCCATACGGGGCCTCCGTCTATATTTGCCGTCCTTTTCAAAGAACCGATGGCCAATCATAAGAGTGCCCTGAAGCGTGTCCGCCAGACCGAGACCCGCAACGAGCGCAACCGCTACCAGCACAAGACCACCCGCAACGCCGTGCGCGACCTGCGGGCCACTACCGCCAAGAAGGACGCCGAGAAGCTCCTGCCCGAGGCGGAAAGCATGCTGGACAAGCTGGCCAAGAAGAACGTGATCCACAAGAACAAGGCGGCCAACCTGAAGAGCAGCCTGCGCAAGCACGTCGCCAAGCTGAAATAAGGACCGCCCGGTCCCATTCGCATTCCGGACAGGTCCCAACTCGGGGCCTGTTCTACTTTGTGGCCCGTGGAAGGTCTCGACGAAAGCCCCGCCAAACTGAGCATCCCGGAGTGGTCCGAAGCGGACCGTCCGCGCGAGCGCCTGCTCGCCAACGGCCCGAAGGCCATGAGCGACGCCGAACTGGTGGCCATCCTGATCCGCAGCGGCACCCCAAAGGACAGCGCTTTGGACCTGGCCCGCCTGATCCTGAGCCGGGCCGGGAACGACCTCCACAAATTGGCGGCGCTGAGCGTGGCTGAACTGATAAAGATCAACGGGGTCGGCGAGGCCAAGGCCTTAAGTATCGTGGCGGCTTTGGAACTGGGCCAGAGGCGGCGGGACGCGACCGTGGAACAACGGCCCCTCATCGCCACCAGCCGGGAAGCGTATGACGTGCTTCGGCCCTGGGTGGCCGATCTCCCCCATGAAGAATTCTGGCTCCTGCTGCTGGACAGGGGCAATCGCCTGTTGGACCGCACCAAAGTGAGCCAGGGAGGGATGCATGGCACCGTGGCCGACCCGAAGCTCATTTTCCGCGAAGCGCTGGAGAAACGAGCCAGTTCGGTCATCCTCTGCCACAATCATCCATCCGGGCAGTTGCGCCCCAGCTCCGAGGACGTCATGCTCACGCGGAAACTCGTGGAAGGGGGACGCTTTCTGGACATCACCGTGCAGGACCACTTGATCGTGGCCGCGACCGGGTATTTCAGTTTCGCCGACAACGGGCAGCTATGAAATTCTACCGCCAAGACGCTACGTACGCCAAGGGTTCACCACGAAAATGCCACCACCTCTCCGGATCCTCACCGTCATCGGCGCGCGCCCGCAGATCATCAAGGCGGCGGCCATGAGCCGGGCCATCCGCACACACGCGAAGGGGCGCATCACCGAAACGCTCCTGCACACCGGCCAGCACTATGACGCCAACATGAGCCAGGTGTTCTTCGATGAGCTCGGCATCCCGGCGGCGGACATCAACCTGAACGTGGGGAGCGGCGGCCACGGTGTGATGACCGCGCGCATGATCGAGGGCATCGAGAACATACTGCTGAAGAAAGGGCACGACGTGGTGCTCCTCTATGGCGATACGAACAGCACGCTCGCCGGTGCGGTCGCCGCCGCCAAACTGCACGTTCCCGTCGCCCACGTGGAAGCGGGTCTCCGGTCCTTCAACAAGCGCATGCCCGAGGAGGTGAACCGCATCGTCTGCGACCATTGCAGCACCTGGCTCTTCTGCCCGACGGATACGGCCGTGGAGAACCTGAGGCGCGAAGGCTTCACCGGGGCGAACGATGTGAAACCCTCTGCCGATCGGCCGCATGTGGTACAGTGCGGCGACGTCATGTACGACAACAGCCTCTACTTCGCATCAATAGCCCGGGAACGTTCCGGCATCCTGAAGGAATACGGGCTGGGGGAGAACGGGTTCGCGCTCGTCACCGTGCACCGCGACCACAACACGGACGACGCACGACGCCTCAACGACATTTTCCGCACGTTGCTCGAACTGCATGCGCGCCATGAGCTGGCGTTCGTACTGCCGGTGCATCCGCGCACTCGCAAGATGATGGAGTCCCTGCTCACCGCTGATGTGAAGGATGCACTGAAGAACAGCCCTCGCTTCCTGCTCATCCCGCCAGCGGGTTTCCTGGACATGATCGCGCTGGAGAGCAATGCCCGGCTCGTGATCACCGACAGTGGCGGCGTGCAGAAGGAGGCTTACTTCTTCGGAAAGCCCGGGGTCGTGCTCCGCCCGGAGACGGAATGGGTGGAACTGATCCGTGAAGGACAAGCCGTGCTCGCCGATGCGGATCCCGGTCGCATCACCGCGGGTTTCGAGAACTTCATGCGCAACGGAATACCGGCGGTCGACCCGCTGTTCGGCGATGGCCGTGCCGCTGAGCACATCTGCGACGAATTGCTCAAGTCCTGGTGATCCGCTCCGCCCTCAACTACATCCATGGGTTCAGTGCCTGCCTGACCGATCCGGTGAAGCGGCGCCTGCTGATGGCGCACCGGACGAGGCCGGTCTCACATCCAGCCAACCGGAACGAAGCACTGCGAGGGGCCATCGGCTACCTGATGCGCGCGCAGGATCAAGGGACTGATGCGGGGATCGGCAGCTATCACCTCGTGAATGGGTGGAGCACCTCGTATCCGGAAACGACGGGATACATCATCCCGACCTTGCTGGCTTCGGCCGAACACCTGCGATGGGAGGAGCCGCGCGCACGGGCTCTTCGCGCGGCGGACTGGCTGCTCTCCATCCAACGCCCGGACGGCGGATGGCAGGGAGGCCGTGTGGGTGAGAAACGCGACTCCGTCGTCTTCAACACCGCACAGGTCATACGGGGTCTGCTCGCGGCCCATGATGCATCCGGACGTGAAGAGTTCCTGGTAGCGAGCAAGCGGGCGGGGGAATGGATCCTCGGTTCGCAATCCCGCGACGGTGCCTGGCGAAAGGAGAATTTCCTCGGGAGTGCTCGTGTCTATGACACCTATGTAAGTGCGCCCATCCTCAGGCTGTATCGCATCACAGGTGACGAGCGCTATAAGAAAGCCGCGATGGCCAACCTGGAGTGGGTACTCGCGCAGCAATGGGCGAACGGCTGGTTCAGCAACGCCGACAACACGACGAAGCACAACGACAGGCCGATCACGCACACGATCGCTTACACCATCGATGGGCTGATCGAATGTGCCGCGCACGTCCGCCACGACGTGATAATGGACCGGGCCATCCGTACCGCGAACTTCTTCCTGGACACCTTCCTGCGCGAGGGCTGGCTGAAGGGCCGGTACGACGGACAATGGCGCGGCAGCGAAAGCCTGATCACCACCGGATGCGCGCAGCTCGCGGTGTGTTGGGCCTGGCTCCATCGCATCAACGGTGAGGAGAAATACGCGGAAGGCCTGCGACGGATGACCGACCTGCTGGCGGCCATGCAGCAAGTGAACTTCGCGGGTCCACCTGAAGCACACGGCGCGTTGACCGGTTCATTTCCCGTGTGGGGCCGTTACGAGAATTTCGCCTTCCCGAACTGGGGCACGAAGTACTTCTCCGACGCTTTGCTTTGCGCAGAAGGACGGCTGCCCAAATTCTGACCGAACGTTCCCACTGTCCAGCGATGCCGCCCAATCACGACCCGATCGCGCTCTTCCGCCGTTCGGCTTCATCGTGGCCTGAACGTGAGGCCTTGCGGATCGGCGGCGCGTCGCACACGTACGCGCAACTCGACCGTTGGAGCGATGCGATCGCCGATGCGTTGATCGCCGCTCGCGCTTCCAACGAGCGCATCGCCATCGTCGCCTACAAGAGCGCATCCACCTATGCCGCGATCCTGGGCATCCTGAAAGCCGGATGCGCCTACGTACCGCTCCACCCTGATGGCCCGGCCGCGCGCTGGAAGCGGATGATCGCGATCTCGGGAGCACGGTTCATCGTCGGCGAGGGTTCTTCGACCCCCGGTCTGACCCCGTTGAACATCCCCGGGCCGGACGCACCGATCGCAATGCCTGCTCACCTCGATGGTGATGAGGCCTACGTGCTCTTCACCAGTGGAAGCACCGGCGGTCCGAAGGGGGTGAGCGTATCCCGCACCCATGTGGCGGCGTATTTGGGCCACCTGCTCACAGCGTACGACTTCAACGAACAGGACCGCTTCACGCAGTTCTTCGCGCTCACCTTCGACCTGAGCGTGCATGACCTCTTCGCATGCTGGGGCGTGGGAGCGTGCCTCTGCGTGCCACCCGATGAGGGTGCGCTCAGGACCGCTGCGTTCGTGCGCGATGAACGGATCTCCGTGTGGTTCTCAGTTCCCTCCTTGCCCGCACTTATGGAACGCATGCGTGGCTTGAAGCCCGATGTCTTCCCGGCGATCCGGTACGCGTTCTTCTGCGGTGAAGGCCTGCCGTATGATACAGCTCGCGCCTTCGCGGCCGCCGCGCCGAACGCTCGGTCGATCAATCTGTACGGACCCACGGAAGCGACCATAGCCATCAGCTCCCATGAGCTTCAGCGCGAGCAGTTGGACCGCCCCGGCCTCGTGCCCATCGGCAAGGTATTCCCCGGTCACAAGGCCATCATCGACCACGAGGAATTGTGCGTGACCGGACCGCAGATCAGCAATGGGTACATCGGCCTGCCCGATGTGAACGCCGCCAGCTTCGCCGACATCACAGGAACAGGCGAACGCTGGTACCGCACCGGTGATCGGGTCCGCATGGACCCGGATGGAACGCTCCACTACCTGGGCCGCATCGACCACCAGCTGAAATTGGCCGGGCATCGCGTAGAGCCCGGTGAGGTGGACGAACTGCTCGCCCCCTTGTTGAATGGGGGCCGTGCCGTGACCGTGCCGATACAGGAAGCCGGGGCGGTGCGCCTGGTTACTTTTATCGACGTGCCGCACGACACTGCCGAACTACTCTCCCATTGCCGCGATCATCTTCCGGTCTACATGGTACCGGAGCGCATCATCATCCAGGAACAACTGCCGCTGACGGCCCACGGAAAGATGGACCGCCAGCAGCTCATCGGCATCGCACAACATGGCTGAGAACGCGGTGCGCAAGGTCTTGACCGAACGTCTGGCACAGCGACTGGTCCGGCTTGGACTTTCGTCCGCCGACCTCACGGATGACCTGGACCTCCTACGCAGCGGCGTGCTGGATTCGCTCGGATTCGTGGATCTGATCGCCGACCTGGAAAGCGCCACCGGAAAACAAGTGGACCTGGAGCGGGCGCTCGATCGCAGGGACGCTACCACAGTGGCGAACGTCATCTCCCTCTTCACGAACGCATGAGCAGCATGACCGTGCGGGTCGTTCAACGCGCCGATGATCCGGCTCTCGCCCAAGTACCGGCGTTGTTCGAAGCGATGCACGTGGAAATGGCCGCGCAGGGCATGGCCCTTCGGCTCGTGCCTGACGGCGGTCGTGTCTGGCTTGATGGCGCCCGTGGTGGTCTTGAACGTTTCGCCCGGATAGCCGTGGCCGAGACCGATGGCCATCTTGTCGGCTTCGCGCATGCCGCGATCAAGCTCGCGCCCGAGCACCTCGGCGGGGAACGCATCGGACACATAACACACCTGTATGTCGCCGCCGCGCAACGCCGTTCAGGCATCGCGCGAGCGCTCGCCGGATCGCTGCACGTGTGGTTGCACGCGAAGCAGGTGTCGAGCATCGAACTGCAGGTGGTGCATGGCAACGAGGCCGGGCTCGCGTTCTGGCGATCGCTGGGTTATGCGGACGAACTGCTGCAACTGCGCAAGCATTGAGCACCGACGCACACGACACCCGTTCCTGGCCCGCACGTCTGGGCGTGAAACCGGGCGATACGATCCAACTGATGGCCGACCTGACGCGCATGGCCTGGAACGCGCGGCGAGCCGGAAAACGCTTTCATGCCGCCGAACTGCTGGATACCTTCGCCGATGCCGTCGGCCCCTCCGGCACCGTCCTCGTACCCGCGTACAATTTTGACCTGCGTGATGGCGACGCCTTCGACGTGCGGCGCACGCGGTCCATCAGTGGCGCGCTGGCGAACGCCGCCATCGATCATCCACGCTTCAACCGCACGCCGCATCCGCTGCACTCTTTCGCCGTATGCGGTGCCGGAACGGAGGAGTTGCTGCGTTCAACGGAGAAGAGCAGCTTCGGACCCGAATCCCCGTTCGCGTTCCTGCTCGCTCGAAAAGCGATCCTGATCGCCATCGATCTGTCGCTCAACGATGCGGTCACCTTCGCGCATTACAGCGAGGAAACCACCGGCGTTCCCTATCGAAGTCATCAACCGCTGCGCATCCGCTACACGGACGCCAACGGCGATAATGCGGACAGGACTTTTTCGCTCTACACGAAGAAACCCGGCCACCACATGGACTTCACACAGCTCGAATACATGGCCGAGCACGACGGAGCCCTGACGCATGTGGACCTGGACGGTTCCCATGCCTTCCGCTTGGAACTGCCCTGGGTGCATTCCGTTGTGGAACATGATATCCGGGCCAACAACGCAGCGAGGATCCATCGCTTCAAATGGTCATGGTGGTTGAAGGACCATACGAGATCGCTGCTTCGTACGTTCGGCATCCGCACGCGCCAGGAGCGCACCGCCCATGCTGCACGTACTGCTTGAAACACCCTCTCCGCGTGCGCGGTACGTGGTGCGACATGTCTTCGAGCGCATGTTGGGGTGGCCGATCACGCTGGTCCCTTCGCGCGAGGAACTAAGCACGTTCCCCGGCCCGAAACTGGTCTATGGTGCGGCTCCTATCGATGGTGCCTTCCACGTTCCCGCATGCGGGTGGCTGGATGGCCGACGATCAGTGGAGGCGCGACCGACGGCCAGCGGAACCGGCCACGACCTACGGGTCTTTCCCGCAGGTGCTGGCCAGGACATGCTCGCCGCGATCTTCCATTTCATCGCATTGGAGGAGGAGCACACCATCGAACGACGCGATGATCACGGTCGCATCGATGCGGGTGAACTGACCCTCGTGCGACACCACGCCCATGAGTTCCCGATCGCGGACCACTGGGCTTTGAAACTCGCCGAGGATCTGCGGGCGCTCTTTCCATCACTCCCCGTTCCGCGTCGCACCTACCGCCATGTGCTCACCGTGGACATGGACAACGGCCTGAAGTACGCGGCCCGTTCATGGCACCGCGCGATGGGCGCTTCAGTGAAGGACCTGGCCTCGGGAAGGGCGACCCGGTTCTTCGAACGCTGGAACGTACGCATGGGCAACACGGAAGACCCGTACGCCACCTTCGTGGATCGACTTTCTGACGTGCGCGACAAAGTCGACCGCATGATCGCCTTCGTGCTCACGCGCGGTGAAGGGCGCTTCGACCATGCGGCGCGTATCGACCATCCGGTGTTCACGGCGCTGTTGAAGCGCCTCGAGGTGTCTGCGGATATCGGTCTGCACCCTTCATACGAGAGCAGCCGCGACGAATGGATCCTCAAGCGCGAACTGGAGCAGCTCGGTAAAGTGACCGGTCGGCCCATCGTCGTTTCCCGCCAGCATTTCTTGCGTTGGCGGATGCCCGATACGTTCCGTGCCCTCATCGCGAATGGGATCACCGAAGACCATTCCATCGGCTTCAGCGATCGCGCCGGTTTCAGGGCGGGCACGTGTACACCATTCCCTTGGTACGACCTCGAACGGGACGAGGAGACCGGACTCATGCTCCATCCATTCGCGGTGATGGACAGCGCACTGGCGGATGGCACCGGCGAAGGTCTGCGCATGGCCATCGGTGAGATGAAGCGTGTGAGCGATGCGGTGCGCGAGGTCCAAGGCAGCTTCGTGAGCGTCTGGCATGACCGCTTCCTCAGTGGCCACGAAGAATTCAGGGGAGGCCCCGAAGCGATGCGCGAACTGGTAGACCTCGCGAAGGCATGATCCGGTATGTGCCGCATAGCGGGATCGACATGGCCGCGTGGGACGCGCGCCTTGAACGTTGCGCGAACAAGCTCTGGTACGGTTCGAGCGCCATCCTCTCAGCGGCCGCTCCCGGTTGGGACGCGCTCATCGATGAGGAGAACGACGCCCAGATGGCCCTGCCCTGGAGGAGGAAATACGGGATCACCTACACGTACCAACCCTTCCTGCTGCAACAGCTCGGCCCCTTCGCGGTGCGCCCTTCCCCCGACGACACGGCCCGATTCGTAGCGGCACTCCCGCCGCGTTTCCGCTTTGCGGACATGTATCTCTGCCCGGGCACACCGAGATCACCCGTGCTGACCGAACAGCAGAACATCACCGTCCGTCTGGATCGATCGATCGATACGCTCCGCAAGGGGTATAGCGAGAACCATCGCCGTACGCTCAAAAAGACCGGAGCTGCCGGCGAGGGTTGGTGCGAGCGTGTTGCGCTCAAGGACATCATCACCTTCTTCATCACGTCCGAACAGTTCCGCCGATGGAAGATCCGGCCCGATCAGTCACAGGCCCTTGCCCGCATACTCCTTGCCGCTGACGAACACGGACATGGCTTCGGATGCGGCGTGCGGGCGGGCGCGGAACTCGTTTGCGCCGCGTACTTCATCCGTTGGGGGGGCCGCCTCATCTTCCTCAAAGGCCTGGCGAACGAGGCCGGCAGGAGGATCCATGCGATGCACTTCCTGATCGATCGGATCATCAGCGAACATGCGGGCCAGGATCTGCTCTTCGACTTCGCCGGCACGAACGACCCCGACCTGTCACGGTTCTACATGGGCTTCGGCGGAGAACGCTCCGTTTATTTGCGAGCTTTGGTGAACAAGCTCCCTTTCCCGCTGAACCTGCTAAGGACCTGAACGATGGTGGTGCGAATGAACAGCGAACGCTCCGTGGTGAACACCTTCATCGCCGAACTGCGCGACGAGTCCATCCAGAAGGACCCGCTCCGTTTCCGCCGCAACCTGGAGCGCATCGGCGAAGTGATCGCGTACGAACTGAGCAAGACCTTCGACTACACGGAGCAGGAGGTGATCTCCCCGCTCGGCACGGCGCGCGTCGACCTCGCGGACGACAAGCCGGTGCTCGCCACGATCCTCCGCGCGGGCCTGCCATTGCACCAAGGCCTGTTGAACTACTTCGACCGGGCCGATTGTGCTTTCGTAAGCGCCTACCGCAAGCACCGCACTGGCGAGGACGGCTTCGACATCGAGGTGGAATACATGAGCAGCCCGTCCCTGGAAGACCGCGTGCTCATCATCAGCGATCCGATGCTCGCCACCGGGCGTAGCATGGTGCTCGTGTACAAGGCCCTGCTCCGGCTGGGAAAACCCAAGGCCCTCCATATCGTGAGCGTGATCGCCAGCGCAGAGGGTATCGAGCATGTGAAAAGCCATCTGCCGGCCAACACGCGGATCTGGGTGGCCGCCGTGGATGAGGAGATGACCGCACAGGCCTACATCGTTCCCGGGCTCGGCGACGCGGGTGACCTGGCCTTCGGCTCCAAGCTCTGACCCCTTGCCTCAGCTGGCCGAAATAGTGGTCGTGGTGGCCTGGGGCACGGTGAAGATGCTGGTGGCCGCGGGTTTTGGCGCGGGCTTCGGCTTCACCTTCCTTGAGAACTTCCTGTGGACCAGCGTGGGGGGGTGCATCGGCGTGCTGGCATTCTATGCCATGAGCGAACGCTTGACCGAACGTTCACGCCTGCGCTGGTTGCGCAAACGGATCGAGCGGGTGGCAGCGGGCGGAGCGAACACGCGCATCTTCACCAAGCGCAACCGCCGCATCATCCGGATCAAGCACATCAGTGGGTACCTGGGTGTGGCTGCGCTCACCCCGCTCGTATTCACGATCCCCTTGGGCAGCATCCTCGCCGCCCGCTTCTTCCACCACGATCGCAGGACCATCCCCGCCTTGTTGGTGTCGGTGGTGCTGCAGGCCATGGCCGTCGCCGCCGTACTGAGCGGGTTCACTGAAAGCTTCAACCAGGCGGCGAAGTGAAACGGTACCGCCATCTGTTCTTCGACCTCGACCACACGCTCTGGGATTTCCGCACGAATTCGCGTGCGGTGTTGCGGGACCTGTTCAACGACCTGGAGCTGGCAGCGCATGGTGTGCCCGATGCCGCTGCGCTCATCGAGGTGTACGAGGAGATCAACGAGAGCCTCTGGAAACGCATGGAGAACGGCACGCTCGACAAGCATGTGATGCGCGTGCTACGGTTCCGCAACACGCTGCTCCGCTTCGGTGTGAAAGATGAACCCCTGGCGCGGACGATGGGCGACGAATACCTCGATCGCACCCCACGCATGAACGGCCTCTTTCCCGGCACCATCGAGTTCCTGCTGGAACTGCGACCGATGTACGGCATGCACATCATCACCAACGGGTTCGAGCTCACACAGGCCACCAAGCTGAAGAGCAGCGGCCTGCACGGGCTGTTCGACCATGTGATCACCAGCGAAAGCGCCGGAGCGGGCAAACCCGACCAACGCATCTTCAGCCGGGCCCTGAAGCTGGCCAAGGCCGACCCCGCTGAAAGCCTGATGATCGGGGACAGCGTCACGGCGGATATGGACGGTGCACGGGCCGCAGGGATGGACCAGGCGCATTTCCATCCGGAACAGCCCGCGGATCCTCTGGCAACCTACCGGATAAAGAGGATAGAAGAACTCCGCCCCTTGCTGGGCGCCTGAGCAGGTCGTGGTCAGGGCTTCGGCACCAACTCGCTGTCCGGCACGAACACGTACCGCATGATCTGGTTGCTGCCGTTGATCTCGCTGTGCCGCAGGAATCGCACGGAATCACCCTGTGCACGTACATCACCGGCGTAAGTGATCACGCCCTTCATGCCGACCGACCGGATGAACAGACTGTCGTTGCGCTGCGTCACCGGACAGTTGTGCACCTGGTTCCAGCCACTTTTCACGTCGATCGTGAGCATACTCGCCAGTTGGCCATCATACTTCTCCGTTCCGCCAACGAAGGCGGCGCTGCCGCGCTCGAAGAAGCGCATGTAGTAGTGCAGGTCTCCCACGGAGCACCGGTACGCACCACCGAACTTCAATCCGGTGCCGGTCAACGGGGTCAATTGAATATTCTCCGTCGCTTCTCCAGGGATCGGGGGCAAGCCAGCAGGTGGCTCGGTCCGGGCGTCGGCGGATGAGTCGGTGGCCGGCGGCGGAGGCACAACCACGGGTCCATCAACGCACGAAACGGCGAAGAGCACAGGGAGGAGAAGGTGACCGATGCGCATGTGCTCAGCTGTTGAACTTGGCGATCACGGAAGTGGAACCCTGGACGACGTCACCGATCCGCACCTGCATCGCGGCCGTGCGGGGCAGAAAAAGATCCACGCGTGACCCGAATTTGATGAACCCGAATTCCTTGCCTTGTGCGGCGGGTTTCCCGGCCTGGCTGTAGGTGCAGATGCGCCGCGCGAGCGCCCCGGCGATCTGGCGGAAGAGCACCTCGCCATGGCGCGGATGCTTGACCACCACGGTGCTGCGCTCGTTCTCGGTGCTGCTCTTCGGGTGCCAGGCCACGAGGTATTTCCCAGGGTGATACTTGTAGTAGCTCGTCGTGCCGTTGATCGGATCGAAGTTGATGTGCACGTTCAACGGGCTCATGAAGATGGACACCTGCAGGCGCTTGTCCTTGAAGTATTCCGGCTCCTCCACTTCCTCGATCGCCACCACCTTGCCATCGCAGGGTGAAACGATGGCATCGTCATCCTGCGTGATCCGCCGGGTGGGTACCCGGAAGAACCAGAGCACGATGAACAGCACGGCGAGCAGCAGTACGGTAACGGGCCACGCGAGCCACGCGGGCGTCCATGTCCACGCGGTGAACAGGCCAAAGCAGACGAACGCGATGGTGAGCAGGATGGTCGGGGTTCCTTCGCGGTGGAGCGTCATGGTGGTGAGGCGCGCGAATATATCCCGACGCACCGGCGCGATCTCAGAAGGGGACCTGTTCCATCAGACGGAGCGCAAGGAGCATGGCCGGCGCCGCGAGCAGGAAGCCATCGAACCGGTCCAGGATCCCACCATGTCCAGGAAGGATATTCCCGCTGTCCTTCACACCACGCGCCCGCTTGAACGCGCTTTCCAACAGGTCGCCGAGCGTGGCGGTCACGGCTACTACACCTGCACCCAGCAACCATTGGGAGGTGGAAAGCTCGCCCCAGGACCGGGAAAGCAACCAACCCACCAGAAGCGTGAGCGCGACACCTCCCCCAAGTCCTTCCCAGGTCTTACCGGGGCTTACCGAGGGCATGAGCTTGTTGCGTCCGACAGCACGCCCCACGAGGTACGCCCCGGTGTCGCTGGTCCACAACAGGAACATGAAACCGACAAAAACGTGCCAATGGATATCCACCATCCACGTGACGCAGGTGAACGGGATGGCGATATAGAGGACGACGGCCAGGAGGGATGCGAACGCATGCGCCGGGTCCTTCACACCACGCCGCATGATGTCGAACGCCAGGGCGACAAGCAACGCGAGAACAGCCGCTGTGCCGGCACGTAGCGACCAACCCGCCATAGGCACCAACCCGATCCCGGCAAACGCGATCATTGCAAGCAGCATGGAGCGTCCCTCACCCGGGTCACTTTCGCCGGGAACGTGGGCAAGACGGTGCCACTCACGCGCCCCGGTGACGCATACCGGCAGGAACAACATGAACGTGGTCCAAGGGCCGATGATCGCCGCGCCGAGCGTGAGCGCCACGTACACCGCGCCGGTGATGGCCCGCTTGGTGAATTCGCTCATCCGGCGAGGATCACTTAGGCCGGTTGGGAGGCGGGCGGTGCGGCATCCGGTGTTTCCGGTTGCTGCGACACGGGTGGAGCTTCGAGCGTACTTCCGCCATTCCCATTAAGCGGGGTTGCGGGCTTGATGGGCTGTTCTTCGCGTTCCCAGGCACGCTTGCCGAAGATCTTTTCGAGGTCCTCTTTGAAGATCACCTCTTTTTCCAAGAGCTTCATGGCCAGTGCTGTGAGCTTGTCCTTGTTCTCGGACAGGATACGCTTGGCGCGGGTGTACTGCCCCTCCACGATGCGGCTTACCTCCTCATCGATGGTCTGGGCCGTCTTCTCGCTATAGGGTTTGCCGAAGGCGTATTCGTTCTGGCCCGTGCTGTCGTAGTAGCTGATGTTGCCGACGCGGTCGTTCAACCCGTACATGGTCACCATCGCGTAGGCCTGCTTCGTCACCTTCTCCAGATCGCTCAGCGCACCGGTGCTCACCTTCCCGAACATGGTCTCCTCCGCCGCACGACCTCCAAGGGCCGCTGCGATCTCATCCTGCATCTGCTCGGCTGTCGTCAAGTGACGCTCGTCCGGCAGATACCACGCCGCGCCAAGTGAGCGCCCGCGAGGAACGATCGTCACCTTTACCAGGGGTGATGCGTGTTCCACGAGCCAGCTCACCGTGGCATGACCCGCTTCGTGGTAAGCGATGGCCTTCTTCTCTTCCGCCGTGATGATCTTGTTCTTCTTCTCCAAGCCGCCCACCACGCGATCCACCGCGTCGAGGAAATCCTGCTTCTCCACTTGCTTGCGCTTCTTGCGGGCAGCGATAAGGGCGGCCTCGTTGCAGATGTTCGCGAGGTCGGCACCGCTGAACCCCGGGGTCTGCCGCGCGAGGAACTCCACGTCCACCGCATCATCGAGCTTCAATGGTTTCAGGTGGACCTTCAGGATGGCGACCCGCTCGTTCAGGTCGGGCATGTCCACGAAGATCTGCCGGTCGAAACGGCCGGGACGCATCAGGGCGCGATCCAATACATCCGCGCGGTTGGTGGCACCGATCAGGATCACTCCGCTGTTGGTGCCGAAGCCATCCATCTCGGTGAGCAACTGATTGAGCGTGTTCTCGCGCTCGTCATTGGCGCCCATGCTCACACTGCGACCACGCGCGCGGCCTATCGCGTCGATCTCGTCGATGAAGATGATGCTCGGCGCTTTCTCCTTGGCCTGCTTGAACAGATCGCGCACCCGGCTGGCGCCGACCCCGACGAACATCTCCACGAAGTCCGATCCGCTCAAGGAAAAGAACGGGACGCTTGCTTCACCCGCCACGGCTTTGGCCAGAAGCGTTTTGCCCGTTCCCGGAGGACCTACGAGCAACGCACCTTTCGGGATCTTCGCCCCCAGATCGGTGTAGCGTTTCGGGTTCTTCAGGAAGTCGACGATCTCCTGCAACTCCTCCTTGGCCTCGTCCAGGCCGGCCACATCGTTGAAGTTCACGTTGGTGCTCTTGCCACCTTCGAATACCTGCGCCCTGCTCTTTCCGATGTTGAAGATCTGGCCGCCCGGGCCGCTCGGGCCACCGATCCGGCGCATCATGAACACCCATCCCAGCGCCAGAACCCCCAGGAAGATCACCCATTGCCAGATATCCGAGGCCACGTTGTTCGCCGGCTGGATATCCACCGATACCCCGTGTTTGCGTGCACCCTCGATGAGCTGGTCCTGCAGATTGTCCGAGTTGCCGGTGAAGAACTCATAGTGCGGGCCGTTCTTGTCCTTATCCACCCCTGACCGCGCCAGGCGCGCCTGGTGCGTCTTTTTCGCAAGACTGTCCGCCTTGATGGTCACCCGCACGCTCTCGTTCTGTACGATCACGATGCGGTCCACATCGCCGGCGTCCAGGAACCGATCGTATTCGCTCACGTCGATCCGCTGCGGCTTCGGGCCATAGTTGAACAACCACATCGCCAGGATCAACACGCCGATCAGGCCATAGATCCAGTAGAAGTTGATGGCCTTGTCCGGCCCCTTCCTGTTCTTTCCGTTGTTCTCCACGTTCATCTGCCTTCTTCAGGCCACGTTCTCGTATGTCTTGCGGATCGCATCACTCCAGAGTTGCTCCAAGCCGTAGTAGTTCCGCTTGCTCTTGTGGAACACATGCACGACCACGTCCACATAGTCGAGCACCACCCACCCTTTACTTTCAAGCCCCTCGATATGCCATGGCTTTTCCCCGGCCTTCTGAAGGACGAACTTCTCCACACTTCCCGCGATGGCGTCCACCTGGGTGTCCGAATCGCCGTGGCATATGACGAAGTGGTCGCACACGGTGTTCGGCACCTCGCGCAGGTCCAGATGGACGATGTCCCTGCCTTTCACTTCCTGTATCCCGTAAACGACGGCTTCCACCGTCCGGTTGGCTGGGGGCACGTCCGGGCGTTTCTTCATGCGGTCTATCTTGCGACGATCAAAAGTAAGCACGATGCGCCCCCGTGCCGTCCGGATGACCGGCGAAGCGGTTGCGGAACAGGGGATGGAGGAACGCCATGCGGACAAAGATCATCGGCCAGCAGCTCATCGAGCTGTACAGTGTGGACAGCACGAACAAGCACGCTGCAGAACTGCTCGCACAGCACAAAGTGGCGCATGGCGCAGTGATCCTGGCGCATGAACAGACCGCCGGCCGCGGCCAACGCGGGCGGATCTGGCGCTCCGGTGCTAGCCTGGACCTGACGATCAGCGCCATCCTGCAGTTCGAGCACTTGAAAGCCAGCGAACAGTTCGCCCTGGCGAAGATCGCCTCCCTGGCCGTGCACGACGTGGTTTCCAGCGCGATGAAAGTGGCCGTGGACCGCGGCAGTGACCTGGTACGGATCAAGTGGCCGAACGATGTGTTGATAGACCGCCGCAAGGTCTCCGGCATCCTGATCAAGAATGACATCGTGGGCGGCCTGGTGATGAACAGCGTCGTCGGCATCGGCATCAACGTGAACAGCGGGGACCTGGACGCGGAATTCAACGCCACCAGCCTGCGCATGGAGACCGGACTTGAACACGACCGCTCGACCCTGCTGGAGCATCTCTGCCAGCGGTTGGAGTACCAGATGGACCTCTGGCAAAACGACCCGGACGGTATGGGCCGCGCCTACACCGGCCTGCTCTGGTCCCGGGGGCGCTTCGCGAATTTCGAGCTGGACGGCCAGCCGTACAGTGCCCGGCCCATGGATGTGGATGAGGACGGCCGCCTGCTCGTGGAGGATGAGGACGGCAAGGTGCAGGTCTTCGGGTACGACCGCCTGAGGTTCGCGGCACGATAAGTACTTGTACGGTCCGGTCAAAGGGCTACATTTGCGACCCTTTTGAAAACAGCCCACGGCGATGAAACGCACCTACCAGCCCAGCAAGCGCAAGCGCACGAACAAACATGGCTTCCGCAAGCGTATGGCCTCCGCCGCAGGTCGCGCCGTGCTGGCCAGCCGTCGCCGTCAAGGCCGTAAGAAGCTCACCACGAGCGACGAGAAGGTCGGTCAGAAGTAGATCTCTTTCCTTGAACGACGAAGGGGCCCTTTCCGGGCCCCTTTTTCATTGTGCTCCGGCCCGCCCTTTGGAAGGATGGACGAGAAAACGAAGAAGCCCGCTTGTCGCGGGCTTCGATGTCGTTCGTGTGGTTCGATCGGTTCAGCTCTCGCCCTTCACGCGGTCCACCACGTACTCATCCACGAGGATGCGGCCGCAATGTTCGCAGACGATGATCTTCTTGTGGCTACGGATATCGAGCTGGCGCTGGGGTGGGATGGCGTTGAAGCAACCGCCGCAGCTACCGCGCTCGAATGCGACTACGGCCAGGCCGTTGCGGGCATTGCTGCGGATCCGGCGGTACGCGCTCAACAGGCGCTCCTCGATGTGCTTGGAAGCGGCATCGCTCTTCTTCTGCAGGTCCTTCTCCTCCTTCTCGGTCTCACTGATGATGTCGTCGAGCTCCTTCTTCTTCAGGTCCAGGTCCTTCTTGCGCTCCTTGTACAGCTTGGTGCTGTCGTCCACGATCTGCTTCTTGCTGTCCAGGGTGAACTTGCCCTCCTTGATGCGCTTCTCGGCCAGTTGGATCTCCAGGTTCTGGAACTCGATCTCCTTGCTGAGGCTGTCGTACTCGCGGTTGTTGCGCACCTTGGCCTGCTGGCCCTCGTACTTCTTGATGGCCGCCTTGGCGTCCTTGATGAAGTTGGTCTTGTCGCTCACCGCCTGTTCCACCTCGGCCAGGTCATCCTGCAGCTTTTTCAGGCGCGTTTCCAGGCCCGCTACCTCATCCTCCAGATCCTGCACTTCGAGCGGAAGCTCACCACGCTGGGTCTTGATGCGGTCCACCTGTGAATCCAGGTGCTGCAAGCGGTAGAGCTCCACCAGCTTCTCGGCGATGGTGATCTCCGCCTTGGTCGCGGCGTTCGTGGGCTTCGGGGCCTTTTCCTCCTTCACCGGGCTCTTGGTCTCGGTCTTCGCCATGGTCAGCAAATGTGAACGGGGTTGGTGACGGTTTCCGTCAAATGGGCTGCGAATGTAGGCAGTTTATCGCCTAGATAGCGTTGGACGAGATGCATGGTGAATTGCTCGCTCTCGTAGTGCCCGATATCCGCCAGAAGCAACTGGCCCTCAGCGCTGAAGAACTCGTGGTACTTGATATCAGCCGTCACGTATGCGTCCGCCCCGGCTGACCGGGCCCGGCCGATGAGGAAGGCGCCCGATCCGCCACACACTGCCACCCGCTCCACCGGTTTGCCCCTGAGGGCCGTGTGTTTGATCGCAGCAACGTTGAACGCCGCCTTCAACCTGGCCAGGAAAGCAGCCTCGTCCAACGGTTCGGGCAATCGGCCAATGGCCCCCGACCCGATGCCCGGATGGTTGTTGGCCAAGGGATACAGGTCATAGGCCACTTCCTCGTAGGGGTGGGCATTCAACATGGCTTGGACCACGGCCCGCTCCAACGGGGCATGCAGAATGGTCTCGATCCGGGTTTCGGGTTCCGCGTGGCGCTCGCCCTTCTTGCCGACAAAAGCATTCGTGCCCTCCCCCGGCCTGAACGTGCCCTGCCCTTCCACACCGAAGCTGCACTCGTCGTAGTCGCTGATCCTGCCAGCACCTGCGGCGAACATCGCCGACCGCACCGCCTCGGCATGTGCGTTCGGGACGAAGACGACCAGCTTGCGCAATTGGCCGGGCTTCGGGTCCAACACACGCCGGTCCAGCAATCCGAGACGCGCCGCGATCTCCGCGTTCACACCGGTGACCACATTGTCCAGGTTGGTGTGGATGGCATAGATGGCCACATCGTGCTTGAGAGCCGCCAGCAACGTCCGCTCCACCCCGCTCTGCCCGGTGAGGCTCTTCAGTCCTCGGAAAATGACGGGATGATGGGCGATGACCAGGTCGCAACCCCGACGGACCGCTTCGGCCACGACCTCTTCCGTGCAATCCAACGCCACCAAGGCGGCCCTCACCTCCTTTTCAGGGCTGCCTACCTGCAGCCCGCTGTTGTCATAATCCTCCTGAAGTACGGGCGGTGCCCAGGTCTCCAGAACCCGGATGATCTCGGAAAGGCGCATATGCGGACGGTTGGGCTGCCAAGTTGGTCATCGCAGCGATACCGACCGGCAAGCTCAGGGCGCGTGCTCGAGGCGAACGACGTTGGGTATCACGCCGCCGATCGTCTGGAAGATGACCTCGCGGTCGTTCTGTGCACCGGTGTAGCTCACTGTTCCATCCAGGTTCAGGTCCTCCGGATAGTATCCGTCGATCGTGGTGTTGACGTTCCCCTCCAACCGTTCGAGGATGGCATCGCGATCGTTCTGAGCACCGGTGTAGTGGATCTTCTGCGGTCCAGGTGTGATACGAGCGTTCCCAGGCCAGAGATAATGGTAGTACGGCGCGATCCCCTGCGGATCCTCACCAAAAGCCTGTTCCTGGAAGGTGTTGCGCAGATCGAAAGAGACCGATGGGCCGACAAAAGCCAACGGATACCGCGAAATGACCGGTAGGTGGTTCCGGTGCCGTATGGCCACGTAATAATGTCCCGGGACGATCGTGAACTGTGGGGCAGATACCTGGTCGACCATTCGCACCCACCCCGCGCGACTTACCAGGCACGGCAGGGTCTGTAGCAATATGGAGGGATCCTCCGCGTCCCGCAATTCAACGAGCACCCAGTCGACAATGTCGAAGAACTCGTTCTCCTGATCGGCGAAGAGGCTCTGCGACGCGCAGATCCCTTCGCCACCGTTCATGGCGAACCCGAGATCGCTGAAAGGCTCGCAGAACGGGATCATTCCCAAGGAACGGAGATCGTCGCGCATCGTAACCCCCGAACTGTCCAGGCATCCGCCGAGCATGACCGAAACGCTCAGGTGCGCGAGGATCGGGTCCGGTTCATCCAACGAAACCGTGAATTCCAGCACACCCCCCATGAGCGATGGATCCCCATCATTCCGCACCACCTGGAAACGATGATCACCGGGCTGGGTGATGAAGTAACACCGTGTCTCCTCAGTGATGTTCTCGATCGTGTCGCCGTTCAGGACATGCACGAAGTTCGCCGTGGGACACATGCCGTCCCCGACGTAGTTCCACACGAAAGAAAGCGTGTCGCCCCCGGTCAGATGGTACGTGGTGCCACTGAGCAACGACACATTGGTCACATGACCCTGCGAGCGGATCACAGGGTTGTAAACGGCGACCACGCACTTGGCTGAGAGCATGACCGCACAACCGAAAAAGATCGACACCAGCAATGACCGCCGCGTATCCATGGTCGTGTGGAGTTTGTTGGAACAAAAGGCCCACCAGCCCGGCTTCGCGAGGTTGAAGGTAGCATTCCGGGCAAGCTCCGGTGCTCGGGCAGACACATTATGTCCCACCTTCGCCCTGATGAGCCTTCGCCGAAACCTCCTCCTCTCGGGACTGGTGCTTCAAGCAGCCATGCTTGCTGCACAATCGACCGACCTGCGTCTGATCGCCGAGGTGAGTTGCTGGGAGAAACAGGACGATTCAACGCGGTTCATGATCTCCGCCCTGGACACTTCCGCAGGTGCCGTGCCCACCAGAGTAGACTGCTCGGCTACGGGCAAATGCCGTCTCAACCTGCCCCTGGACCATGTCTACCGGGTGGAACTTTCCGCCCCCGGCCATGTGTCCAAACATGTGATGATGGACCTGAACGGCCCGGGGATCAAGCAACGGAAGTGGGGCTACAACACCCGCTTCAAGGTGCAGCTCATGCCGCTGGTGGATTCCGTTGACTTCAGCGTGTGCGAGCGGCCGCTCAGCAAGGCTGCTTTCAACAAGAAGGAGAACGAGTTCGTGTGGGATGAGCGCTACACCTATGAACTCGCACCCTTCTACGAGTCGATGGAGATCCACTACACCGACGTGACACGGCGGCGCAACGGTGAACCCTGATCGCGCTTCCTTCAGCCCAATGCTGGCCACCGCGCGACTGCTACTCATTCCCTTCTCCTGGCTGTTCGGGGTGATCCTGAGCATTCGGCATCTCCTCTATGACCTTGGGTGGTTGAAGAGCACCGCCCCCGAGCTCCCCGCGATCGTCATCGGCAACATCGCGTTAGGTGGCACCGGGAAAACCCCACACGTGGAACTTGCGCTGCGCGTGCTGGCCGATCATGGTCCGCTGGCCACCTTGAGCCGCGGCTACGGCCGTGATGGAGAGCGGTTCCATGAGGTGCATCGGGAGGATGATGCGACCGTGGCGGGTGACGAGCCGTTGATGATCAAGCGCAAATTCAGCGGCGTGCGCGTGTTCGTCGGCGCGGACCGCGTGGCGGGTATCGATTCCATCCGGAACGATGCTCCCGAAGTGAGGGCCGTGGTACTCGACGACGCCTTCCAACACCGCAGGCTCAAAGCCGGGCTGAACATCGTGCTCACCACATGGACCAAACCCTGGAGCAAGGACTTCCTGCTTCCGGCGGGAACACTGCGCGACCTGCCCGCCCGCGCGCGCAAGGCGGATGCGGTGATCGTCACCAAATGCCCGGGCGCGCCATCGCCGGACGAGCAGCACCAGTGGCGCTCGCGGCTGCGCCTCCCGCCCGAACAACAGCTCTTCTTCAGCGCGATGCGATACGCCCCACCCCGGTCATTGCACGACAGCACGATGACGGTGAAGACGGGCGCGGACACCGCGGCCATGCTCGTTACGGGCATCGCGGACGCCACTCCCCTGTTGGAACACGTGCGCGCCCTCTTCGGCACGGTGGAACACCTGGCTTTTCCGGACCACCATGCGTTCACCCCGGCTGATCAACTCCGCATCGCGACCCGCTTCGCTACTTTCGCGCGCCTCGAGAAAACGCTGATCACCACGGAGAAAGATGCCGCCCGCCTTGGCCCTGCATTGATCGCCGGACCGCTGGAGGACATTCCCATCGCCGTGATCGGCATACAGACCGAGATCCTCAACGACCCGCACGCTTTCACCGCCCTGCTCCGCTCCCATGTTGCAACGCATCCAGCGCATCGCTGACCACCTGAAGAAGGTCACCAACGGTTTCGAGCCCGAGACCGGCATCATCCTCGGCACCGGCCTCAGCGGCCTGGGCAAGGAGATCGATGTGAAGTTCGCCATTGCCTACAAGGACATCCCCGAATTCCCGGTGAGCACGGTGGAAGGTCATCCTGGCAAACTCCTCTTCGGATACCTCGGCGGCAAACCCGTGGTGGCCATGCAGGGCCGCTTCCACTACTATGAGGGCTGGACGATGCCCGAAGTGGTGATGCCCGTGCGCGTGTTCAAGTTCCTCGGCATCAAACGGCTCTTCGTGAGCAATGCCTGCGGCGGCGTGAACCCCACGCACGACACGGGCGACCTGATGATCATTACCGATCACATCTGCCTCTTCCCGAATCCGCTCATCGGACCGAACATCAATGAACTGGGACCGCGCTTCCCGGACATGAGCGAACCGTACGATCACGCGCTGATCGCGAAGGCGAAGGACATCGCAGCGAAGAACAACATCAAGGTTCAACAGGGAACATACGTCGGACTCACAGGGCCTACGCTGGAAACTCCGGCTGAATACCGCTACGTGCGCAACATCGGTGGCGACGCGGTGGGCATGAGCACCGTTCCGGAGGTGATCGCCGCACGCCACATGGGCCTGCCCTGCTTCGCGATGAGCGTGATCACCGACATGGGTGTCGAGGGGCGCATCGAGAAAACGACGCACGAGATGGTGCAACGCGTGGCCGAAAAAGCCGAGCCGAGCCTCACGTTGATCATGCGCGAACTGGTCGCATCATGCTGAGCGGAAGCAGCTGCGAGCTTCGAGCCGCGAGCCACGAGCCAAGAGCGTTCAAGCTCTTGGCTCGTGGTTCGCAGCTCGTGGCCCTTTGCCTGGTGTCCGCGATGAACACTTCCGCGCAGGACAGCCTGAACGTCACGAAGGTGTACGAGTGGCGGCAGGACGGCCTCCCGGCGACCTTCCTCTACGGTAACATCTACAACGCGGTCTGGGGATATGCCCGGGATGAACGTGAATACGCCGTCATCGGTAGCACCATGGGCACCCACATCATCGATGTGACCCCGGACGATATCACCGGTGAGGTCGCGTTCATCCCTGGCCATGATCAAGGCGGCGATATCGTCCACCGCGAATACAAGACCTACCGGGACCGCCTGTACGCCGTTACCGATGAAGGTGCGGGCACACTGCAGATCATCGACCTGCGGCACCTCCCCGACTCCGCTCCGGTGATCTACGACGACAACGATCTCTTCTACCGTGCGCATACCCTGTGGATCGATACGGCCAACGCGCGCCTTTACACTCATTACGGTAGCAGCGACTTCGCCATCTGGTCGCTCGCCGACCCGGACGTTCCCACCCTGCTCCTGAAGCCGCAGAACAGCGTGTCGTGGTGGGACCAGGAAGTCGGCGGGGTACACGATGCCTACACGGTGAACAACATCACCTATACCAACGATGTCGATGCGATGCACATCATCGACTTCACCGATATCGGCGCTCCCGTGCTGCTCGGTTCGCTCGATGACTCCTCCTATCCGCAGGCCGGATACAACCACAGCGGATGGCTGCACGACAATGGCTGGTTGTACGTGATGGCGGATGAGACCCACGGTACGGACCTGAAGCTCTTCGACGTGAGCGACCCGACCGACATCGTGTTCATCGATACCATCGGCACCGACCTCGGCCCCGGCAGCATCCCGCACAACCCTTGTTTCCAAGGGAACCTGCTCCATGTAGCGTACTACGAGGATGGCTACTGGCTCTGGAGCGTGGCCGACCCCTACCACGCGCAATTGCTCGGTTGGTACGACATGCATCCTGAGCCGTACGCTTTCAGCTACAAGGGTGCTTGGGGCGTCTATCCCTTCCTGCCCAGTGGGCGGATACTCATCAGTGAGATGCAGCACGGCCTGTTCGTGCTGGATATCTCGCAAGCGCTTTCCACCGGGCGGGAGATGGGCCGCGACGTTCCTCTGCGGCCATGGCCGAACCCCGCCACGGATCAGACCACCATTGCCATTCCTTCAGACGCAGGGAATGACCTGCGCATCCGGATCTCGGACGCGACCGGTCGCGCGATGCCCGTTCGTATCATGCGCCGATCGCCGGAGGAGTGCGCGCTGGATACGCGCAATTTCGCCCCCGGCACCTACACGATCACTGCCACAGCGAGGGACCGTCGTTGGGTCGCCGCGTTGACCATCGTCACCGAATGAGTACCCACAACTCCGCCCCGAACTCCGGTGGGCCAAGCTGGCAGGAGAAGTACGAACTGGTCGTCGGGCTGGAGGTACATGCCCAGTTGCTCACCGAGAGCAAAGCCTATTGCGCCGATGCCAATGCCTATGGCGACCACCCGAACACGCTGACGAGCCCCGTGACGCTCGGCCTGCCGGGATCGCTTCCCGTGCCGAACACCAAGGCGATCGACCTGGCCATCCGTCTGGGCCTGGCCTGTGGCTGCGACATCGCACCGCGCATGCATTATGCACGCAAGAATTATTTCTACCCCGATCTGCCCAAGGGCTATCAGATCACGCAGGACACCACGCCTATCTGCCGCGGAGGAAAGATCACCATCCAGGTGAAGGACGGTGAAAAGGACATCCGTATCACGCGCATCCACATGGAGGAGGATGCCGGGAAGAGCATCCACGATGTCGATCCGTTCAATACACTGGTGGATCTGAACCGGGCGGGCGTGCCGTTGGTGGAGATCGTCAGCGAGCCGGACATCCGCTCTTCCCAGGAGGCTTATGACTACCTGGTGGAAGTCCGCCGACTGGTGCGCTACCTCGATGTCTGCGATGGCAACATGGAGGAAGGCAGCTTGCGCTGTGACGCGAACGTGAGCATCAGGCTGAAAGGCTCGCCGACCTTCGGCACCCGCACCGAGGTGAAGAACCTGAACAGCTTCAAGAACGTTCAGCGAGCCATCGAATTCGAGGCGCAGCGTCAAAGCGAAGTGCTCGATGCGGGAGGAACGATCAGCATGGAGACGCGCACGTTCGATGCCGCCAAGGGCACCACGGCCGGCATGCGGAGCAAGGAGATGGCGCACGACTACCGCTATTTCCCCGAACCTGACATCCAGCCGCTCACGGTGAGCGAATCGAAAAAACAGGCGATCCGCAGCGCAATGCCACCGCTCCCGCGCGAGCTCAAACACAAATACACCACCACCCTCGGACTCAGCGGCTACGATGCGGAGATCCTTACCGACGACCGGGATACAGCGCTCTATTACGAGGCCGTACTGCATGGAACAACCAATCCCAAGGCTGCGGCCAACTGGGTGATGGGGGACGTGCGCGGCTGGCTGAACGAGCGCGGGCTCACCATGCGGGAGTTCCCCATCAGCGCTGAACGTCTCGCCTCACTGGTGAACCTGATCGATAGCGGAAAGGTGAGCCACACGCTCGCCTCGCAGAAGCTCTTCCCCGTGATGCTGGAGCATCCGGGCAGCGCCGAGGACCTCGCCACCAGCAACGGCCTATTGCTCGACACCCGGGAGGACGTGATCGAAGCCGCGGTGCGCGAGGCCATGGCGAAGTACCCGGACAAAGTGCAGGCCTTCCGCGCAGGCAACAAGGCGCTGCTCGGCCTGTTCATGGGCGAAGTGATGAAAGCGACCAAGGGCAAGGCCGATCCGCGCAAGGCGAACGCGCTGGTGGCCCGCATGTTAGAAGCCATCTCAAAATGACCCATCGGGCTGCGCCGGGGTATTTCGCGCCCAACCGGCGTTGCTCAACCCTTACAGAGCACCGCTATGCGCGGGTTTCGCGCCTTGGCTGGGCGCGAAATACCTTCGGCTCGCTTCCAAGAGCCATTTTGAGATGGCTTCTTGAACAATAACCTGTATGATGATGACCTTCCGTACGCTCATCCCCGCGCTGCTCATCTTCTCCGCCTGTGGTGCGCAACAGGGCGGCCGCACCATCACCGCCACGATCGGCGGGGGCGCGGGACAGATGCTCTACCTCGAGAAATTCGCCGGGAACAAACCCGTGCACATCGACTCGGTGAAGCTCGATGCCAATGGCAAGGGCACCATGCGACCCGATCGACATCGGGACGATGGCACGTTCATAATGCCCCTCGACTTCTATGCCCTCAGCCTTACGCCGAACGACATGACGGTGGTGATCCTGGACAGCGCCGAGAGCGTGCAGGTGGAGGCGACCGCCGGGAAATTGGGTGAGCCAGCGAGCGTGACAGGCAGCAAGCACAGCGAGCTGATGTACGACTTCTTCAAGCAGATCAAGTCCTTCGACACGGAGAAGCAGGAACTGGTCAAGCGCATCAATGCCGATGGAGGCGACACGGGGGCCATCGACCGCATCAACAAGCTGAACGAGGATTTCTACAACCGCTGCCGCATGTTCGTGAACGACCACAAGGGCAGCCCCGCCGTGCTCGCCGCCGTGAGCCGGTTGAACATCCAGAACGAATTGCCGCTCTTCCAACAGGTACGCGACGCGCTGAAGACCACCATCCCGAACAGCGAGTACTACATCGGTTTCCGCGATCAGGTGGGCCGCATGGAGCAGCAGGCCGCCGCGATGAAAGCGCAGGAGGAGCAGATGGCGCGGCTGGACAACCTGATCCCGGTCGGGAGCGACGCACCGGATTTCACGCAAGCGACACCGGAAGGAAAGGCCATCACGCTCAGCAGCCTGCGCGGCAAGGTGGTCCTCATCGACTTCTGGGCCAGCTGGTGCAAGCCCTGCCGCATGGAGAACCCGAACGTGAAGCGCGTGTACGAGCAGTACAAGAGCAAGGGCTTCGAGATCCTCGGCGTATCGCTCGACCGCGACAAAGCCGCATGGACCGGTGCCATCGCACAGGACGGCCTCCCCTGGAAACACGTGAGCGACCTCGCGTTCTGGAACAACGCTGCCGCTCAGCAATATGGTGTGAGCAGCATCCCCTACACCGTGCTCGTCGGCAAGGACGGCAAGGTGCTCGGCAAGAACCTGCGCGGGCCGGCTTTGGAGGAGAAGTTGGCCGAGGTGTTCAAATGAGCATGTAGCCCTGTCACTTCGATCCTACGGTGATCCCCAGGAATTGTCACGCCGAGTGCGGTCGAGGCGCAGTACCGATGGAGAGTGCTCAAGGCCGTTCGCGCCTCGACTGCTCAGTCGCTGCGCGCCTTGCGCAGTGCCGCTTCGCTTATGCTCTGCGTGACAACTCATGGGGATCTGCCAAGTTCCTTTTCTCTCGCGCGAGCGTCCTCGCTCGTGTGTTCGGGCTGTTCATCATTCTGCTTTCGCAGGATCTATCCGCCCAGCCTTACTTCCAGCAACAGGTCGACTACCGCATCAACGTTCGGCTGGATGATGTGAAGCACGAGTTGCATGCCACCGAAGAGTTCGACTATCTGAACAATTCACCGCAAGCGCTAGACACGATCTGGATCCACCTCTGGCCGAACGCTTACAAGGACCGGAACACCGCGCTTTGCGAACAGCTCGACCGGATGAACGACTCCCGGCTGCACTTCGCCGCGCCCGAGCAGCGCGGTTTCATCGATAGCCTGTCCTTCAAGGCTCCCCTTCCCAAGAAGTACGATCAGCCGCATCCGCTGACGTGGGGTTATCACCCAGAGCACGGCGACATCGCCTGGCTGAAGCTGCACGAACCACTCCCTCCCGGCGGCAGCATTATCATCAGCACGCCCTTCCGTGTGAAGATCCCCAGCGCATCGTTCTCACGACTGGGCCATGCCGGGCAGGCGTACTACATCACGCAATGGTATCCGAAGCCAGCCGTGTTCGACCGCGAAGGCTGGCACGCGATGCCCTACCTCACACAAGGGGAGTTCTACAGCGAGTTCGGGAGCTTCGATGTGAGCATCACGCTTCCTGCGAACTACGTGGTAGGTGCCACCGGCGAATTACAGAACCCTACTGAGACCGCCTGGCTGGACAGCATCGCAGCCAGTGGCGATGCGCTGACCCAAGCATCCCGTCGCGAAGCCAAACCCGCTTCCTCGTCGACGATGAAGACCGTCCGCTACAAGCAGGACAAGGTCCACGACTTCGCCTGGTTCGCGGACAAGCGATTCATCGTGCAGAAGGGTTCCGTCACCCTGCCGCGCTCGGGCAACAAGGTGACAACGTGGACGATGTTCACGCCGAAGAACGCCAAGGTGTGGAGCGATGCGATCACCTACGTGAGCGAGAGCGTGCGCCTTTACAGCGAATGGATCGGTGACTATCCCTACAGCGCTTGCACGGCGATCGATGGAGGTACTGCGGCCGGCGGCGGCATGGAGTACCCGATGATCACCATCATCAACGACAGCGAGGACCCCTTCGAACTGGACGTGGTGATCGCCCATGAGGTCGGGCACAACTGGTTCTATGGCATGCTCGCCAGCAACGAGCGCGACCACCCCTGGATGGACGAGGGTATCAACAGCCTCTACGAGATGCGCTACGTGCAGACGCGCTACCCGGACAAGCGGATGAAAGACCTGCAGGGCATACCGATCGGTTTCCTCACGCACGGCCAGGGTATCACCTATCGGCAGCAGAATGAGCTGATGTACCGGTTCAACGCGCGGCGGAATTGGGACCTGCCACCGGATTCACCATCCGAGGAATTCGGGATGGTGGACTATGGCACCACGGTGTATGCGAAGAGTGCGCTGGTCTTCGATCAGCTGCGAGCTTACCTCGGGGAGGCAAAGTTCGATTCGTGCATGCAGCGCTACTTTGTTGATTGGCGCTTCAAGCATCCATACCCGGAAGACCTCCAGCTCGCGTTAGAGGCCGGGAGTTCCAGGGATCTTACTTGGTACTTCGGTACACTCTTAGGAACAAGCGACAAGATTGAAGTGCATCGCCGGGAGGTGCTGTCAGGCAAGATCGGACGACCAAGATCCTCTCCCATCGACATCGATCCACGGAACGACGTTCGCCCCGGACTGCGGCTGCCCGAGCTGAAATTCCTGGCCGGCCTCGAGCGCGAAGACCGCAAGAGCATCTTCTGGACACCGGCCATCGCCAGGAACAGCCACGACGGCTTCATGGCAGGACTGGTCCTGCACAACACCACGTTCCCGAACCAACGCTTCGAGTGGGTGGCCGCCCCGCTCTATGGAACGAAGAGTGAACGCTTGGCCGGTGGCGCCCGCTTCATGTGGCATCATGATCGGTTGCGGAGCGACTGGTTCCGGAACATCCACATGGGCGTGTCCGGTTTCGCGGCATCGCTGTGGTCCGTGGAAAATGTCGACCAGTGGTACCAGCGCGCGGTGCCGAGCATCCAGTTCGACCTGCGCTCCAAGCCCAACGCCGCACAAACGGACGTGCGTTACCGCAGCGTGGTCATCTGGAACAACGCGCAGGGCACCTACTTCAACGGCGAGCAGGATGTGGCCGTGGATGAACGAAGCGATGACGTGTTCCACGAGGTGCGCCTACACCACGAGCGCAAGAACGGCGTTCACCCTTTCGATCTGCAACTAACGAGCTTGAACCATGCGGCCTTCAACCGCCTTTCGCTGGATGCCACTTGGAGCGCGATGTATGACCGGCACAAGCATCGCGTGACCTTCCGTGGTTTCGGTGGTTACTTCCTCAACAAGAACGAGGCATTGATGCGGCGCGAGATGGGCTGGCGCTTGCACTGGGGCAGCAGCGACCTGCTTTACGACCACCTCTTCATCGATCGGCAGTACGTCGGGCAGAACACGGCCCAGCAGTTCGTGAAGGACCAAGGAGGCTTCAAAACGCTCACCGCCAATGGCACGAGCGATACCTGGATCGCCGCGCTGAACATGGAAGCGGACTTCCCCTTCCGCCTGCCGCTGGCCTTCTTCGCGAGCTACGGGGCCGCTCCCTACACCACGATCACACAGGAGGGCAAGTCCACCGATTGGCGGGGCTACTGGGAAGCGGGCATCGGCGTGCGACTGGTCCGGGATGTGGTGGAGATGTGGGTGCCGCTGGCCTACAGCACGGAGATCAAGAACGAGATCGAGACGCTGCACGGGTTCGACTTCACGGAGCGCATCCGATTCGTGTTTGCTTTGGAGCGGATGGATCCGACGCAGGCCTTGCGCAAGGCACCTCACTGATATCACCGCCACGACGCTACGAACGCCAAGGGTGCGCCAAGAGGAAATGAAGCCCGGCCAGAAGATCTACTTCCTCTCCGACTTCCACCTGGGAGTGCCGGACCATGCGAGCAGCCTGGCACGTGAGAAACGGATCGTGGCCTTCCTGAACGAGGCTGAGAAGGACGCGGCCGAGATCCACATACTGGGCGATCTGTTCGACATGTGGTTCGAGTACCGTGAAGTGGTACCGCGCGGATTCGTGCGTCTGCTGGGAAAGATGGCGGAGATCACCGACCGGGAGATCCCGTTGCACCTGTATATCGGCAACCACGACATGTGGATCTTCGACTACCTGCCCAAGGAGACCGGCGTCATCATCCACCGGGCCGAAGTGTCGCGCGAGTGGAACGGCCAGAGGTTCCTGATCGGCCATGGCGATGGGCTGGGGCCGGGCGATCACGGCTACAAATTCATGAAGCGCATCTTCCGGAACGGCTTCATGCAATGGTGCTTCGCACGGCTTCATCCGAACCTGGGCCTGGGCATCGCGCATTTCTGGAGCGGCCGTAGCAAGAAGAAGAGCTTCGAGAACGACCGGAAATTCCTGGGCGCTGAGAAAGAATGGCTCGCGATCCACTGCCGCGACATGCTCAAGCAGGAGCACTACGACTGGTTCATCTTCGGGCACCGGCACCTGCCGATGAACCTCGTGGTTGGGCCGCGAAGCCGCTACCTGAACCTTGGTGATTGGATCAGCTACTTCACGTACGCCGTGTACGATGGGCAGACGCTGCGTTTGATGAAGCGCTTGAGCGATGGGCCGCTTAGCGGTGACCAGGAGACACCGGGAGCCCTGGATTAGCGGCAAAGCCGCGAACCACAAGCGTCCGCGCTGCAAGCGCGAACGGACCCGCCGCACACTCTCTTCACGGGCTGGAAGCCCGTGACCCGGCTAACGCGGGAACTTCGCGAGCAGGGCTACCAGGTCGACCAGTCGGCTGCTGTAACCGTACTCGTTGTCGTACCAGCCCATCACCTTCACCAGGTCGCCCACCACGCTGG
>CAZYPC010000020.1:0-12646 GCA_964649165.1 uncultured Chryseobacterium sp.
GGTAGAATTCCATGCTGAAGCGCTCCTTCATGGCGCGCTTCAGGGCCTTGGCCGGACCCCCGATGGGTTCGACCCCGGCCATCACGGCGATGATCGGTTGCTTGGGCTTGGCCTCCTTGGCGGATGGTGCCTTTTCGGACTTGGTCGGCGCGGCCGGCTTCTCTGCGGGCTTGGCAGGAAGGGAGGCCTGCGCGGGGGCAGGGGCCTTCGCGGTCACAGGTTTGGCTGCGGGCGGCGCGGGTGCCGCAGCTTTTGCAGCTACCTTGTTGTCCTTGGGTGCCGGCTTCTGTGGAGCCGCCTTTTTGGCCGGAACGGCCATCTTCGGCTTCGGTGCGACCGCTTTCGCGGCCTTCTTCGGCAGAGCTTTGGCCACCGCCTTCTTCACAGGCTTGGCCGTAGCCTTCTTCTTCAGGGCCGGTGCGGCTTTATGGCCTTTGGAGACCTTGACCTTCGGAGCTGGCTTTTTCGCCTTGGCGGGTGCCTTGGCCGTTTTGCCGGGCCTGGTCGCTGCCTTCTTTTTCGCGGGCGACTTCGCTTTGGTTGCCTTTTTCTGCGTCTTCGCCTTGGCCATGTATCCGCGGGCGTTGGGGTGGGGGGAAAGGTAAGCGGATCCTTCACCCGTGCAAGTCATTCACGGGGCTGTGTCTACGCCGCCCCGCTCTATATTCGCGCCCCGATTTTTCTGGCGCGGTAGCTCAGCTGGTTAGAGCGCATGATTCATAATCATGAGGTCGGGAGTTCAAGTCTCCCCCGCGCTACATGGTAAACGATGGAACCCGCGCCCAGCGTGGGCTTCTTCGTTTTCGTGGGGTGCTTTCGGCCACTTTCTGGATACTTTGATCCCTAAGCCTGTGGCTGTAGGGGCAATTTCATTCTGACTGGTGCGTCAGTCGTCTGCGGGTGGTGTCTGCTTTCGGTCGATCATTGCCCAGCCCCGGAGGGCCCCTATCTTCTAGCCCCGCCCTTGCCAGAAATGTTGTCGATCCCCAACACCCCATGCCCCGTCGGCGGACTCGTGCCGTGGATGGGCGGACTGTGGCCCATCGCGGGTCGGCGACCGCACCCGGTCTTCATCTGGTTGTACACCATCCATGAGAAGCGCGAGGACATGGGCCTGGTGATCTGGGCCAACACCTCGCAGGAGGACGTTGTGCGCGAGATGGACAAGTTCGCACGGTTCAAGCCGGGCGATCAGGTGCGTTTGGGTACGTGGGGCACGCGCAAGGTGATGGCCCGGAAATGGGATTTCGACAAGGGCACGATGCGTTACATCATAGAGGGCATGCGCAAGGGCAAGACCTGGGTAGCGGACCAGGAACAGCTACTTCAGCGGCTCAAGGCTGCGGAAGAAGAGCACGCGTGAGCGCTGCTTTCACGGGGGGCGGTACTTTCACCGCATGCGCTTCATCAGCCCCATCGTTGTGCTGGTCCCGTTGATCACGATCGGCCAGTCCGGTTTCTCCAAGCAGGATGAGCTTTCGATCCGGAAGGTCATGGCCGAGCAGGAGAAGGCGTGGGACGTGGGTGATATCCCCGGCTTCATGGAAGGTTATTCGGACAGCGTGTGCTTCGTGAGCAAGAAGGGCATCAACTGCGGAAAGGCGTCGGTGACGGAGAACTACCGGAAGCACTATCCGGACAGGGCGGCGATGGGCGACCTGACGTTCGGCGGATTGGAGATCCTGGGTGCAGGCGCGGACCATGCCTGGTGCACAGGAACATGGGAACTCCTGCGTGCACAAGACACCCTTGGCGGCGGTTTCAGCCTGTTATGGGAGCGTACCGCACAAGGCTGGCGTATCCTGCGCGACCATACCTATTGAACCGCAGGACCGCGGAAAAAAGAACGTAGGACCGCAGAGGTGTCAGCGCACCGACTTCCTTCATTTCGCGGCACCCGGGTTCTGCGGTCCCAGGGTTCCGCACGTGGCCGCCGGATATCTTTCACCCGATGACCTACGCCATCATCGGGTTCACGGTGCTCATCAGCCTGCTCGCCTTCCGCGACCGCAAGGTGTTCGAGAACATGATGTTCGAGCCTTTCGTGATCAATACGCGCAAGGACTGGTTCCGGCTCGTTACGCACGGGTTCATCCACGGCAATATCCCGCACCTGGCGGTGAACATGTTCGTGCTTTTCATGTTCGGGCCCAAGGTGGAGGAAGGCTACGCCGCCATCGGGCACGGTGGACTGCTACCGTTCCTGATCCTTTATCTGGCCGGTATCACGCTGAGCTCCCTTCCGGGATACTACAAGCACCGTTGGGATCCGACCTACCGCGCCGTGGGCGCTTCCGGGGCGACCAGTGCGGTGGTCTTCGCAGCGATACTCCTTTCGCCGATGGACAAGATGATGCTCCTGGTCCTGCCGATCCCGACGCGGGCATGGATCTTCGGTATCCTCTACCTCGCGTACGAATGGTACATGGGCCAGCGCGGCAACGACGGTATCGCCCATGACGCGCACTTTGCAGGGGCTTTGGTCGGCATCGTGTTCACCGTGCTGCTGGACCCGACGGTCCTGAGCCGCTTTGTGGCCGCCATTTCCGGTTCATTCGCATGAGCGGGATATCGGCCGTTTTTCTCGACCGCGACGGTGTGGTCGTGAGAGAGCGCGGCGAGCATACCTGGCGCATGGAGGACTTCGAGATCCTTCCCACGGTGGTCGAAGCCCTGAAGGCGATCCGCGCGGCGGGCAGGCTGAGCGTGCTCATCACCAACCAGAGCGGCATCGGTCTTGGGCTTTACGGCCATGCGGATGTGGAACGGTTGCACGTCTATCTTCACGCGCACCTCGCCCGGCAAGGGGCGGCCATCGACGCGGTGTACTACTGTCCGCACCATCCGACACAGGGGCGTTGCCTCTGCCGCAAACCGGGATCGCTGCTTCTGGAGCGTGCGATAGCCCGTTACGGCATCGATCCTTGCTCTTCGGTCATGATCGGTGACCGCGATCGGGATGTGGAAGCAGCCACGGCCGTTGGTGTACGTGGCATCCTGATGGAGGCGAACGCACCGTTGATGGAGGTGCTGCATACCCATGCGCTGATCTGATGGAAGGAGCGGTGATCGTGAACGGGGAATTGATCCCCGGCGGGCAGGCGGCGATCGGTCTGGATAACCGCGCGTTCCATTATGCGGACGGGCTCTTCGAGAGCATCCGCTTGGTGAACGGCAAGGCCTGTTTTCTGGATGCCCATTGGACCCGACTGGTCGAAGGCATGAAGGTGCTGCGTATCGAGCAGCCGAAAGGACTGGATGAACGTTCACTGATGGGTTTCATCGAGCGGTTGAGCCAGGAGTGCGGGCTTCCGAACGGCCGCGTGCGACTTACCGTCTTCCGCGATTCACCGGGCTATTTCCGTCCGCGTTCGCATCAGGGTGGGTTCGCGTTGGAACTGGAACCGGTGCCTTCTCCTGTCTTCATCCTGAACCATGAGGGTCTCACCGTGGATCTCTATCCGGAGATGCGCAAGGCCGTGAACATGCTCAGTGTCCACAAGACCTTGAATTGTCAGCTCTATGTGATGGCCAGCCTCTGGTGCATGGAGCGAGGGTTGGATGACTGCCTCCTGCAGAACGATCGCGGTAACATCATCGAGAGCAGTTCGGGCAATCTCTTCATCGTGAGCAATGGCGTGCTGTATACCCCGTCGCTCAGCGATGGCTGCATCGGTGGCGTGATGCGCATGCAGATCATCAACCTGGCCATCGCGAACGGTATCAAGGTGTACGAATGTTCATTGAACCCGCAGAACCTGCTCGCGGCGGATGAGCTTTTCTTCACGAACGCTTCGCGCGGACCGCAGTGGGTGTCGGGCTATCGCACGAAGCGCTACACCCACCGCATGGCGCTGCATCTGGTGGATCTGCTGGTGAAGAAGGTGCTCAGTTGAGCGAAGGATCCTCCGGGAAATTCGCCAGCGGGGCATAGGGTCCGCCCATGCCCCGTAGCGTATCACCCCACAGGTCGCTGAGGTGGGTGTTCATCACACGCTTCTTGTCGCCCGGAGCGATCAGCCATGCGCGTTCCTCCAATTCCTTGGCCAACTGGTCCGCCCCCCAACCGCTGTAGCCGACGAAGAACCGCACATGCTTGGCCAGCTTCGGGTCGGTGGCAAGCACGCTGCGCAGTTGCTCGAAATCTCCGCCCATGTGAACGCCATCCACCACATTGACGCTGCCCTCGATGCGCCTGCCGAGCGTATGCAGGTAGTACAGGTTGCCGCTCTGTACCGGACCACCGATGCTGACGCGTCCCATGATCGGAGGCATGTTCTCCATGATGTCCGCGATGTCCATGTCCACGAAGCGGTTCAGCACGAAACCGAAGGAACCTTCGTGGTCATGCGCACAGAGCAGCACCACCGTGCGCCGGAAATACGGATCGGTGAGGTAGGGACCGCTCACAAGCAGGCGGCCGCGTGTGGGCGCGAGCGCGTTGTCAGGGTTCAGGTCGAGCGGGTCGACGGACATGCACGGAGCGATTCGTGACACAAGGTAACGAGAAGACGAGCCGTTCTCACGCGTAGTGACGACGGATAACTTAGCCGCCATCAACATCCTGACAGATGAACGAAGTGAAACGGGTTGACGGCCGTACCGACTATGTCAAGGGCGCGTTGACGGAAGAGGTGGCAGGAATGGACCCCTTCGCGCTGTTCGGCGAATGGCTTGATGCGGCCGAACGTTCGGGACAGCCGGAGCATCACGCGATGGCGCTCGCCACCGCGGGCAGCGCGAGCATCAGTTGCCGCATCGTGCTGCTCCGCTCGTTCGACAGGAACGGCTTCGCTTTCTATACCAACTACAACAGCAGGAAGGCCATGGACCTGGAACGCGACCCGCATGCGGCGCTCACCTTCTTCTGGCCGCTGATGGAGCGCCAGGTCCGGATCGAAGGGAGAACGGAAGTACTATCACCTGAAGAGAGCGATGCCTATTTCGCCACCCGCCCCCGGGAAAGCCGCATCGGTGCATGGAGCAGTGATCAGAGCCGCACTGTGGAAAGTCGGGAGAAGTTGGATGAACGTTTTGTCCGCTGGCAGGAACGCTTCAAGGATGCCGAAGTGCCGCGCCCCGAGCATTGGGGAGGTCTCCGTGTTCGCCCTGTGCGCATCGAGTTCTGGCAGGGTCGGGCGGACCGTATGCACGATCGCATCGCGTTCGAGCACTTCGCTGATGGTTCATGGCAGCGGATGCGGCTGCAACCATGATCGAGCGGATCACTGGAAATGCAGAAGACCCCCGACATCGCCGGGGGTCTTTGCTTCTGTAGCGTACGCCGCTTACTTCTTCTTCTTGGCTGCCTTCTTGGCTGCCTTCTTCTTCGGAGCCGCTTTCTTGGCTGCCTTTTTCGCGCCCGCTTTTTTCGCGGCCGCTACCGTGCGCTTGGCAGGACGGCTCTTGCCGCGGCTACCGATCGTGCGCTTTCCTTTCTTCGTCTTCTTATCACCCTTACCCATTGTCTGGAGTTTTTGAGGTTTGACCCAAAAGTAACGGGCACCTCAACGGAGGATGATGCAGGAAGGTTGCATTCTCAACCATGCACTGTTGAGAACCGTCCTCCGCGATCGCATCGATCACCTCATCAGGTGATCATGTCATTCCGGTATCAACGAGCGGCATCCGGTCGGTCCTCTTCCGCGCGGATGCGATCTTCGAGGTGATGCGCGCTGTGCACGACCTTGCGCGCCCAGGAGAGCTTGAGCGCGATGAGCTGTTCCTCCGTCAGGCGCCAGTGGCCGGTGCCGGCGCGCAGGCGTTCCATCACGGTGAAGAGCGTGATGGCGGCGCTCACGCTGATGTTGTAGCTCTCAGTGAAACCGTACATGGGGATCCGGAGATGAACGTCCGCTTGCTGCATGATCGTGCCGCTGAGACCTGTCAACTCCGTTCCGAAGCAGAATGCGAGCGGCCGGTCGAGCGGCACATCATGGGGCGTGTGGCTGTCGGCACGGGGCGTGGTGGCCACGAGCAGGTATCCATCCTTCTTCAAGCGTTCAACGCAGGCGAGGGAGTTGTCATCATGCTCACGATACCGGTGCATATCGGTCCATTTGGAACTGCCCAGGGTGACATCCGGGTTCATCACGTACTTGTTCCTGTTCTCGATGATGTGGATGTTCTGTACCCCGAGCAGGTCGCATGTGCGGACCACAGCGCTCGCATTGTGCGGCTGGTAGATGTCCTCCAGCACCACGGTCACATGATGGGTCCGCTCCTGCGCGATGCGGTCGAAGAGCGCACGCTTGTTGTCGGAGATGAACGAGGAAAGTCGATCGTACAGTTCGGTGTCGGTGAGCATGTCAGCGTCCCGGTGCTCCGGGCGGTTCAAGGTGATGCAAAAGAAAAGGTCCCTCGGTGGGAGGGACCTTTCCAGTAAAGCACGGAAGCTTACTTCACCTTGTTGCTGAGGTCAGCACCGGCTTTGAACTTCACGACTTTCTTGGCAGCGATCTTGATCTCCTTGCCCGTTTGCGGGTTGCGGCCTTTGCGGGCAGCACGCTTGGAGATGCTGAAAGTGCCGAAGCCGACGAGGGCTACACGGTCACCTTTTTTCAGGGCCTTCGTGGTGTTGGTCACGAAAGCGTCCAGGGCGCGCTTGGCGTCCGCCTTGGAGATCTTCGCCTCAGCGGCGATCGATTCGATCAGTTCAGCTTTGTTCAGTCCCATGATGTTTTGGTTTGTTGGTTGAGTTTGAACTCGGGACGAATGTATCTTGGAAACCGCGCCCGTCAAGGGTTTCCGACGGTCCGTGCGGAAAATGTTGAAAAATCAGGGGGTTTGTTGATAAGTCCTCCGGAAAGCCGCTGGTACCAAGGGTTTCAGAAAAGCGCGTTGGGCCGATCCGCATCAAGTGTTGGGCCAACGTTTCAGGGTTTGTCCAACCATACACGGTCGGTGCCATCGAAGTAGGGCGCTTGCACACTGATCACCCGCAAGGGCTTGTCTCCTGTAACCGTTACGGAGTGCGGTGTGCCGGGAGGTATGAGGATCGCATCTCCCGACGAGATCGTTCGCGTGCTGTCACCGAGCATCATTTCCGCGAGACCATCGACCACGAAGACATGCTCCGTGTGCGTGCGATGCAGATGCGGGCGTACGCCCTGATCGATGCAGAGGAAGAAGGACGTGCACACGCTGTCGGAGTGCAGCACCGTTGATCGCACGGCTCCATTGCCCTCGGCGCACATCAAACCTTCCGGAGAGATGAAGCGCTGCGCGGATACGGACCCGATCGATAAGAGCCACGGACAGATGATCAACGCATGCCTCATTCGAAGCGCAGTGTTGGTGCGCCTTGCATCCCGCGCAGGAAAGAGGAGGCTTCCATGCGCCGCTTGCCTTCGGCCTGCACATCGAGCGCTTCGATGGAGCCGTTGAGGCACTGAACGATCAGTCGGCCATCCTGTGTCGTCGTCGCCCCAGGCGTACCGGCACTGTCAAAGGGGATCAGCTTGGAACGCAGGATCTTGAAGTGTTGCGCCGGTCGATCCCCGATGACCAGTCGCGTCCAGGCGGCTGGATGCGGACTCAGCCCACGGATGTGATCATGCACCTGTTGCGCCGGGCGGTTCCAATCGATGCGGCAATTCTCCGGTGTCAGTTTAGGCGCGAGGCGGATCGGCTTCCCCGGGACGCTCTGCGGCTTCGGCGTCACTGTGCCGTCGAAGATCCGTCGCACGCTGGAAACGATGAGCGCGGATCCGATGCCCATCAACCGATCGTGCAGCTCGCCGGCGGTCTCATCAGGACCGATGTCAGTGTCCTCCTTGGCGATCACATCACCGGTGTCGATCTCCTGACGGATGAAGAAGGTGGTGACCCCGGTACGCCGTTCACCGTTGATCATCGCCCAGTTGATCGGCGCGGCTCCGCGATAGTCGGGCAGGAGTGATGCATGCAGGTTGATGGTGCCGAGCTTCGGACGGTTCCACACCGCTTCAGGCAACATGCGGAACGCGACGACCACATATAAGGAGGCACCGGTGTCATCCAATCGCGTATGGAAAGCCGGATCTTTCAATTTTTCGGGTTGCAGGATGCGGTCGCGGAGGATCGGGTGCGAGAGGGCATACTCCTTCACGGCACTCATACGCACTTGCTGGCCACGTCCCGCTGGTCTGTCCGGTGCAGTGACGATGGCGGCAACATCCATCCCCGCTTCAACGAGCGCAGCGAGCGAAGCGACGGCGAAGGGCGGTGTGCCCATGAAGACGATGCGCGGTTCCATCACGTGAGTGAACGTGGATCGAAATGGAAGCGGTAGGGGAGCAACGCGTCCTTTCCCGCATAGTCCACCCCGATCCGCGGACCGGTCACAACGATGTCTTCGCGCACAGAGATGGACCTATCCTCTATATATAGGGTATCGCTCAAAAGATCCATGCCGTTGTGTGTTGTGCGGATGCCGAGGGCTTGTGTCAAGGTTCCCGGCCCCCCTGTTGACCATCGTGCACCTCCTCCTCGGCGTTCACGCATGAGCTCGATCCCCTCCATCGGATGGATGGCCCGGATCAGCACCGCGTGCGGGGTTCCTGTGGAATGCGTGACCACGTTGAAGAGATGGTGGATGCCGTAGCACAAATAAACGTAGGCGGTGCCGCCTTTGGCGTACATCACCTCATTACGGGCTGTTCGACGTCCGCCGAAGGCATGTGATGCCCGATCGATCACACCGGCATAGGCCTCGGTCTCGGAGATGATGCCGGACGTGGTCTTCCCTTCGAAGCGGGTGACCAGCACCTTGCCGAGCAGGTCTCGCGCGATCCCGACCACGTCATCGCGCACGTAGAACGATCGCTTCAGCTTCGCCATTGATGTTCCCTATCCGGCCATGTCCGCCATCCAGCGGAGTTCGCGCAGTTGCTCGACCGTCGGTGCGACAAGCGTGGTGGGCTCAGCGACCGTGCTTTTCGTGTCGGAGCTGCGACCCTTGCATACATCGCATCGACCGCAGTCGCCGTTCGCGTACTCACCGAAATAACTCAGAAGCGAACGCTCCCGGCACTCGTCCGCGCTGAAGGTGAATCTCACCATGGCCTCCATGCGTGCGCGTGCCCGGTCCTTGCGGGCTTCCAAGGCGTCCCTATCGAGCATCAACAGCTGGGCATCGCGGCGTGGGGTAAGCAGCGTGATGGTCGGTGCCTCGCTACGGCGTTTGTAGAAGATGACGTTCAGCTTGTCGAGCTCTTGCAACATCGCTGTCACCTTCCCCGGATATGTGCTGAGCTGTCGGGCGATGCGGTCCTCATCGATGATGGCGGGCTCCTCGAAGAGTCCTCCGTGCGCCCGGAGCAGTGCTTCGAGCAACGGGCCGAGCCGGTTGTCCTTCACACGCATGTCATACACGGTGCGGTCGCTGGCGCGCATGCCGACGCGCGAAGGGGTCCGTACACCTTCGCTCAGCACGAGACCTCCATCCAGTTCGAGCGCTTTCAGGCAATGGCTCACCGTTGAAGGCATCAGCGCGGTGCTGGTGGCGATGGCGCGCAGGTCCAGGTCATAGCTCTCGTGCTGTCCACTACCGAGCGCTATATGGTGCTGGTCGGCGAAGGCCTGGTACACGCGCCTCACTTCGCCGAGGCTCGGGTACGATGCGGCGAACTTCTCCCGCAACTTGTCCTCGTCGCTCCCGTGCATCAACAGGAATGCGAATGAAGGTCTGCCATCACGCCCGGCACGGCCGGCTTCCTGGTAGTAGCTCTCCAGGTCCGGCGGTGGCTCCATGTGCACCACACAGCGCACGTCGGCCTTGTCGATGCCCATGCCGAAGGCGTTGGTGGCCGCTACGAAGCGGACCTCACCACTGGTCCATTGGAGCTGAACGCGGTCACGATCCTCGTGCGTGAGGCCGGCATGGTAGGCGGCTGCGGTGATCCCATGCTGTCGCAGGAACTGTGCGATGCGCACCGTCCCTTTCCGTTCACGCAGGTACACGATGCCGCTGCCCTGCACATGCTCGGCTATGCGAAGGAGGCGCCCTGACTTGTCTTCACCCCGGCTTATCCAGAGCGTGAGTTCCGGCCTCAGGAAGGAGCCGCGCACCATCTTCTTGTTCCGGAAACGAAGGCGCTCCATGATGTCTTCGGCCACCTTGGTCGTGGCGCTCGCGGTGAGCGCGAGTACCGGCACCGTCGGATGCTTCTCACGCAGTTCGGCGATCCGCAGATAGGAGGGACGGAAATCGTAGCCCCATTGACTGATGCAATGGGCTTCGTCCACGGCGATAAGACCCAGTGGCAGCCGGTGCAGCCGCGCTTGGAAAACCTCGGTTGCCAGCCGCTCAGGGGATACGTAGAGGAAGGCCAGCTTGCCCACCGCTGCGCTCTCCAGCGTGTTGTCCACCTCCCGATGGTCCATGCCGCTGGTGATGGAGGCCGCACGGACACCGAGCTTGTTCAAGCGTCCGACCTGGTCCTTCATCAAGGCGATCAGCGGGCTGATCACCAGGCAAAGCCGCCCTTGGGCCAGCGCGGGAACTTGGAAGCATAGGCTTTTCCCGCCGCCCGTCGGTAGCAGCGCGAGGGTATCGTGCCCCCCCAGCACTGAGCGGATCACCTCTTCCTGCCGGGGACGGAAGGCGTCATAGCCCCAGGTGCTTTTCAGCACTTCGTGGATGTCGCGCACGGGACGAATATGGCCGGAGTGTATCAAAACGTTGAAAAATGGCGTAGGATCGCGACATCGGCGGACCCTTGCCACGCGCGGGCCGCGCTACATTTGACGACAGAGCAACAGGTATCCATGATCACCACTGGGCAAAAGATAGCCATCGAGCGCACGAAGCGGAGCCGCTTGCCGGAGACGGACCTGAACGATGTGAAGTTCGGCCGTGTCTTCAGCGATCACATGTTCATCATGGATTTCCAGGACGGCCAATGGCAGCAACCGCGCATCACGGAGTTCGCCGATCTGCAGATGAGCCCGGCCTCCCTGGTGCTTCATTATTGCCAGACCATCTTCGAAGGGCTGAAGGCCTACAAAACGCCCGATGGCCGTGTGAGCCTCTTCCGGCCGCAGGCGAACATCGAACGCATGAACCGGAGTGCCGTGCGCATGTGCATGCCGGAGATCCCCGAGGACATCTTCATGGAAGCGCTGAAGACGCTGGCGGACATCGACAGCGGCTGGATCCCCACGGACGAGGAGGGCGCGCTCTACATCCGTCCGTTGCTCTACGCGAGCGATGAGTACATCGGCGTGCGCCCGAGCGATGGCTACCGCTTCCTCATATTCACCTGTCCGGTACGCGGATACTACAAGGAGGAAGTGCGCGTGAAGATCGAGACCGAATACAGCCGGGCTTTCCCAGGCGGTACCGGTGAGGCCAAATGCGGTGGCAACTATGCCGCGTCGCTCTATCCCGCGAAGCTCGCTGCGGACCAGGGCTATCACCAGTTGCTCTGGACCGATGGCGAGGAACACGCCTATTTCGAGGAGAGCGGCACGATGAACGTCTTCTTCCGCATCGATGATACGCTTCTCACACCAGCAACGACCGGGACGATCCTGCACGGCGTTACGCGTGATAGCATCATCCGGATCGCGCAGCACGAAAAGATCCCGATGGAAGTGCGCCGCGTTAGCGTAAAGGAAGTGGTGGACGCGTTGAAGCAAGGCCGGTTGAAAGCGGCGTTCGGCGCGGGCACAGCGGCGACCATCGCGCACATCCGCAGCATCGCCTATGATGGGGTCGACTATGAATTGCCTCCGGTAGCCGAACGCAAGCTCAGCAATCGTATCGGGCAGACGCTGGACGACATCCGTCGTGGCCGTGTCGCCGATCCCTTCGGCTGGATGGTGCCGGTGAATTGAACCGGACGTTCGCGCTAGATCGCGGACCTCTTCTTTCTCAGGGCCATCGACAATCCTTCCCACGCATCCGGGATCACGATCAATCCCGGCGCGATGAAGATGATCCAGCCCCACGACCACCCGCGGAAGACGATCCCGGCCAGCAGGATCAGCACGAGGAGGGAGCCGAACAGCAGCCCCGTCAGGTGCAAGCCGACGAACGCCCAGGAACGCACCTTCATATCCGGCTCCACTTCGTCCTGTCGTTGGCGATAGCGTGGCGTCATTTCTGGGCGCTCCGGACGGGGTTTGGGCGCGTTGCGGCGGTCGCGCTCGGCGAGTTGGGCATCGTAGGCGATCCGCAGCATCGGGTCGCTGAGCGTCGCGTACGCGGTGTGAACGGCCATGAAGCGTGCACCTGCCTGTGGAGAGGGGTCGATGTCCGGGTGGCACTGTTTGGCCAGATCGCGGTAGGCGCGTTTGATCTCCTGGGAGCTCGAGGAGCGTCCCAAACCGAGCGTGGCGTAGTGGTCGCGCGCTGCGGGGCGGTGCATGTGATCAGGGGCGGGTAGCGGGGCCGATGTGCGATCCGCACGAATTTCGCATCGTGAAGATAGTGGGGCAACCATTCAGTTCATTGACCATCCGCGCGGTCCTTTCGCCTTTCAGCCGCGTTGTCACCCTTCGACGCAGTGCCAACCGCGCCGTGCGGGTTCCGCCTTGCTGCAAGGCGAAGTTTCTCGCGCTCATGTGGTCAAGCAACTGGGTGGTTGCCCCACTAGAACGCGCGACGATGAGGGGCTGGTGTGTGGCGTTTTCCGTCCTCTGGATGGGACTTTCGGCGATG
>CAZYPC010000020.1:12746-58022 GCA_964649165.1 uncultured Chryseobacterium sp.
GATGAGGGGCTGGTGTGTGGCGTTTTCCGTCCTCTGGATGGGACTTTCGGCGATGGCGCAATCGCGCACCATCGGGTTCACCGTGCTCGACAGTCTGGAGGGCACGCCTATCGAGAGCGTAAGCCTGACCTGGACCGATCAGGGCGCGACCATACGGGCGGTCACCAATGCCGAAGGGTATTGCCTCGTGCATCAATTGACGGATGCGCAGGTGAACATCGTTTTCAGTGCCCCGAGCTACAAGGCGGCGACGGTGCGGGTCCACTGGGATCAACGGCCCCAAGGCACGATGACCGTCCGCTTGACGTCCACGGAGCTGGACCCGGTGGTTGTGGTGCGCCCCAAGCCGGAAGTGGTCTTCCAACGTGCCGACCTGCACGCTGCGGATCTGCTGATCAACGAAGAGGGCATCTGGGTGCTGGCGTACGAACATCCCCGGATGCTCCGGTCCGAGGGTGATGCCGGCAAGGAGATCCTGCGCGATGTGCGTCTCGTCCTTCTGGACTCCAGCTATCGCGAGTACGCGAGCTGCCCCGTGCCCGAAGAGGTACTCGGCTTGCGACGCGACCTGCACAACACGGTCGTCATCGAAGGCACCTCCCGGGCGTTCGGTGTGGCGCGCACCACGGATGACATCGAGTTGGTGCCTTTCGGTCTGCAGGATCTGCGGGACAAGGTGCTGCCATGGACCGATAGCATTCCCGGATGGGTGCTGGGCAGCAACAGCGACAAGGTCATGCCCGTCTTCGACCACCTCGCCTACGACCCCGTGGGCGATTCCATGCGGGTGGTCTGCACCGTGATGGACACGTTCATGCTCTCACTGTTCCGCAGCGAGTACAAATACCTGAAGGGACCGGAGAAGGTGGTGGCGATGAACCTGGCATCCGAACTCGGAGTGGACAAAGAGGTCGTTGCCGGATACATGAGCGGTTTCCAGCACAACGTATGGTTCAAGCCGGTGTACGCGCCGCTGTTCGTCGTGGGCGATACGATGCTCGTATTCGACCACGCTTCGGCCCAGCTGCGCAAATTCAACCGGGAGCTGAAGGAGATCGGGCGCGTTCCGCTCCCTTATCTATCAAAGGTGGAAGGACGCGACTGGTCGGGTCGTGTGATGCAGGATCGGGCACGCGGCGCCTTGTTCGCGGTTTTCGAACGCAACGGTTATCAATGGCTGAGGACGATCGATCCGGCAACCGGGAAGCTCGGAGAGCGGACACGGCTCAGCTACCGCTACCCGGAGCGCACACAGGTATTCGATGGTCATGTGTACTACGTGTACCGGCCCTTCGAGAGCCTGCAAAAGCGGAGCATCTATCGGGAGAAGCTCTGAGCAAGTGACAAGTTTCAAGTGTCAAGTAGCAAGTAACAACACTTGTTACTTGACCCTTCAATGGTCCTGGTACTATTTCAGTCCTGCGTGCCTTTTAGGAAAGTCGTGCCACACGAGCGTGCCCAGCCCCATGCTCACCTCCGCCCAATTGTTCACGGTGAAGTCGATGCGCACCGTGGCGCACGTAGCCATCTCACCGATGTCCGCATCGCTGATGTACTCGGCCAGTTCGGTGAATCCCGGGTTATGTCCGAACATCATGACCCGCTGCCAATCGTCGTTCAGCAGGTTCACTGTGCGCAACAGCATTTCAGTGGGGGCGAGGTAGATCCCTTTGTCCTGCGTGATGTCGCCCTCTTTCACGCCTAGCGCACTGGCGAATTCCCTCGCGGTGGTGATCGCGCGAACAGCGGAACTGCTCACGAGCCGGTCCACCGGCTCCCCGCGCTCTTTGAACGCCATGGCCATGAACGGCGCATCACGCTCTCCACGATCGTTCAGCGGGCGGTGGAAGTCGTCCGTCCCAGGGTCATCCCAGGAACTCTTGGCGTGGCGGGTGAGGTAGAGGGTGCGCATCGCGACCACCAAGGTAATCGAGCGCGGAACATGGATCCGCCACGTTCCGCATCTTCGGCGCATGTCCCCCCGTTCAGCCCTCGTCGCCGCCTTGCTCACCTCGCGATGCATGGGGCAATGGACCTTCACCGGCGACTCCTCTGCCACATGGGAGCAGGCCATCACCCGATACCAGGAGTTGGACCGCATGTACTCCGGGGCAGCTCTATTCGGGATCGGAGAGGACGATGACGGTTCGTCGATCCATGTGTTCATCGTTTCGGACGGGAGTGGTTTCACGCCGGACAGCATCCGTGCGGCCGGCAAGAACATCCTCTGGATCACCAATGGCATCCATCCGGGTGAACCTGATGGGGTGGATGCGAGCTTGCTGCTCGCCCAAGCCCTGCTGGAGAGCGATCAATTGATGGGGCTGATGAACCATACCGCGGTCTGCATCGTTCCCATGTACAACGTGAGCGGGGCGAAGCGACGCGGACACTTTGGTCGCGCGAACCAGAGAGGACCGCTGGAATACGGCTTCCGCGGCAACGCGCGCAACCTGGACCTCAACCGGGATTTCATCAAGATGGACTCCCGGAACATGTCGACCATGGCCGAGGCGTTGAACATCATTGATCCTGATATCTACTTCGAAACGCATGTGAGTGACGGGGCCGATCACCAGTACGTGATGGAGTTGCTCACCACGCAAAAGGACAAGCTCGACGGCGGCTTGAGCGCCTTCATGACCGGAACGATGGTGCCGCGCCTCTACGAATGGATGGACAACAAGAACATGTTGATGTGCCCGTACTTCGAGATGGAGCGCGAAACCCCGGAGGAAGGTCTGGTCGGCTTCTACGACAGCCCGCGCTACAGCACCGGATACAATGCGTTGTTCGATCGTATCGGCATCCTGGCGGAAAGCCACATGTTGAAGCCTTACGCGGACCGGGTGAACGCCACGTTCCAGCTGATGCTGGCAACGCTCGCTGTGATGAACGAGCACCCCGATATGCTCCGGAAGGCCCGAGCGGCGGCGAAGAAGAATACCGCATCCATGAACGAGCTCGGGATGAACTGGAAGTTGGACTCCTCACAGGTCGAACGACTTCCGTGGAAAGGATGGACCGCTGAACATGTGATCAGCGAAGTATCCGGCTCGCCGAGGCTGCGCTACGACCATGCTCGACCGACAGAAACGGCGGTCCCATGGCGCGACAAATACCGCCCCTCGATCATCAAGCGGAAGCCGCTGGGCTACATCATCCCTCTGGCCTGGGGTGGCGCACTCGTACAACAGTTGAAGCGCAGTGGCGTGATCGTGGAAGAGTTGGACGTGGATCGGCGCTTCACTGTTGAAGTGGACAGCATCGCGGAGTTCAAGTCCGCGCAGCAGCCGTATGAGGGCCACTACCTCCATCGGGATATCCGATGCTCAACAACGCGCACCACGCACTTGGCCGCAGCCGGTGACTTTCTGGTCCGTACCGGACAGGTCACGGACCGTTTCATCATGGAAACGCTGGAACCGGAAGGGGAGGACAGCTACTTCGCTTGGGGCTTTTTCGATAGCGCGCTCCAGCAGAAGGAGTGGTTCAGCGACTATGTGTTCGAGGACATCGCGGCAGAGCTGTTGCGTAAGGACCCTGCGTTGAAAGCGGCATTGGAGGCCCGGCGCGCGTCCGATCCTGAGTTCGCCAGGGATCCATGGGCGCAGCTGTACTTCGTTTACCAGCGCTCTCCGTATATCGAGCAATCGTTCCGGAAGTACCCCGTGCTACGGGTCATCGGCGAATAACGGAGCGCGTACGACCTTCGCACCCGCATTCCGCAGCAACATGGCGATCTCTCCATTGATGGCGTTCAAGACCCGCGCGGAGCGTACGGAGGACCCGGGCATCGGCACCTCGTTCGAGCGTCCGCTGGAGCGGGTGATGGCGCGCGACGGCAAGTTCAAGGTGGATCGTATCGGCCAGGTGAGCGGTTTGCGCGAAGGCTTCATCGGCCTGGCCACCATGCCCGCCTGGCGGCTGGTGCTCACGTTCGTGCTCGGCTATCTGAGCATGAACCTCGTCTTCGGCTCGCTCTATATGCTCATCGGTGTAGAGCACTTGGGCAATGCCGACCTCTCCTCGCTGACGGGTAAGTGGGTGAGCGCTATCGGCATGAGCGTACAGACCCTGACCACGGTCGGTTATGGTTCGCTCTATCCGCACAGCCCGGCCACGTGGGTGCTGGCGGCCGTTGAGGGCGTCTTCGGTATCCTCGGTTTCTCGCTCATCAGCGCTGTGATCTACGCGCGCTTCGCAAGACCCACCACGCGTCTTGCGTACAGCGACAAGGCCTTGGTCGCGCCGTTCAGGGACGGATGGAGCCTTCAGCTGCGATTGGCGAATCGTCGCACCACGTTGCTCATGGAGGTCGAGGCGCGATTGATGCTCGTGATGGCCGATGTGGATGACCACGGTGAGCGCCTGAACTACTACAACCTCAAGCTCCAACTGGAAAAGGTGAGCTTCATGCCGCTGAGCTGGACCATTGTCCATCCCATCACACCTGAAAGCCCGTTGGCCGGCATCAGCTATCAGGAACTCGTGCAACGTCGTGGTGAAGTGATCCTCGTGCTCAAGGGCATCGACGAGGGCTACATGCAGCAGGTCTTCACGCGGCATTCTTTCCGCTTCGATGAGATCGTCTGGGGAGGTCGATATGCACGCGCCTTCAGCTCGAAGGATGGCAGCCTGCTCCTGGACCTGAACAAGCTCAGTGAATTCACACCGGTCGACGCGCCGGAACGTTTGCCGTCCTAGGTCTCGTTGCGAGACCGACAACCAACAACCGCCAACCGACAACCGTATTCCATGGAACTCTACGACATCAGCATAGGAGCCCGCGTGAAACACCCGACCCTCGGCGTCGGCGTGGTCTACCAGATGGACGAACGCACGGTACACATCTTCTTCCGCGAGCATGGCGAGCAGCCCATCAGCCGCAGTTTCGAGGGACTGGTCACGATCGCTCCCGGCGTGGAGATCGGTGCGGCGGAGCTGGACATGGACAGTGTGAAGGACGCCTTGCGTGCCGTGTTGCGCGAAGCGGACATACCGCAAAGGCCGGTGCACCTCGCGCGTCGCTGGCAGAAGGGTGTCTTGGAAATGAAGAGCCCGGATCCGTCCATCAAGAGCAAGGAGGTGCCCATCGAGGACTTCTTCCACAAGGTCGTGATGATCCGGGACCGGTTCCGCGTGCTGGAACAGAAGATCAATGCGCATGCCGGGTTGAGCGAGCAGGACAAAGTGGAACTCCAGCAATACATCACGCGCTGTTACGGAACGCTTACCACCTTCAACATCCTGTTCGAGGACAAGGACGACCACTTCGTGGGGCAGAAGGGGGAATGAGAACCGTGCTGGTCGCTGTGTCTGTCGTCATGATCGCTGCGGCGGTCATGAGTACGGAACATGGCCACACGATGACCGGTAACGCATCACTACCAGTGAGGCTACAGGCCGTTGAACAGGGGAGCGCACATGGTCATCGGTTCAAGCTGCTCGCGGACGTGAACGGCGACGGGCGGGCGGATACGTTGACGGAGCGCTTCGTGGATCCGGCCACCGGCCAGGAAACCGACAAGTTCATCGTTGACACACCGTACGATTCGCTGGCCGCACGCATCTGGCGCATGGAGCCGAAGTGCTTTGTAGAATGTGCTGATAAGCGCGTGGGACGCTTGGTCATCCGGCGGGTCGACTCGTTCGGACTTGCCCATTGCATGAATGAAGGTGACCTGAACGGCGATGGCCGGGAGGAGATCGGATGGGTCGGTGACTGGGTAGACTACTCGAACGTGAACACCTATCACATCACCTCATGGAACGGAAGCAAATGGGTCGAGCTTGCCTCGTTCGAGATGTGGGAATGGCAACTGCCGGATCTTCCGGGTCCGATCAGGGAGTTCGGGCTTTTCGGCCAAACTGGTCGGCAGATCGTGGACAGCATCTTCACCGAGGAGCCCACCGCCGACCTGGTCTGGCCGGCCAGGCAGGGTCGTATTCATGTGCTCGGGAAAACAGAGGAAGCGGATCTGGACACATTGACGTTCCGGTTGGCTCCGCTGAAGAGGTGACCGGTCGGATCGACTTTTCAACCGGTGTTGGATTTCCCGAGAGCGGAACTACTTTCGTCTCGCTGTTCTTTCACACACACCTGAAGTGACTTCATCGACCCATCACGCCGAGCACGTCGAGGCGTAGGTCGTTAACGCGAAGCCCACACAGGCCATCTGTTCATCGGAACCAACAATTTCCATCAGGGGTCGCACCCTCGGTGGTGTACGGCGGGCCTCAGCCCCACTTCGGTGGGGACTTGCTTCGGCAACAGGAGGATTACGGAAGCCACCATCGCGATCCCGCCCATGTGATAACCATGGGTTCCTTGAACGTGGCCCTGTGTGGGCTTTTTTGTTGGAGCGCTGGACTCCGTCCGGCCAGTTGCATTAAACAGGCGGAGCATTCCCCAGAGGCCGGACAGGAGTCCGACGCTCAGGGTCGTTTCTTTGCGCGCATGTCCCGCCCGCTGCCCGTGATGGAGTCCTTCTACACCCTGCAAGGGGAAGGGCTTTACACCGGTCAGGCTGCCTATTTCATCCGGTTGGGCGGCTGCGATGTGGGGTGCACCTGGTGCGACGTGAAGGAGAGCTGGGAAGCCAGCCGGCACCCGGTGCGCACCGTGGAGAGCATCGTCGCCGAGGCGGCCCGACATCCAGCCCGCATTGCGGTCATCACCGGTGGGGAGCCGCTCATGCACGACCTGTCAGAACTCACAACGGCCTTGCGCGAGGCGGGTTTCCGCACCCACATAGAGACCAGCGGCGCGCACCCCACCAGCGGGGAGTGGCACCATGTGTGCTTGAGTCCGAAGAAGTTCAAGGCCGCGCTGCCCGAGAGCTTCGTCAGAGCCGATGAATTGAAGGTGATCGTTTTCAATAAGCACGACCTGAAATGGGCCGAGGAGCAGGCGACGCAGGTCAGGTCTTCCTGCCTCCTTTTCCTTCAACCCGAATGGGGTAAACGGGAAGAGATGATGCCCCTGATCACCGACCACATCAAAACGCATCCGCGCTGGCGTGTTTCGCTCCAGACGCACAAGTACATGAACATCCCATGAGCTCACGCGCGAAAGCCAACCCTCAAGTGGTAAGAGGAAAGTGGAAAGTGAAGAGCCGCATGCTGTTCACTGCGTTGGTCGTGCTTTCCACTTTCCTCTTACCACTTGCCACTGCAGCCCAGCCCGGCAATTACACCACCAAGGACAAAAAGGCGATCAAGCTCTACGAGAGCGGAGGCGATTGCATGCGGCAACGGAAGTGGGCGTGCGCAGAGGAGGATCTTCGGAAGGCCGCAGCGCAGGATCCCGCGTTCATCGAGCCTCGCATCTACCTGGCCGAGATGTACGAACAGCAGGACAAGGCCAGCGAAGCCATGACCGCTTGGGATGAGGTGCTTGCCATCTCGCCCCAGTACTTCAAGCCCGCGTCGCTACACCAGGCCGAGCTGCAGTTCGCGGCCGGACGGTATGATGATGCGGAGAAGAACTATCGCCTCTACCTCAAACTGGACGACGAGCCACAGCGCAAGGCTCGCGCTCTGCTGGGCATCGAGAAGTGTGCCTTCGCGCGTGAGGCGGTGCAGCATCCGGTCCCTTTCGAGCCGAAGAACCTCGGCCCCGGGGTGAACACGAAGGATCCCGAATACTATCCGTGCATCACCGCGGACGGCATGACATTGCTGTACACGCGCCGCGTGGAAGAACCCTCAGCGCATTATGGCATGCAGGAGGACTTCTATGTGAGCTACAAGGGTGACACGGCGTGGAACAAGGGGTCGATCCTTCCTTCGGTGGATACCAGGACCATGAACGAGGGCGCGGGCACGCTGAGTCCCGATGGCCGCTTCATCGTGTTCACCAAATGCGCTCTCCTGGAGAGCGACTACGGTGATGGTCTGAAGGGACTCGGCAGTTGCGACCTTTTCATCAGCCGACGCATCGGCGAGCGTTGGACGCCACCGGACAATCTGGGGACCCCGCTGAACTCCCGCAATTGGGAGAGCCAGCCCTCGCTCGGCAGTGATGGCAAGACGCTCTTCTTCGTCCGAGCCATGCAGGCGCAGGACGGGCTCAAGAGCATGGATATCATGAAGAGTGTACTGGGTGATGATGGCAACTTCAGCAAGCCCGAACCGCTCGGCAGAACCATCAACACACCCTTCCAGGAGGAGAGCGTGCAGATCCATCCCGATGGCCGCACCCTGTACTTCAGCAGCGATGGTTTTCCCGGAATGGGCGGACTGGACATCTACGTCAGCCGGCTGGACGCGGAGGGCAACTGGGGCGAGCCGATGAATCTGGGCTATCCCATCAACACCGCTGCCGACGAGAACAGCGTGCTAGTGGGGGCCGACGGCAAACTCGCCTTCTTCGCGAGTGATCGCACAGGTGGATACGGGGATCTCGATCTCTACAGCTTCGAGTTGCCCGAACCTGCGCGCGCCACACCGGTGAGCTATGTCACAGGTCGTGTGTCGGACAAGGTTTCAGGCAGATCCGTCGAAGCCGATGTGCAACTCTATGATCTCGCCACGGGCAAATTGGCTACAGCGGCCTACAGCGATCCGAAGAGCGGCGAGTTCCTGGTATGCCTGCCCGTGGGCCGCGACTATGCGCTGAACGCAAGCGCCGAAGGGTATCTCTTCTTCAGTGAGAATTACAGCATCGCGAAAAGCACGGTGGAAAAGCCGTTCTCGCTCGATGTGAAGCTGAGCCCATTGTCCGCAGGCAGCGTGATCGCTTTGCGCAACATCTTCTTCAATACAGCGAGCGCCGAACTCCTGCCTGAAAGCAATCTCGAACTCGACAAGCTGTTGCGTTTGATGAAGGCGAACCCGACGTTGCGGATCGAGGTCGGTGGCCATACGGATAACGTGGGCGGTGACGCGGAGAACCAGAAGCTCAGCGAAGCGAGGGCTGCTGCGGTGGCGCAATTCCTCACGGGCTACGGCATTGATGCCACCCGCGTGACCTCCGCCGGGTTCGGTGAGACCAGGCCGTGCGCTTCCAACGATACGGAAGAAGGGCGCGCGCAGAACCGGCGCACGGAGATCACGGTGTTGTGAACGAGGCGCACCGTGTATTCCACGCGAAAGCGTGCTGGGTTGAATGCGCTATCGGGAGCGATCAGGATGTGTTCGTGCGGTACGTCCACGCGCGGACAATGGCCGAGGTCCGGAATGCCCGGTACGCACGATCGGTGGATGGCATGGAACCGTTCTTTCGGCATGAAAGCTCGGGAGCTTCCGCCATGGTCGCTCAGGTCTGTGGGTGAGCCGGACCCTTTTCAACGGGCTACATTTGAAGGAAGAACCCCGATCCATGGCACATCCGCTACGTTCCTGTTGGACCATGAGTGCCGCTGCGGCCGCTCTACTTCCGTTCGGCTCCTCCGCTTTCGATGGCACGGCCACGATCGTTTCGCAGGGTATCAACCGCGACTTCATCTACCACGCACCGGGCGATGTTGTGGAGGATGGGCTGCCCTTGGTGTTCGTGTTCCACGGGCTCGGCAGCAACATGTACGAGGTGCAGTACCAGTCCGGCTTCGATGCGGTCGCTGATGCGAACAACTTCATCGTGGTGTATCCGATGGCCACACTGATCGGTGGCGACATCCAATGGAACATGTGGGCGGACGATGTGCCTGGTCACGCGGGCCTTGGAGTTCCGGATGCCACGGACGATGTGGTCTTCACGGACGACATGATCGATTGGTTCTGCGCAAACCACCATGTGGACGCCGGGCGCATCTATTCCACAGGATTCAGCAACGGCGGCGACTTCACATACCTGCTTTCGTTGCAACGCCCTGACAAGTTCGCGGCCTTCGCGCCCGCCTCGGCCGATCTTCATGGGGATGAGGCCTACATGGATCAGATGCTTGGCAACAGTTTCGCACCCGTGGCCATCTACCATGTGCACGGCGACCCTGACTCGGTCGTGGAATATCCTGACGCGGCGCATGATCCCACCCAGCCGACCTGGCCGCTGTCGGACTACGGCGGTGCGAACTGCGGCATCACACAATACACGCTCGCGAACATCACCACGAACGTGGATAGACTGACCTGGTGCGACGGCAGTGCACCGAACGGGCGACGTGTGGAACTGATCCGCGTGATCGGCCTCGATCACAACTGGGCGATCGTTGATGGCTACAATGCTTCTGAAGCGATGTGGGTCTTCATGAGCAGCTACTCCATCAGTTCGCCGACCTTCTCCTGCGCGACCGGCATAGAGGTGCCGGATGCCGGCGTTCCGCTCACCCTGCGCACGTTCGTTGAGGATGGCTTCTTGCTGTTCTCTCGTCCGCTGGCTCCGGGAACGGTGATCCGCGTGGTCGATGCGTCCGGCAGGACAGTCGTCAATGGCGCAAACCCGGGCAATGATCGGGTCGCTGCGCCTGGAGCGCAGGCGGGGATCTATCGCGTAGAGGTGCAGGAGGCCGGCAGGGTCAGGATGGTTCTGCCCATCGTTGTGCTGTAGAACGGAACGCGCATGGAGGTCAGTTGGCCGGTGCCTGCGTTTCCTTTGTTGCATGGCAACCCGCATCTACCTCCGCGATGGTCGTGCGCCCACCCCCAAGAGCGCGAAGGTCAGCGAGGTGATGAGCCGCATCCGGGCAAAGAACACGAAGCCCGAGAAGCTGATGCGATCGGCATTGAGCGCGGCCGGCGTGAAGGGCTATCGCTTGCACTACACCAAGGTCCCCGGGCGACCGGACATCGCATTCGTGGGGCGGAAGATCGCGGTTTTCGTTCACGGCTGTTTCTGGCATAGCTGCCCGCATTGCCAGCGTTACACACCGAAGACCAACCGCATGTGGTGGAAGAACAAACTGGCATCGAACGTGGCGCGAGACGAGCGGAAGGCGAAGGAACTGAAGAGAGCGGGATGGAAGGTTCTTACGGTGTGGGAGTGCCGTCTGAAAAAGAGCACTGCACGCGAAGCGGGACGCGTGGTGCGGGCGCTCATCTGATCAGCGCTTGCCGCGGAGCCTGCGGAAAAATCGCTTCTCGAACTCCCAGAAGAACCTGAACTGGCCGAAGAGCGTGCCGTACGCCAGCAGTAGCAGGTTGTAGAAGGGGAGTATCAGCACATAGTAGAGTATGGAGAACCACAACGGCTTCTCGCCATCACCGGCGACCCATCCCGTGAGCGGCCCTTTCAGGAACAGCACTGTGAAACCGGTGCAAGCAAACACCAGCAGGATGATGAGCACACGTTGTGGGGATACATCCCATCGCAGAGCGAGTCGATCACGCCATCCGGTCCTGCCTTTGCTCACGGCGCGAATATCGGTCGCTCTCGTGCGCACATGCCCTCATGCGCACTTGGGCATCAGTCCTTCCACTCCGCCAGGAACAGGTTGGTCTCGCGGTTCTTCCCGCCGCGGTTGCTGCTGAAGACCAGGTAACGTCCTTCCGGGCTGAACATCGGGAATGCGTCGAAGGCATCGGACCATGAGACCTGCTCCAGGCCGGTGCCATCCGTGTTGATCATGTACAACGTGAACGGGAAGCCTCTCTCCGTCGTGTGGTTGCTGGCGAAGATGAGCTTCTTTCCGTCGTGGCTCCAGCTTGGTGCCCAGTTGGCTTTGCCCAGTGACGTGATCGCATGTGCACCGGATCCATCGGCGTTCGCTATGAAAAGCTCCATGCTGGTGGGCTGAACGAGGCCTTGTTTCAGCAAGTCCGTGTATTCCTTCACTTCCTCGCGGGTCTTGGGCCGGGAAGCACGCCAACACAGCATGCTGCCATCCGGACTGAAGAACGCACCCCCGTCGTAACCGATGTCGGAGGTCACGCGCTTCACATCAGTGCCGTCGATGTTCATCGTGTAGAGGTCCAGATCGCCGTCACGCACGCTCGTAAAGACGATACGATCCCCTTTGGGCGAAACGGTGGCCTCGGCATCATAGCCTAGCGTGCTGGTCAACTGCGCGCGGCGATGTCCCTTCAGGTCGCTCACGTAGATGTCATAATCCTTGTAGATATTCCACAGGTATTTCCCTCCGGGCGTGTGCGGTGCGGTATGCGGACACTCCTTGCCACCACTTTCGGTACTCGCGAAGAGCACCAGGCTGTCACCTGGAAGGAAGTAGCTGCAGGTAGTCCGGCCACCGTTCAGGCTCAATTGCTGCGGGGCTCCCTTGCTCAGGTCATCGTGGAACGGATCGAAGATGTGGATCTGATCACAGCCATGGCCCCAGTCGGCGAAGTCGGACTGGAAGCTCAACATTTTTCCGTCGAAGCTCCAATAGGCTTCCGCATTGTTACCGCCGAAGGTCAGTTTCCGAAGGTGAGCGAAGTGTTTCTCCTGGGGGGCGATGAGGCTGTCGGCATTCCAGTCGATCCCTGGAAGAGCAGCGGCAAGGCTGTCGATGTGCACGACCTTTGCACCCGATGGCACGGCGTTCGGGTCGTTGACACCTGAGCAGCCCAAGAGGGGCAGCACCAGAAGGAGAGGATAGGGCTTCATAGGTGTTCCGGAGGGCCGCGAATGTACCGGCCACCTCCGAGGTGTTGGTCAGCGGATCGCCACAGTGGATCACCGCCGGGTCTCGAAGACCGGGTAGCCGACAAATGGGCCGGTGCTCACCATGACGTTCTCCACCATAGCCCTTGGCGGTCCGACCTGGCACCATGCCACGAACCGTTCGAGCGCTTCCTGGGGCCCCTCAGCTTCTATGCGTACGCTTCCATCGGGCAGGTTCATGGCGAAGCCCGTTACGCCTAAACGCAAGGCCTCTTCCACGGCGCTCTTGCGGTACCAGACCCCTTGCACCCTGCCTGTAATACGAAGGTCGATGTGGTGCATTCCCGCTCACACGCCAAGGTAATAGGACCAGATCACCCCGGTGCGCCAAGACCCCTTGCACGCCCCGTTCCTGGCCTTGCCCCGCATAGATGGAAGGGGTAATTTCGGCGGCCTATCAGCCGAACATTCCGATGAACATCTCCTACGCACTTTCTCCCTCGCGCCTTTCAGGTTTTCTATTCGCCTTCGGCCTATCGGTCGCGATGAACGTTGGAACGCAGGCCCAAACGGTTCCCACGGGCTTCAGCAACGCCTTGGTCATGGCCGGCTGGACCGAACCAGTGGGGTTCACATTCGATGCCAACGGGCGGTGGTATGTGTGGGAGCGGAACGGCAAAGTGTGGATCGTGGAGAACGGGGTGCGGCTGGCGCAGCCGCTCATCGACATCAGCGACGAAGTAGGAGGCTGGCGTGACCACGGCCTGTTGGGCTTCACGCTCGATCCCAACTTTCTGACGAACGGGAAGATCTACCTGATGTACGGGGTCGACCGGCACCATCTGATGAACTTCGGTACGCCCAACTACAACGCGGCCACGAACCAGTACTACGCAGCCACGATCATGCGGATCACGCGGTACACGGCCATCGGTCCCAGCTACAATTCGGTTGACGCCAACAGCCGCACGATCCTGCTGGGTGAGACCAGGAAGACCGGAGTTCCTCTCTTGCACGAATCGCACAGCACCGGACAGTTGGTTTTCGGGGCGGACGGAACCCTGCTGGCCACGGTGGGCGATGGGGCCAGCTACAACAATGTGGATGTCGGCAGCGACGGAGGCACCTACTTCAGCCAGGCGCTCACGGACAGTATCCTCAAGCCGAAGGAGAATGTAGGGGCCTTGCGGGCTCAACTGGTGGATTGTCTGAACGGCAAGCTGCTGCGCATTGACCCCAATACCGGCGACGGTATCCCTAGCAATCCGTTCTACGACCCCACCGCGCCACGCGCAGCGAAGAGCCGCGTATGGGCCTTGGGACTGCGCAATCCTTTCCGCATGACGCGCCGCCCGGGCACCGGGAGCTCCAACCCGGCCGATGGCAATCCCGGAACATTCTATATCGGGGACGTGGGTTGGGCCACCTGGGAAGACCTTCATGTCTGTTATGAGGGCGGTATGAATTTCGGCTGGCCCATCTTCGAAGGGGGCGAACAGAACGACGGTTACATGAACGCCCTTACCTACAACCAGGATGCCCCGAACCCCCTTTATGGCATCGGCGGATGCTCGCAGCAGTATTTCTATTTCCAGGACCTGATCAAGCAGGACGTTCCAGTCCATATCAATGGACATCCCAACCCGTGCAACACTGCGGCTCAAATACCCACGAGTATCCCGCATTTCTTCCATTCCCGCCCAGCGATCGATTGGCAGCACGGTAATCGCAGCCGCAGCATGGGCTTCAGTGGGAACACGGCTATTACCTATGACATCGATGCCGTGGGCGCTCCGGTTCCCGGGCCACGATTCGGCGGGAATGCTTCCGTTGGAGGGACATGGATCACCGGCCTGGGCTGGCCAACGGGCTACCAGAACGTGTACATGCACGGAGACTACGGCGGTGCATGGATCAAACGGTTCACCTTCAACGCGCAGGAGCAGCCGGTGTCCGTGGCGAACTTCGGTGGGGCATTGGGTGCTGTCGTTTTCATGAATCAGGGACCGGACGGTGCGCTGTGGTACGTTAAGTACGATGCCAACGCGATCTGGAAGATCTCGCCCATCGGCGTCACCAATCTGCCACCGGTGGCGGCGGCCACTCAGACCGTGCAATACGGTCCGGGTCCACTGACCGTCGGGTTCAATGCCTCCAGCAGCACTGATCCGGAGAACGGGGCACTGACCTACGCATGGAATTTCGGCGACGGTTTCACCGGTAGCGGCCAGACCATTAATCACACCTTCACTCCGGGTACGAGCCTCCCGACCAGTTATACCATTACGCTCACGGTGACGGACATCGGTGGCCTCACCAATCAGACCACGTTGTTGGTGAGCGTCAATAACACCCCCCCCCAGGCCACGATCACCAGCTTCCCCAACGGACACCAATATCCGCCAGGGGTGGACACGACCTATGCGCTAACCGCTGACGTCACCGACCTTGAACATACCCCGGCCCAGATCGCCTATCAGTGGCAGACCATACTCCACCACAATAACCACACGCATCCGGAGACACCGACCACGCAACCCACGGGGAGCACGGTCATCACCGGTGAGGGTTGCTTCACCGACGACTTCTCGTACGAGGTGAAGCTGAAAGTGACCGATGCTGCCGGCTTGAGCACGACGGTCACCAATTGGCTCTACCCGCGCTGTACGAGCATCGCACCAACGGCGGCGATCTTCAGCAGTGTGAGCTTCGGCCCTGGCCCATTGAACGTGACATTGAGCGGTGCCTCCAGCTCCGACAACGGTAGTATCGTCGCCTACGCGTGGGACTTCGGCGACGGGACATCCGCTTCCGGGGTCACGCAGAACAAGACATTCACTGATATCGGGGACTACTACGTCACCCTTACGGTAACCGACAATACGGGGCTTACGGGAACCTCCACCAAGGTGATCAGTGTGATCAGCTACGCGGCCCCGCAGTGTGTGGGCGCAACAGGGAGCATCATGCGTCAGGTGTGGAACAACATCACCGGGAACTATGTCCCCAATCTCACCGCCTCGCCCAACTATCCGAATTCACCGAGCAGTACGAACTATCCGACCTCATTCACCGGTGGAGCGGAGCTCGGTGACAACTATGGCACACGCTTCCGCGGTTACATCATCGCCCCAACGACCGGCAACTACGTCTTCACCACCTGTAGCGATGATGCCTCCGTGGTGTACCTCAGCTTGAACGCCGAACCGGCCTACAAGCAGCAGATCTGCAGCGTTCCGGAATGGACGAACGTGGCGGAGTTCACCAAGTATCCCGAGCAGACCAGCGCCTCGATCCCCCTGGTGGCCGGTCGCTACTACTATGTGGAAATGCTGCATAAGGAGGGTTCCGGTGGCGATAACGTCTCGCTCTACTGGCAGACGCCCACGAACAGCACGCGTACCGTGATCCCTGGATCGGTGCTCGCACGCTGGCAGGATTGTGTGCCCAGCGTCATCCTGCGCGCGAACCTGCAGGGGGCGTTCAATCCGTCCAACAACCTGATGCGCGACGATCTTCGTGCGGCCTCCCTGGTCCCGACGACAGAGCCCTTCACGGGGCTTGGCTTCACGCACGTTGGCGGTGGGGGTGGAGAAACGGTGAGCGGAGCCACACTGGCCGTTACCGGAAAGAACGCCGTCGTCGATTGGGTGCTGGTCGAGTTGCGCAACGCGGCCACACCATCCACGATCATCGCTACGAAGAGTGCCCTGCTGCAGCGCGATGGTGACATCGTGGGCACCAACGGCTACAGCCGATTGCTGTTCAACGTGGCAAGCGGCAACTATCACGTGGCCGTTCGACACCGCAACAGTCTCGGCGTGATGACCGGAACGGTGCAAGCCCTGGGCGCGAACGCGGCGACCGTGGATTTCACCCAGACGTTCACCAGTACCTACGGAACGGATGCCCGTGCCACCGTGAACCCGGGACGCATGGGCCTCTGGAGCGGTAATGTGGTGCGTGACAATGTGCTGAAATACACCGGCACCACCAACGACCGTGATGCCATCCTCGTCGCCGTGGGGTCCACCACGCCGAACAATATCGCGACCGGTTACGTGCAGGCCGATATCACACTGGATGGACAGGTGAAGTACACCGGCTCGGCGAACGACCGCGACCCCATCATCGTGAACATCGGCGGCAACACACCGAACAATACACGGACACAGCAGCTGCCGTGATCGTTCGATAACAGCAAGGGAAGGGGACCGCGGTCCCCTTTTCTTTTTGGCTTACGGCCGATGGATGCGTTCCCGATCACGGTCCAGCGCGCGCAGATACGCGTCAAGGGAATGGCCGCGCCGCTCGTCCAGGACCGCGTTCAGGACGGCCTTCGTACGCGCGTCGAGCACGCGTTGGATGCCTTTGTCGCTCGTGCGCTTGGCGGATCTTCTGCCGGTCGTGGACATGGAGAGTGGATGTTGGGACGAAGGTTCTCCTTGCCATTTCCATGGGCAATACCCCGATCGGTGTACGACAGGACGTGAACATCAACCACGGGTTGTTCATCGCCCTGAATGGTGCGCAACGGGTGACCGGATACATTTGACCGTATCGCCTCCGCATCAACTTGGGCGAACGACCCATGCGTGACAAGTCTGTAAGGACATTCGTTTCGGTTGTGATCGTGCTGGCCCTGGCGCCGTTCGTAGCTGTCCTGCTGAATGGGCACCTGGAGTTGCACGCCGCCATCAATCGCCTCACCATGCCAGCGCTGGACCCGTGGTTCAAGTACGGTACACACCTGGCCGATGGGCTCATCCCCACGGCTTTCGGGCTCGTTTTCCTCTTTGTGCGGTGGCGCTGGTTCCTGCTGGTCGCGGTGAGCGTGTTGGGCAGTTCCATCCTTGCGCAACTACTGAAGCATACGCTCTTCTCCGCCATCGACCGCCCCTCGACGTTCGTGGCGGGCATGCCGGACCTGCGCTTGGTGCCGGGCGTGGAGATGCTGCAGCACAACAGTTTCCCGAGCGGTCACAGCACATGTGCTTTCAGCATGTGCTGCGCGGCGGCGGTGCTCATCGGTCGTCCCGCGGTCGCAGCGGCGCTGGCGGTGCTGGCCGGGCTGCTCGCCTTCACGCGCGTGTATCTGTCGCAACACTTCACCGAGGATGTGCTGTGCGGTGCCATGCTCGGCACGGGTACGGGCTGGTTCGCCTATTGGTGGCTGTACAAAAGCCGATTCGCCTCGCGTCCCTGGCTTGAAGGGTCGTTGTTGAGGCGTCAGAACCAATAACGTCCGCCGATGGCGAGGTCCAGATCGAAGTAGGTGGAAGGGATGAGCCCGAGCGAAGGCACCAGTTCCACGAAGAGGTCCACCGGCGCCCCATCGAACTGATAGGCCAGGCCGACGGGAAAGCGTACGGCCAGGTCCATGCTGCCCCGTTCGTAGTACCAGTCGCCATGCCGCCAATGCCGGCCATCGTTCCAGAAACGCATACGCAGACCGGGCCCGTAGTACAAGGGCAACGCACCTTTTCCCACCTTGATCAGGTCATACTTATGGAACAGGTAGTCGCCGTGGATGCGGAACGCACTGCCATGACCAAGGTCCCACGCCAGGGCACCGTCGATGGCGCGGTCACTGGTGATCCATCCTTTCACGGAGATCCCCGTGGGTTCTCCGATGATCAGTCCTGCGCCGAAGCCGCTCCTCTGGGCATGAAGGCTCATGCAGAACAGGCAGGCGATCGGGAACAGCCAGTATTTCATAGCGCAAAGCTGCCTTCGTGCCCAAGCCCTGCCCATCCTGTTCCCTCGGATCTATCAAACGAGTTTTCCACAGGGCCGATGGGCCTCTTTCATCATTCCCACTCATCACCGTCGGATATTCCATTGGATCTCCGTGCTGATCAACAGCGAGGTTTAGTGCGAGGTGCGGTGATCGAGCGGTCGATTTGTCTCGACCAAGCGCGACGGGATCGGGCATTGAACAGCTGAAGAGGCTGAATGACGAAGGGCATCCGCAGACGCCCTTCGCTTGGGGGTCCAGGTGGATCTCTCCCATCCCCCTTTTCCCCAAGTCCTGCGTTCGGACGTGGGGTTCGGCGCAACGTCACCGTCGCACCGAAAATAACTCAAGGTGCGCTGTACGTGATGCGATAGATCCTGTCGGCGGCATCATCACTGACCAGCAACGAGCCATCGGGGAGTTCCTGCACGTCGACCGGGCGCCCCCATGCACTGCTGCCGCTCAGCCATCCGTCAGCGAAGACCTCGTGCTCAACGGTCCCATCAGCCGCAGGAAAGGCCACCGCGATGCGATAGCCGACCGGTTTGCTCCGGTTCCAGCTTCCATGTTCGGCGATGAACAAGGCTCCGCGGTATTTCTCCGGGAACATGGATCCCTTGTAGAAGCGCACGCCCAAAGGCGCGGTGTGCGGTCCCAGCTTGGCCACTGGCGGTATGTAAGCGGCGCAGCTTTTTCCCTTTCCGAATTCAGGGTCGAGCGTATCCCCTTGATGACAGAAGGGATACCCGAAGTGCTGACCGGACGTGGTCAAGTGGTTCAGTTCGCAGCTCGGCATATCGTCACCCATCCAGTCGCGGCCGTTCTCGGTGAACCAAAGGGACGAGTCGCGCGGGTCCCAATCGAAACCGACACTGTTGCGCACGCCGTGGGCGATGATCTCCAGTCCGGTACCGTCCGTATTCAACCGGGTGATGGTGGCGAAGATGCTGTCCTCGCTCAGGCAGATGTTGCAAGGAGCACCCACCGGCACGTACAACTTGTCGTCGGGACCTATGCCGATGAACTTCCAGCCGTGATGTGTCGCGGTCGGGTACTTGTCATACACGGTCATCGGTGCAGGAGGGTCGGCCAGGTGCTGATCGATATCATGCAGAACCGAGATCCTGCTGACCGCTGAGAAGTACAGGTCGCCTTTGTGCCAGGCCACTCCGACCGGCATCTGCAAGCCACTGGCGATCGTGTAGACCGTATCCGCCGTGCCATCGTGATCCTTGTCCGGCATCGCGTAAAGGACCCCTTCATCGTTCGAACCGGCGTAGATGATCCCGGCAGGGCTATAGGCCATCGCGCGCACGGTACGCACCCCCTCGGCGAACACGCCGATGGAGAATCCTGCCGGGAGCTTGATCTCCTCCAGCTTCGAAGGGCCGCCCAGCATGGTGGGTTTACACACACCTCCGCACAGCAGCGGCACGATGAGGATAAAAGGCACGCAGGTTCTCATGACCGGCGAATCTAGCCCAGCATCGTTCCATCCGAAGTGCGCGACGGTCGCACACGTCCTGGCAGGCAAGGAAGGACTCCTCGCCATGCTCAGCCACGGTCTACTTCTCGTTCTTCGCCAGCTGCAATCTGTCCAGATGCTGTCTGCGGAGCTTCCCGCTGCTCTGGAAGAACCACTCCTTCAACCCATAGTGATTGCCGCGGCGGAGGCCCGTGTGGTGCATGCCCAGCATCTTCTTGCGCCCGCTGAGTTTCTGCAGTGTGCGGGTAAGGTGGGTCTCCACGGCCGGCCGCTTCATTCCGGGTTCGTGGCTCCCCGCCCAATGGATCGCATGCTTCACGAGTTCCTCTTTGGGCATCAACCGTCCTGAGGTGCGGATGGCACCGAGCACCATGTTGTCCCAATTGTTCAACTCACGGGGAGGGCGCACACGTTTCGGCGGACGCCCGGGTCCGCGTTTCGGTTTTGCTGCGACCACTTCACCCTTGCGGGGCCGGCCCGGGCGGCGCTTCACCGTTCCGTCCGGAAGCACCACCACGTTCGGTTTCGGCGGTGTTTTCGGCAGGGCGGCCTGCACGCGTTTGAGATCCCGCAGCGCAACGCGCACCATGCCCAGTTGAAAGTTCAGTCGGCGTCGTTCGGAGCGGTATTGGGTGAGCAGTGTATCGATGTCCTTTTCGTTCAATCGCTTTTTGGCCATACGGAGAGGTCGTTTTTGGTTTCCTGCGGAGCAGGCCCAAAATAGTGAGTTCCCTCGACCAATGGGGTTGGGATGCCTGAAAACAGGGACTATTCGACGAGGACACCCGGGGTTCCCTGCGCCTGCTCGAATGAGCCGATCATCCTGGAGGGCAGGCCCATGGAAGCCAGCAACGCGCTCACCTTGCCACTTTCGTCCGGTGAGCAGGCAATGAGGAGGCCGCCGCTCGTCTGGGGGTCGGCCATGAACAGCATCCTCTCCATCGATGAAGCGCCCCGTATCTCATCGGCACAGCTTTTCCACGTACGGAAGGCTCCGTCCGGAAAGCAACCTTCATTCAGGTATCTCAGGGCTTCAGGTATCCGCGGGATGTCATCGAACCGGATCCGGGCACCCAGACCGGCGCCCCGGCACATCTCGAGCAGGTGCCCGGCAAGACCGAAGCCGGTGACGTCGGTGAGCGCATGCACGCAGGCCAGCTCACCGAGCCGGGCACCGATGCTGTTCGGCTTGACCATCACATCACGCGCGACATACGCATGTTCCGGACGGAGCTTGCCCCTCTTCTGGGCTGTGCTCAGCAACCCGATGCCGATCGGCTTGGTCAGGAAAATGTGGTCCCCCGGAAGGGCGGTGTCGTTCCGCTTCAAGTGCTCCTTGCGCACTTCACCTGTCACGGCCAGTCCGAAGAAGGGTTCCGGCGCATCGATGCTGTGCCCTCCAGCGAGCGGGATGCCCATGTCGTGGCAGGCACGGCGGCCACCTTCCACGACCTGTTGGGCCAGTTCAGCCCCGAGCTTTTCAACGGGCCATCCGAGTATGGCAACGGCCAGCAGCGGACTGCCGCCCATGGCGAAAACATCCGAGACGGCGTTCGTCGCCGCGATACGCCCGAAATCGAAGGCGTCGTCCACGATCGGAGAAAAAAAATCGGTCGTACTGATCAGGCAACGCCCATCGCCGATGTCGTACACGGCCGCATCATCACGGCTGCCGTAGCCCACCAGCAGTTTCGGATCAGGGAGTGTACCCAGAGTGCTCTTGAGGATCACTTCCAACTGTGCGGGAGCGATCTTGCAGCCACAGCCGGCGCCATGGCTGTGTTGTGTGAGGCGCACGGTCTCAGTAATGGGGGGCGTGGACATGGGTGATGAGCCGTTCGGCCAGACCGCGAAGGTCGTTCGCCGAAGCCGGGAGGTTGACCACTCGTGATGGATGGCGTTGCGAAGCGCCACGCAGATAGGTCTTGTCGTAGTAGATGAGCGTGATCATCGCCACGGCGAAGAGGTCGCCCGCATCAAGCGCTGCCAGTGCGGCCTTGCAATGCTGCGGTCCGATCCGTTTTTCGATGCGCTTGGTCGCCTCAGCGAGCAGTTCCTTGGGGAACCTGCCATAGTCGGCGACCAAGCGGGCGGCGCGTTCTTCTCTGGGCGTCTCAACGAAGAAGAGCAGCGCGGTGCGCATCTGCTCGAAGAACGGCCCGGGGATCTTCACACGGCCGATCATCTGGCTTTCGTCCTCCACCCAGAGCGGTCGCTTGACATCGCGTTGGCGGAGCGTGTTCCACAGCAGGTTCTCGAAATGCTCGGTCGAGGGCTGCGGTGCTTCACCGATCGCGCCGTAGGAAGAACCCTTGTGATGTGCCAGCCCCTCCAGATCGATGACCTGTTCACCACGCTCGCGCAGATCACGCAATGTTCCGGTCTTGCCCGTCCCCGTATACCCGCCGAGGACGCGCAGGTCCACCGGAGCCGCGAACGAAGCGAGCGCGTGGTTGCGGAACGCCTTATATCCCCCCTTCAGCGTGAGCACCTCACCGAAGCCCGACTTGTCGAGCAGCCAAGCGACGCTGCCGCTGCGCTCCCCGCCACGCCAGCAGTGTACCCGGATGCGGCCGTCCGGCGCGATCCCTCGGGCATTTTCCACGATGGCGGTAAGCTTCGGCCCGACTATGCGCAGGCCTTCGTGAACGGCCGCATCGCGGCCTTGCTGTTTGTAGAGCGTGCCCACGATGGCGCGCTCCTCGTCGGTGAAGAGCGGTAACGGATGTGCCCCGGGGATATGCCCCTGCGCGAACTCCCTAGGTGATCGCACATCGGCGATGGGGAGATCGCTCGCGATGAACTCGGCAACGGGCAGTTGTCGGAGCATGGTGGAAATATCGGGGTTCCGGAGCGGCTCGAAGACATCCGACGGACGTCGCCCTGGTCCTCTGCGGCGCTTGGCCACCGATCGCACATCAGGAGGCAGGCCTGCGGGGGCTGTCCGCTGCTCAGCCGAGCGTTGCCGTCAGCGTGATGGGCACGCTTTTCAGCAACTGGCTGATCGGGCAATTCGCCTTGGCGTTCTCGGCGCACTCCTGGAACTTCGCCGCGTCGATGCCGGGCACGCTGCCTTTGAGGTCGAGGTGGATGCCCACCACGCCATTGCCATCGCCGACCTTGTCCATCTTCACGTTCGCGGTGCACTCCAGCTTGTCGGCCGTGAAACCGGCGGCGTTGAGCACGAAGGCGAGCTTCATCGTGAAACAGCTGGAGTGCGCAGCGGCGATCAGCTCCTCCGGGTTGGTGCCAGCCTTGCCGTCCTCGCTCACAAAGCGGGTGAGGAATGAGTGAGGTGTGTTGCTGAGGACCCCACTTGTGGTGGTGACGTTGCCGGAACCTTCTTTGCCGGTGCCGTTCCAGGTGGCGGTCGCTCTGCGTGTGATGGGCATGATGTTCAGTTAGGGGCGGTGAAAGTAGCGCCGTCCTACATCCAACCGTTCGCGTAACAGCGAGCCCCCCCGATCATCACCTCCGCAGCCTCGGGCGATGACTACTGAACGGAGCGCATTCATCGCTTGTTCAGTGTCCGCTTTGTTGATGTTGGCGTGCGGCGCGAAAGACATTCTGAAGCTGACGGTCGAATGACCGAACCCGCCTCGCGACCGAGGCGGGTTCGGATCGATCGTGTCAGTGTTGCCAGGCAGCATCCACGGACCATTTGCCGCTTCCCTCGAAGAGCACAACGGCCGCAAGTGCGATGGCCAACAGGTGGTACTCGAAGCCCTCGCCGGCCGCAGTACCGAACCAGTTCATGAAGAAGCCGTTGCCGAGGTGCGAGGTGAGGACGATACCGACCATCAGCACGACCATCGCCCCGGCCCAAAAGCGGCCTGCGAGGCCGGCGATGAGTGAAAGGGAACCGAAAAATTCGGTGATGATCACCAGCAATGCGAGCCAGTATGGCAGGCCCAGGGTCCCGGTGAAGAAGTCCATGGTGCCGGTGAAGCCGTAGCCGCCGAACCAGCCGAGCAGTTTCTGGGCGCCATGTGGGAAGATGACAAGGCCGAGCATGAGGCGTGCGACGGTGGCTGCCTTGCTGGACGAAGTGGAAAGGATGCGTTGGAACATGATGTTGTTTTTGGTGGAGCAAAACTGCCCGCACGCCCTGCCGGAAACCCTTGAACAAAGTCAAGGCTTCAACCCGAGCAGCTTCTTTCTGTTCCGGCTCAGGAACTCAGGCGTCACGCCCAGGTAGCTGGCGATGTGCTTCTGCGGGATGCGTTGCTCCAGCCAGGGATAGCGCTTGCGGCAGCTGAGCAAACGCTCACCCACGTTGAGAGCATGTTCCTCGTGGATGCGCTCCTGTGAGGCGCTGAACGCTCGGGCCAGCAGCAGCCTGAAGAAGCGGTCCATCAACGGCACGCGCGTGAACAGGTCGTCGAACGCGTTCCGTTCGATCCGCAGTAGGGTCGAGTCTTCCAGCGCTTCGACGTACAGGTATGATGGCACGCGACCGTTGAAACTGCGCAGGTCGCCGGTCCACCAGTCCTCGATCGCGAAAGCCAGCGTGTGCTCATTGCCCATGCTGTCGAGCAGATAGGTGCGGAGGCATCCGCTCACCACGTAGTGCTCGTAAGTGGAGCTTGTCCGGCTTCGAGCAGGAAGCTCCTGCGCGGCACGGCGTGCAGCGTGAAAGCCGCATCCACCTGTGCCAGGTCCGCCTGCGATAGGTCAATGTGCCTGCGCAAGTGGGCATGCAACAGCTCGAGATGTTCCTTCTGCGCGGTCATGCACCGAAACTACCCGTTCGGCCTGTTCTGGGCGGACCGATCGCCCGATCGCGCATCTTCGACCCACTGACCGCAACCAACCGATATCAGCGCCGGGCCCGGCGCAAAACGCATGCGCATCGCCATCAAGGATGAGACGTTCGCCGGGGACATCCTGAACGAGATCGAACTGGAATTCGCCACGGAGCGGGTCACCGTGCGCGACATCATCGAGGCCCGTGTCATGGAAGAGGTCCGCCGCTATAACGACAAGCGACCGGAATACTATCAAGGCCTGGTGGAACCCAACGACGCGGAGCGCACTTTGAACGGCTTCAAGCTCAAGAACCGACGGCCGGTGGACGGGGAGAAGCAGGTGTACGTGGCGCTCGATGCGTTCCAACGCAACGGATTCTTCATGCTCATCGACGACAAACAGGCCGAAACGCTTGAAGATGAAGTGCTGCTCGCGAAGAGCACGCGCATCAGCTTCGTGAAACTCACACCGCTCGTAGGCGGCTGAATATGGGATTGCTGGACAAACTGAAGAGCGCGATCGGTCTGGGCGGGCATCCGGAGTACGACCGGGTGATCGCGGATCTGGTCGCGGAACACGCGGCCGCCGGTGGTGGGTATTCGGATCTGAAGGTCGGGCCGATGAAGGCTTACACGGACACTGTAGCGACCTGGTCTGACAAGAAGCGCGTTGACCTGATCGATCACCTGGCCAGGGCCACCCACCAGTGGCAGAACGGCAGGACTTCGTACACCTACGGGAGTGACGACCACATGCGGAATACGTTCCGAGTGGCCTTGATGCACTATGTGCTCAGAACCTCATTGATCCTGGAGGATGAAGATGTCGCGCGCCTCCTGGATACGTTCTCCACGCACGGCCAGTGGGGCAACGTCAACTTGCTCTCGTGGCCGATCGGATCCCTGCTCACGCAGATCGAACGCCAGCACAAGGGAAAGGCCGCATCCGACGCGTTGCGGGGTACGCTCATCGCGATGCGCATCGCGGTGAATGCGGCAGTGAGCTACTCGAGCGAAAGGGAGCGCCTGAAGTTGATCGACCGGATCAACGCGATCATCGCCGGACCCGCAGGAGAAGGGGAGGTACATGCGGTCATCCTCAAAGGGGAGGACCCGTTCGTCCCGGAAGTGAACGGCCCGGTGCGCGCCATGTCGCCTGAGCTGCGGGACAAGTGGTACCCGATCCTGGGCCACGCGCTGAAGGCGAGTGGTTCCAAGCCGAGCGAGAAATACCTCGCTGCGGCGCGCCAGCTCATTGATGGGCCGGGGCCGGATGGGTTCAAGGAACAGGTGATGACCTGGTTCGACTTCGTGGTGAAGATGAAGGAACGGACGACCACGCACAACAACGTACATCAAGGGCGTGAGTACAGCTACACCACCACCGAGTTCTTGCATGCGCAGAGCCTGGATCTGTTGAAGGGATTGGTGTGGATGTGCGCGCATTTCCACGACGCACGAACGATCGCCACCGTGGCCGCGCTGGCCGAGCGCAGCTTCCGGAAGATCCCCCAACAAGGTCCGGCTGCTGCCGCCGTCGGTAATGCCTGCCTGTTCACGCTGTTCCGTTCGAAAGGCATGGACGGCATCGGGCAGCTGAGCCGCTTGAAATTGCGGGTCAAGCAGAGCAGTACCGTGGCGCTCATCGACAGATACCTGGAGGAAGCGGCGGCGGACAAGGGCGTGTCCGTGCATGAGGTGGAGGACATGGCGTGCGACGATCATGGATTGAAGGACGGCGCTCGAACATGGGACTTCGATGGCTACACGGCCACGCTCACCGTGACCGGTCCGGGTGATAGTGAACTGGCGTGGCACAAACCGGACGGTACGACGCAAAAGTCCGTGCCTGCCTCGGTGAAGGACGGGCACGCGGCCAGGCTGAAGAAGATGAAGGACACGGTGAAGCAGGTCGATCTGAGCACCTCTGCACAGCGCGATCGCCTGGACCGGATGTTCCGGAGCACTCGGACCATGACTGTTCCGTACTTCAAAGAGCACTTCACCGGACACGGGTTGCTGGGCTTTCTGGCCAAGCGCATCATCTGGAATTTCCACGACGGCGATCGTATCACGCCAGCCATCCTGGTGGACGGGATATGGTCCACGGTCTCCGGCGAGGCGTTCTCACCAGCGGAAGCGATGTCTGTTTCGCTCTGGCATCCTGCGACCGCGTCCGTCGCGGAAGTGCGCGATTGGCGAGGGTTCATGATGGCCCGCGAGATACGCCAGCCGCTGAAGCAGGCCTTCCGCGAGGTGTATCTGCTCACCGATGCGGAGTTGAACACGCGGACGTACAGCAACCGCATGGCCGCGCACCTGATCAAGCAGCACCAGTTCAATTCCCTCGCCAAAACGCGGGGTTGGAAATACGCGTTGCAGGGCGCTTTCGACAACGGTCAGGACGGCTCATGGGCGAGCGTCTCATTGCCCGACCACGGCATCGGCGCACAGTTCTGGTTGAACGAGGTGAATGCGGACGGGGCCACGAATGACACGGGTATCTGGACCTACATGGCCACCGATCAGGTGCGTTTCGGGCGCATCGGCTACGAGGATCCGATGGAACTGGTTGATGTTCCCGTCGTGGCCTTCAGCGAGGTCATGCGCGATGTGGACCTGTTCGTGGGTGTGGCCAGTGTGGGCAACGATCCCGAATGGCGGGATGGTGGTGGGGCCTTGCCCGGCTACCGCGACTATTGGCAGACCTATTCGTTCGGTGATCTCGGTGAGGTCGCCAAAACGCGCAAGGAGATCCTTACCGGACTGCTGCCCCGCTTGAGGATCGCGAAGATCTCCAGCATCCAGGACAAGTTCCTCGTGGTGAAAGGCAAGCTGCGCACCTACAAGATCCACCTCGGCAGCACCAACATCCTGATGGAGCCGAACGATCAGTACCTGTGCATCGTGCCGGACCGCAGCAAACCAACGACGCAGAACGTCTTCCTGCCGTTCGAAGGGGATACGGGACTTTCCGTGATCATCTCCAAGGCCTTCCTGCTCGCCGACGACGACAGGATCACGGATGGGACGATCACCTCGCAGATCAATCGGCGGTGAGCGGATCGCGCTACACGCAGCAGATCGCAGTGGATGGGTTCGGAGAAGAAGCCCAAGCGAAGTTGCGTGGAGGACGTGTGCTGATCATCGGCGCTGGGGGCTTGGGAACCCCGGTTGCCACCGTCCTGGCAGCCGCGGGTGTCGGGAGGATCACGCTCATGGACGCGGATCGCGTGGAACGAACGAACCTGCACCGGCAATTCCAATTCACTCCTGCGGATGTCGGCGCGTTCAAAGCGGCGGTACTCGCCGAGCGGTTGAAGGTGCAGAACCCGGATGCGCGCATCGAAGCGATCACAGGACCGTTCTCCGAGGGGACCGCGCAAACGGTCGTCGACCATCAAGTGGTGTGCGATTGCACCGACAACCTTGAAGCGCGCCTCGCGATCGATGCGGCCTGTGCGAAGCATGGAGTACCGCTGGTTTTCGCGGCCGTGCAGGGTTGGGAGGGCTACCTCACCGTGCTTCATCATCAGCGTGGGTTCCAGCTGAGGGAAGCCTTTGACCTGTCGGGTTTCTATGCGGACGCGGTACTCAACTGCACGAACACAGGCATCATCCCCACCACGTGCGCAACGATCGGTAGCCTGCAAGCGAACGAGGCCCTGAAGCTGCTGGCAGGCATGGGCGAACCGCTCGATGGCGCCTTGTTGTGCCTGGACCTGCGAAGGAACGTGCAGCGCTTGCTCAAGCTGCAACGGCCTTAGCGGCCGGTCCGGGCCGGGCGTTCCGCACATCCTTCTACCTTCCGCACATGTTCGGTATCAAGTACATCAGTTTCGATGCGATGACGCACGTCATCCACTACAAGAACGGCAAAGTGGTCGGCGAGGGTCGGGGCCTGTCCTTCTTCTACTTCGCGCCCAGCAGTTCCATCGCGGCGATCCCCTTGGGCAGCAACGACCTGCCGTTCATCTTCGCGGAGACCACGCGCGACCACCAGAGCATCTCGATACAAGGACAGGTGAGCTACAAGGTGGCGGACGCCAAGCAGCTCGCCCTGCTGCTGGATTTCACCGTGGACGGCCGTGGCATCTACAAGAAGAACGATCTGGAGAAGCTGAACCAGCGCATCATCAACGAGGCGCAGACCGCCACGGCTTCTTACATCCACGGCATCGGCCTGAAGGACGCGATCCGTTCGGCGAAGGCCATCGAGGAGCAGATCCGCACGGGCATCAAGGGTTCTGCGGCCATCGCGGCGTTGGGCGTGGAGGTGCTCGCCGTGAACGTGCTGGCGGTGAAGGCCTCGCCGGAGATGGCGCGCGCGCTGGAGACCGAGACGCGGGAGCGCCTGCAACAGGAAGCCGATCAGGCCATCTATGAGCGCAGGAACTTCGCCGTAGAGCAGGAACGCAAGATCAAGGAGAGCGAGCTGAACACGGAGATCGCCGTCGAGGAGAAGAAGAAACAGATCGCCGAGAAGATGATGGAGAGCGATGTGCAGAAGGCCGAGAACGAGCGTAAACTGCGCGAACTGCGGGTGCAGGCGGATATCGCCGTGGAGGACCAGCGCAAGTCGCTGATCGAGCAGAAGGCCGTGAACGATCGCAAAGAGGCCGATGCGCAGGGCTATGTGCTGGAGACCACGCTCAAGCCTTACAAGGAACTCGACTGGCGCACACTGCTCGCCCTGCGCGGCGAGCAGGATGCACGCTCCAACATCGCCATGGCCTTCCGGGAACTGGCCGAGAACGCGGGCAAGGTGGGCACGTTGAACATCAGCCCCGAATTGCTGGAGCAATTGTTGCGCAAGGAGGAGAGGAAATGACGCGGATCGAGTACGCGATCATCATCCGGGGCCGCACACGGCTGGAGATGCTCGTGGAACGTTTCAATACACGGTCGCAGGCGCGCTTCTACATCGAGCGTAACGGCGGGGACTTTTCCGACTACGAGCGGGAGCATGACGCTTTCCACACCGCGCTGGACGAGGTACAACGCGGTCTGGCGCGCACGATCAAGAACAAGGTGGTCGAGCGTGCCTTCCTGCCGTCGTTCATCTTCACCGATGACCAGGTGGTGATCACCATCGGGCAGGACGGCTTGCTGGCCAACGCCGCGAAATACGTCGGCGGTCGTCCGATCATCGGCGTGAACCCGGACCCGGAGCGCTACGATGGCGTGCTGCTGCCTTTCGATCCCACGACCTGTCTCGCGGCCGTGCAACGCGTGATCGCCGGCACGTATGCGCACCGCGATGCGTCCCTGGCCGAAGCGCGCCTCAACGACGGCCAGCGGTTGCTCGCCTTCAACGACCTCTTCATCGGCATCAGCGATCATACATCTGCGCGGTACCGTATCGCATTCGGAGCGGAAGAAGAGGAGCAGAGCTCATCGGGTATCCTGGTGGCCACGCGCTCCGGTAGTACGGGGTGGTTGAGCTCGGTGTACAACATGGCCAACGGTCTTCTTCGTGGCCCGCAGGAAAAGGCACGCAAGGCGAAGGGACTCGCCGAAAATGAACTCCAGTTCGTCGTGCGCGAGCCCTTTCAGAGCCAGCGCTCGGGTATCGCGGTGACCACAGGCCGCCTGAAGTCCGGCCAGGAGATCACCATCACGTCGCTGATGCCCGACAAGGGTGTGATCTTCTCCGACGGGATCGCCGCCGATCACCTGAAGTTCAACTCTGGCGCGGTAGCCACGGTAGGGCTGGGGAAGGAGAAAGCGCGATTGGTACTTGCGGAAGGGAAGCACACTGCGGCCTAGCTCACATCCAGCTCCATGTAGATGTCGGCTCGGGCGTAAGCCTTGGTCGGCAAGGGAAGTTTCTCGAAGTCGAGTTTGCGGTACAGGGCAATGGCTTCCACAGGGTCGGAAAAGTCAATGGTACCGTCGGACTGTCCAGACCCCCGATCCAAGACCGCGAAGAGGTAACGGCCGGTCACTCCAGGAAACCGAATTTCCCCGCTTTGTAATCCTCGATGGCCTGATGGATCTCCTCGTCGGTGTTCATGACGAAGGGGCCGTAGTTCACATAGGGTTCGTTCAAGGGCTCGCCGCTCAGCACCAATAGGATGCACTTGCTATCAGCCTGTATGCGGATCGAACCACCCTCGTTCTTCAGTTGGACATAGTGGTTCTCAGGGCCGGCCACACCGTTCACCTTGATCGCCCCGTCGACCACCAGGATACCCGTGTTGAAGTTCGCTGGCAGCTCGAAGTTGAAGTCAGCGCCCGCGTTCAAGTGCATGTCGTACATGTGTATCGGTGAGTAGGCACTGGCGATGCCCTTCACACCTTCATACTCGCCCGCCACTACGTGTATCGTGCCCTGATCCTTGGGCAGCACCACCTTGGGCTTGTTCCCGTGAAGGATGCTCTGGTATTTCGCAGGAACCATCTTGTGCTTCTTGGGCAAGTTGATCCACAGTTGCAGCATCTCGAACGCACCGCCTGTGCGGTTGAACGTCTGCTCATGGTATTCCTTGTGCAGCACGCCACCACCGGCGGTCATCCATTGCACATCGCCGGCATTGATGATGCCGTGGTTCCCCTTGCTGTCGTGGTGCTCTACGCTGCCCTTGTAGGCGAAGGTGATCGTCTCGATGCCGCGGTGCGGATGCACACCGACCCCTTGCGAGATATCGCTCGGCGGGAAGTTCACCTCTGCGTTGAAGTCAAGCAGGAAGAACGGGCTCATGCGCTCCTCGAAGCCTTTCCCGTTCGGGAAGTAGTTCATCACCTTGAAGCCGTTGCCCACCATGTGCGTGTTCGTGGGGGAAAGCACCCCTTCCACGCCGCGTTGTCCGGCGCCAGCGAGGTTCTCCACGGCCTTGGCGGAGCTGCTCAATGCGCCCCCGATGAAGGCCAGCGCTGTTCCCAGTATCCCGCGGTGCAGGAATTCCTTCCTTTCCATGGTGCGATCCGTTTTGATGTTCGGCCGGGGAAAGGTAGAAGGCATGAAACGACGCCGACTTGTGCCAGTTCAATGCGCCGACCCAGGACCTGGGGCGACGATGTTCGCATGAACCGCTTCAACGGCGCCATCACGGCCGCCTCCGGCACTTGGGCGGGCGGACATCACCGGTTGGCAGAAAGACGGTGGTTCCACGCCGAAAAAGGCGGTCGCGCTCGTGGCCGTGCCCGGGTGGAAAATGGTGCCGGCCCGCAAGTGACGAGGACTCATTCCAGGCGGTCCATCTCCACGCCGTAGGTATCCGGCAGCCTCAGCACGCTGAACAGCGCCAGTGCCCACACGCAGCACCCGATGGCCACCAACGAGCCGAAGGTCCCCAACGTGGGCTGCTGTTTCAATACTTGATGCAGAGGGATCATGATGGTGACCGAGCCCCGCATGAAGTTCGTGACGGTCGCGGTTACCAGCACGCGCAGGTTCGTGCCGAAATGCTCGGATGTGGCCGTGGCGAAGACGCTCAAGTACCCGCAGCCGAGGCCCATGAACAGGCAGGCAAAGTAGCTGCCCCCGCTGGAAGCGAACGCGAGGAAGTACGCGATGGTCGCGATGATCGCCAGCGCCATGCCACCGACGATCACCCAGCGGCGCGTGCGCAGCCATTGGCTCAACAGGCCGGTACCCAGATCGCCGACGCACACGCCGACCTGGAAGAGCGCGAAGGCCTTCGGGAGCTTCCAAGTGCCCACCCCGAATGAGGCCGCGATCTCCGGGGAGAGCGTGATCAGCATGCCCACACTGTACCAGATGGGCACGCCCATGGCGATGCACATCAAGTAGCGAAGCGCACGTCGGCGATCGCGGAAGAGGTGGATGAACGAACCGTTCGTACTGCCATCGGCATTCGCCCGCTTGAACATGGCGGTCTCCATGCTGCGCATTCGGAAGAACAGCAACAGCAGGCCCGCCACGCCCGCCCCTGCGAACGCTATACGCCATGGGATCACATCGCCGATAAGTGCCGCGCACACCGCACCGAGGCCGCCCAGCGTGGCCACGAGGATGGTGCCATAGCCCCGGTGTTCCCGGGTCATGCTTTCGCCCACGAGCGTGATCCCGGCACCGAGCTCGCCCGCAAGACCGAGTCCCGCCAGGAAACGGATCAGCGCGTAGATGTCCACATCATGCACGAACGCGTTGGCGATGTTGGCCAGTGAATAGAGCACGATGCTGCCGAAGAGCACGACCACGCGTCCGCGGCGGTCGCCAATGATCCCGGTCAGGATCCCCCCAAGCATCATGCCCGCCATCTGGATCGCCAGCAGGCGTTCACCGGCACGGGTCAACTCCACGCCGCTCAGCCCGAGTTCTTTCAGACTGGGGATGCGGTAGATGCTGAACAGGAAAAGGTCGAACGCATCGATGAAGAACCCCAGGCCCGCAGCCAGCACGGCGCGATTGAGCGGGGAGGAGTGGAGCACGACCCGAAGGAACGCAATGTCCGGCAGCCCGTCCGCTCAAGCCAGCTGGATGCGGTACACGAGCCGTGCGAATCCGCGTGGATCCTCCGTGTCCCGTTCCGGCACGCGGACGAAGCCGACCCGCTCATACAGCCGCTGCGCAGCTACCATGACCGGACGTGTCCACAGGACGAGGCCGTGTGCTCCCCGCACCCGTTCGATGCACGCTTCCACCAAGGCACGGCCTACCCCGGATCCGCGTGTCTCGGGCAGCACGGCCAGTACCCGGAACTCACGCTCATCGGCCTGCGCCACTTGGCGCAACGAGCTGTCGGCGTTCAGCAATAACACCGCACCGAGCACGCGGTCATCCATCACGGCCACCAGGAACGTGCCCTCGCGTTCCAGGACCTCCCGCCGGTAGAACTCCTGTGCCCTTGCCGGCTCCGAGTGCCCTTCACCCACGTAAACGCGCTCCAGTACCGACAGGCCCTGCGACCAGTCGGCATCCGTTACTGCTTCCAGAACGCGCAATGACATGCCGCGAAAATGCGAAGGATGGTAAGACCTATTTCCAGATGAGTAGCATCAAGCCTGCTGTGATGAGTACGGTGGCCGAAGCGATGCGCCAAGTGAAAGGTTCCTTCAGGAACACGAAACAGAGCACCAGGGTCACCACGATGCTCGCCTTGTCGATCGCGTTCACCACGGAGACCTGCCCTTCCTTGATGGCACGGTAGTAGAACAGCCAGCTGAGGAAGGTGGTGGCACCGCTGATGCCGAGGAAGAGCAGGTCACGGCCAGTAAGCAGGTGGAGCTTCCCCACGTGCCGGAACGCCACCGCATTGCCCCAGACCAGCAGGAAGATCAAGCTGGTCCGGACCACCAGTGCGACATCACCGCTCACGTTGCGCATGCCCGCCTTGGCGATCACGGCCGTGACCCCCGCGAAGAACATCGAGATCAGCGCGTACCAGATGGACCGGTCCATGCACCGAAGGAAAGAAGGATCGTGGCCGGTCCGTGCGACCACTGGAAGCCATCTCGAGATCACATTTGGATGCGAGCCGTTGGTATTTCGCGACCAGCCAAGGCGCGAAACCCGCGCATAGCTGGGCGCTCTGTAAGGGTTGAGCAACGCCGGATGGTCGCGAAAGATCCCGGCGCAGCCCAAAGAGTGATCTCGAGATGGCTTCTAAATTTCCCCCATGCTCGTGCTGCTTTCGCCCGCCAAGGACCTCGCCCAGGAAACGCCGGCCGCGGCTAAAACCTCCAAGCCCGTGCTTCTCGATCAAGCGGTGCCGCTTGTGGAGAAGCTGAAGACGCTCAGTGCGAAGAAGCTCTCCTCGCTCATGGACATCAGCGAGAAGCTCGGTGAGCTGAACCGCGAGCGCTACGCGCGTTGGTCCACGCCATTCAGCGCGAAGAATGCCCGACCGGCGGTCTTCACGTTCAATGGTGAGGTGTACCGTGGGCTCGATGCGCGCACGCTCTCCTCGGCCGACCTGGATTTCGCGCAGCACCACTTGCGCATCCTCAGCGGGCTTTACGGCGTGCTGCGCCCCCTCGATCTCATGCAGGACTATCGCCTGATGATGGGTACACCGTTCGGAGTTGGGAAGGCAAAGGACCTCTACGCATATTGGGGAGACCGGATCACCGAGGCCTTGAACACGGATCTGAAGGCCCTGAAGTCCGACGTGGTCGTCAACTGCGCGAGCAGTGAGTATTTCAGTGCCGTGCGGCCCGAAGTGCTCAAGGGCCGGGTGATCACGCCGGTCTTCAAGGATAAAGGGCCGCGCGGTTACGGCGTGGTCATGGTCTTCGCCAAGCAACAGCGGGGGGCGATGGCGCGACACATCATCCAGCACCGGATCCTCGAGCCCGAGAGGATCAAGGCGTACGATGGCGATGGCTATCTCTTCGCACCTGAAGAGAGCACCGATGAACAATGGGTCTTCCTTCGCGACAAGCGACCGCCGTTGGTGCCGAAGAAGCTGGCGGGGGGAAGGATCCGGTAGCGCTCAGCGCACGTATTCGAGCATCGTTCGCAGGCGGATGTCCTTGCTGGAGCCGCCGACCATCAGGCGGAAGGCCCCTGGCTCCGTGACTTCCACCATCTCCTCGTTCGGAAAGGCGAACATGGACGCATGTAGCTTGAAAAAGACGGTCTTCGCCTCGCCCGGTTGAAGTGATACACGCTGGAAGCCCTTCAGCTCCTTCACGGGTCGCGCGATGCTGGCGAGTTCGTCGTGGGTGTAGAGTTGGACGACCTCATCACCGGCCACGGTGCTCGTGTTGGTCAGCTTGAAGGAGAGCAGCACGGTGTCCTTCGACGTGAATGTGGTTCTGTGGAGTTGAAGGTCCGTGTACTCGAAGCTTGAATAGCTCAGACCGAAGCCGAAGGGGAAGAGCGGCTGACCGGTGCCGTCCACGTAATCATCACCGCGACCGGTGGGGTAGTGGTTGTAGATCAGCGGTAGCTGTCCTTCATTGCGCGGGAAGGTGATGGGCAGTTTACCGCTCGGGTTGCGCGTGCCGAGCAGCAGGTCGGCAATGGCGAGGCCGCCCGCTTCGCCCGGATACCAGGCCATGAGCACGGCATCCACGTCATCGATCCATTTGTCCATGGTGATCGCGCTGCCGCCAACGAGCACTACGATGACGTGTTCACCCTCTGCGGTCAAATGGGCGATGAGCCGCTCTTGATGACCCGGCAGTTTCAAGTTGCTCCTGTCGCGGAACTCCCCCTCTTCGATCCCGGCTACCACGATCACGGCATCATGGGCATTGGCCTGCTCGACCAGCTCGAAGATGTTGTACTCGAAGTCGTCGTGGAAGACCTTTTTGTCCCAGATGAGCTTGAATCGCGCGTTGCCGGCCCTCTCGCGGTATTCGAGGCGGATCGCTATGGAGGAATCCTGCGAGAAGCTCCGATCGATCAGTGAAGTGCCATAGCCTTGGCCACTCCATCGATCTATGACGAGCGAATCGTTGAGGTAGAGCCGGTATCCCTCATTGCCTTCAATGCCGATGCGCCAACGGCCTGTGCTGTCCGGCACAAGCACCCCTTCCCATTTCACGGCGAAGTGATCGTAAGCGATACGCTTATCCGGACCGAAGAGCGTCCAGTTGAAGTCGATACGATCATCGATGCGGGTGAACGCCGGCTTCGCGGTGATGTCGATCCCATTGAAGTATGTTCCGCTGAGCCCCGGTTTCAACTTTTCATCCTCCATGTGGTGCAGCACATGCGCACCCACGGTCGTATGCGACCGCTCAGTGCGCGGATAGCCCATAATGTGCGTCACTTCGGCCTTGCCCTTCAAACGCTGCTTCAAGCCATCGAGGATGGATACCACCTCATTTCCCGGTCCGCTATACCCCCCGAGCCTTGCTTCATCCGCATCAGGCCCGATCACAAGGATCCGCTTTGCGGCCGAGGGGAAGGGCAAGGCCTTGTTAGCGTTCTTCAATAGCACCGCACCCTTCACGGCCATCTCGTAGGCCAGTTCGCGATGCGCCTTCATGTTCAACGCCTTCAGAAGTGAGTCGCTCATATACGGCTTGTCGAAGAGTCCCAGCTCGAACTTCATCCGCAGCACGTGCGCCACTGCACTGTCGATAGCCGCTTTGCTAGCCGTGCCATCGAGGTAAGGCTTCTTGAAGAGGTCCGTGTGCGCGATGTCCGTCTGGAAGATCACGTCCTGTCCGTTCTCCACGCTTTGCTTGCCTGCGTCCTCGTAGTCTCGGGCGGTGAAGTGCAGCACGTTCGCACCACCGGTGGCGGCCGCATCGCTGATCACGAAGCCGCGGAAGCCCCAGTCCTTGCGCAGCACATCCTTCAGCAACCAGCTGTTCGCGCTGCACGGGCGGCCATCCAACGAGTTGTAGGCCGTCATGATCGACCGCGCGCCACCCAGTTGGATCGCGGCCTTGAAGGGCTTGAAGTAGCTCTCGCGCAGCAGCCGTTCGCCATGGAAGACCGGATAGCTGTCCCGCCCGCCATCGCCATGGTTGCCCACGAAGTGTTTGGGTGTGGTGATGATGCCGCGACTTTCCATGGCTTTCACATAGGCTACACCGAAACACGAAGAGAGCAGTGGGTCTTCACCATACGTCTCTTCAACGCGGCCCCAGCGCGGATCCGTGGCCAGGTTCACCACGGGTGAAAGCACCATGCGGATGCCGCGTGCTTTTGTCTCCAAGGCGATCGCCGCGGCCACTTGCGACATCAAGGTCGTATCCCACGAGGCCGCCATGCCGATGCTTTGCGGGAACGCTGTGGCGCCCTTGCGCACAAGCCCATGCAGCGCCTCATCGAATGCAAGCATCGGGATGCCCAGGTGTGTCTCTTCAATGAACCAGCGCTGGATGTCGTTGATCTTGTCCAGCGTGCGTCGGGCGTCGCGGTCCGTGCCGTACGTGAGCAGCTGCCCACCGGCATCTCCTTGCGCGCCAGCATCCACTTGCAAGCCGAAGACCCCCGCTGTAGATCGGGACGGGCCCCCACCAAGGTCGCCGGGTACCATGAAGAGCTGGCGGAATTTCTCCTCAGGCGTCATGCGGGTGAGGAGGTCTCTAACGCGCGCGTTGGTCATGAGCGAGACATCCCGGTAGGGCGTGCCTGGCTGGGCGGCCGCGCAGCCAATGGTGATCACTGCGACGACCACATTGAACAGGCGGAGGCGGGGCAGGGACATGAGCGCTCAACAAAAGAAACGAACCTGACCCGACCCGACGAGCACGCAGATCCGCACTTGCTGCCCGGAAGGACCGGGCCACGAAAGGCCAGGACCGGACGTCTTTATGAAAAAACCGACATGGAGCTGAAAGCGTTGGGGTTGCTATTCTGTCAGCTGGCTGTTGGACCTTGCTTGCTTGGTCAGGATTTCGTGAACGGCGATCTGGAAGGCCCTACCCCAACGTCTTTGGCCATTGTTGCGCCAGGGTGGCAGAATGTGCCGTCGGAGGACCCTGTTTGCCTGGCTTCAGATGGCTCTCTTGGGGACACGCCTGACCTGACCGACAGCCTCGGTCCATCCGCATTCACGGGTATTTTCGGGAATCCATATTCCGGATCTACCTTCATGAGCGGTGAGCGCTCGGATAGCCCCGGGGGAAATTGGGACTTCCAGGAGGGCATCATGCAAGGTGTTTCCGGATTCGTGCCGGATAGCACGTATACCATCCGGTTCTATCAATCGGTCGTCAAATCGTACGGCAGCTATGATACATCCGGGTCCTGGGCCGTGTATGCGGGGAACACGCTGATCGGTATCACAGAGCCGACAACGAGCCTGGTCGCCTATGACAACTGGCCGTTCCTTTGGGAAGAGCGTACGGTATCTTTCATAGCCTCATCATCCTATCATACCATCAAATTCCTTCCTGTCGATGACGATACCGATCTGGAGGTTATGGCGCCCAACGGCTCGTTGAGGATGGGGATCGACCTGATCAGCATACTTCACGGGCAACACCTTACGGGCGTCGACGATACGCCCATGGCTGATGCGGTGACGTGCTGGCCGAACCCCTTCGTTGATCGGATCAACATTGAGCTGCAAGGAAGGCGCGGAACGGGGCAGGTATCCATCTACTCCTCGACCGGAGCGCTGGTACACCAGAGCACCCTGGGCCATGGCGATCAACGAGCCGTCATCGACTTGCATGCGGTCGACCCGGGTGCCTACTGGGTTCGCATCATGCTGGCTGGTCAGGTCCATCAACGCGTGCTGATCAGGGAGTGATCGGTTTCGGGCTCGTAGCCTGCTCTTGAAAACAGGCCGACGGTGCTCCTGGAGCGGCTTGAGGCTCGGGGGAGGGATGAGACACCCGCGAACGGGCCCGCTTCGCCGCCTTGATCGACGGCATGCATTCGTCCTCTACCTCACCACCACCAATTTCCCGAACCGCACTCCGTCTCCGGCCAGTGTAATGCTGATCGTATAGGCCCCCGGCTCCTCCAAAGCAACGGGCCATGAGCGCGCTGGCGCGAAGGTCTGTTCGGCGACCAGCGCACCGGTGGCGTTCCAGATGCGCAGGACGGAAAAGGGCACTTCGCTGCGCACGGTGCTACGGCCAGAGCTGGGCGAAGGGAAGATCACGGGTTCCCCGGTCGCATCCTGCATGGCGATGGTTGTGGGCATGTCCCCGCTCCGCGCGACGAAGCTGGCCCGTTCAGCAACGTCCATGGTGGGCAGGCCGGGGAAGGTCAGCGTATCGGTGAAGCCACCGGCGATGTAGATGTTCCCCACACCATCAAGACCCAGGGACTGGAAGCTGCGGGACGCGTTGTCGCGTGTGGCATAGACCTCTTCAACCGTGTTGTCGTTCGAGAAGCGTGCGACGAACGTTCCGTAGTGGGGGCCGGAACCGTCGAAGACGACCTCATCGAACTCGAAACGGTCCTGGAACGAACCGCTCAGGAGAATGTCGCTCTGAGCATCGAGCGCAAGGCTGGTGATGGTGTGGTCGTAGCCCGAATTGCCCAGCCGCTGCCACCACAGGAATTCGCCGGTGGGGGAGGTCTTCAGCAACACCGCTCGATAGTCGCCAATGGTACCGCTCACCGGTATTTCGAACTCGGGCAGGTCGTATTCGTCCTCACGGTGCATGGCCACGTAGCAGTTGCCTTCAATGTCCGTGGCGAGCGCTTTTACATCATCGTAGCCGTAGCCCCCGATCCAACGCACCCATTGATAGTCGCCATCGAGCGTGTACTTGGCGAGCATGCAGTCATGCGCCTGGCCACTTGGCTGGTAGTTGAGCAGCGTATCGGTCTCGAAGAAGTTGGTGTCGCCCCGGAAGCGCGCGCCGAGGTATAGGTTGCCGAGGCCATCGAGCGCGAGTTCCTGGCCTGTGGAAACCCCGTAGCTGGCATCGTGGGTGCAGTCCGGGTTCCGCGCCCACACGGGTTCCCCATCGGTATCCAAGTGCAGCAGGAAGAGGTCCTGGATGGTGCTACAGCCCTCAAGGTCATCGATCACATCAAATTCGAGATAGTATTTGAACGCGCCGGTGATGTAGGTGCCCCCATCCGTCGTGGCTACGATGTCCTCGCCCGCCTCATCGCCGGTGTAGTTGCTGCCGAAGTGCTTCGCCCATTGCCATTGCCCGTTGGCGTTCAGCTTGGCGACCACGATATCCATGGTGCCTTGCAACGAAAGGGTGGTGCTTCCGAAATCCGCCGTTGGGCTTACGGTATATCCCGTGATGTACACGTTCCCTGCCGCGTCCACAGTGATCCCCTTGGCCACGTCCTGGGCGTCACCACCGCCTTGTGCCACCCAGAGCGCGGTACCGTCCGCAGCGTATTTCACCACGTAAACATCGTATTGGCCAACGGCCGTTACGGCGGGAAGCGTACCCCATTGAGCGGTACCCCAGAACTGGCCGGTCACGTATGAATTCCCGAGGGCATCCACCGCCAGATCGAAGATGCCCGGCTCCAGTTCAGCGCCTGTGGCCGGGGTAGACCATTGCCAGTTGAAAGGTTGGGCGTTGGTCGTGAGGGTGAAGAGGAGTGCAGGGAGTATCAGATGGCGCATGTGGTGGCAAAGTTGGTCGTGGCCGCCGTACACCAAGTCGCGAACAGGGTTCACTTCCATCACTCGTCGGGAGGAGATCCCTGCCTCTGCGGTCAACTCATCGGCCAAGGTCAGGGCGTACGAGTCGTGTGCTGAGCATACCCTTTTCACTCACCAGCGAGACCACGTAAAGGCCCGGTGGCCCGCTGCCGAGGTCGATCAGCACATCGCCTTGCGCACGCGAACGGTGCAACAGGCGACCGGAAGCATCCCGTGTGATGACGTCCAACAGACCCGGGAGATCGGTGCGCAGCATGTAGCGGCCATCGCCCAGCCACGATACCTCCACCTTCGAATGATCGGTGGCCGTGGGCACCGGTGTGCTGTTGTCCATCATCAGGCGTGCGATCCGGTTGCGGCCCGTACCGTTGAAGTTCCAGAAATCGCCACCGATCATCAACCTGTCATCCGGGATCAGGGCCATCGTTCTCACCACGTTGGTCCTCGCACCGAGGCCCACATCGAATCCGGCGTCCAGCGTGCCATCCGTGTTCAATCGCGCGAGCGCCCAGCCGACCCCCGCCCCGGCATATGCCGTGAAATTCCCGCTCACCACGATCTTGCCGTCGGGTCGCACAACGATGTTGTTCACGCGCGAATTGAAGCCTGGCCCTGACTGGAACCCGGGGTCCAGCGTGCCGTCCGCGTTCAGGCGCGCCACGCGGTCCAGCGCCGTTCCGTCGTAGGCGGTGAAGTCGCCGCCTATCATGATGCGCCCGTCCGGCTGCAAGGCTATCGCCCAGATGTAGTTGTCCGCACCGCTTACAGGGTTGAAGCCGGCATCCAGCGATCCATCCGGGTTCAGCCGAGCGATCCGACCCACGGTGACCCCGTTCACCTGTGTGAAGTTGCCGCCGATCAACACCTTGCCATCGGGTTGGAGAACCATGCAATAGATCGCGTTGCTGCCCACCGTCGCGTTGAAGTTCGGATCGATCGCACCGGTGGTTGTAAGGCGCGCGATGCGTGGATGTACGGAGCCGTTGATGAGCGAGAAGTCGCCGCCGATGATGGGCTTGCCGTCGGGTTGGAGCACGGCGGCGTTCACCGTGCCGCTCTGTTGTGCGGTCACGCTGAACGAGGGGTCGAGCTGTCCGGTGCTGTCCACGCGTGCGATGAAGGCCTGGTTCACACCGTTGTACTGCGTGAAACCACCGTACGGCATGTAGCGGCCATCGGCCGTCAGCAGGATCCCGTTCACCTGCCAGTTGGGCCCTTCGTGGAAAGTGGTGTCCAAGGTGCCATCGCTCGCGATCCTGATCAGGTGATGCCGCGAAACATTATTGTAGTAGGTGAGCTTGCCGCCCACCAGCATGCGGCCATCGGGCAGCGGGGTGATGGCGTTCACCTCGTGGTTGGCCCCGGTTCCGGGCAGGAAGCCCAGGTCGAGCGTACCGTCGGGGAACACGCGAGCGATCCCTCCGCGCGCGGTGTCATTGTACGCGTCGAAATCTCCGCCAAGCAGGATCTTTCCGTCGTCCTGGAGGGTGCACGTCCATACGTGGTTGCCGGCGGTCGTGCCGTGCAGGAAACCGTTGTCGAGCGCGCCTGTGCTGGTGAGTCGAACGAAGAAGTGTGCACCCGAACCCGCGTAGTTGATGAATTCGCCTCCGATGAGCACACGGCCATTCGACTGCACGGCCAGTGTGCGCACGGCGTTGTTGGGGCCGATACCCGGGTTGAATGTGGTCAGTGCGCCCGTGCTGTCGAGTCGCGCCACACGTACGCGCGGGACGTTGTCGTAGCTCGTGAAGTCCCCGGCCAGCACCACGTCACCGTTCGGCATAGCACGCACGGCGTACACATCGCTGTTGCAGCCTTCGCCCACGACGAAGGTGGTATCGAGGGCGCCATCCGTGTTCAACCGTGCGATCCGATAGCGCGGCGCGCCCCCGTAAGAGAAGAAGTTGCCGCCGATGATCGCTTTGCCATCGGGTCGAAGGGCCAGGCTCCAGATGGCACCCGCGTTCTGGGCCGCACTGGTGAACGTCATATCGAGCGAGCCGTCCGCGTTCAGCCGCGCCACTTTGGGCATGGGCGTGCCATCCACGTTCTGGAAGCCACCCGCGATCATGATGCGCCCATCCGGTTGCACCGCGATAGCGTTCACGTAGTAGTCCGGTCCGGTGCCGAGGTTGAAGGTGGCGTCCACGCTGCCATCCGTGTTCAATCTTACCAGGTAGCTGTGTGGTGCGCTGCCTACCGTGGTGAACTCGCCGCCGACCAGTACCCGGCCATCGTCCTGTAGTGCCAATGCGCGGACATCCGCGTTCGCTCCGGGGAACTGGAAGCTGGGGTCGAGCGTGCCATCGGCCTGCACCTGCACCAGGTGGCCCACGCTTGTTCCACTGTACACGGGAATATATCCCCCGACCAATTGGCGACCGTCAGGCCGAAGGGCGATCGCCTGCACATGGCCATCGATCAGGCTCAGCGCCCCATCGCCGAATCCGTTGCCGCCATCGCCGGGGTTGAAAGTGGGGTCTACGGTGACGGTCTGCGCAACGAGCAACGTGTTGTGAGCGACGCAGAGCAGCGCGATGCGGCGGAGGTGAGCGGAGTACATGCGAGCAAGACGAAGGACCGGCCGGAAAGATGCCATGAACGCGCTCAATGTTGCTCGCCGATCCACAGCCAGACATACACCGCGCCGCCAAGGATCAGAGCCACAGCGCCGATGAGGAAGATGAGCCATAGGCCCATGGAAAGTCCCGCCGTGATCCGCACGAACCAGCGCCACATGTGACCAAGGTAACCGGCCTACCTTCGCGCTCCTTCCGGAAAAGACATGTTCGAGAACCTCAACGACAAGCTCGAAAGAGCCTTCAAAGTCCTCAAAGGCCAGGGCCAGATCACGGAGATCAACGTGGCGGAGACCACCAAGGAGATCCGCAAGGCGCTGCTCGATGCCGACGTGAACTACAAGACCGCCAAGGATTTCACCGACCGGGTGAAGGCCAAGGCGCTGGGGCAGAACGTGCTCACGGCTATCAGCCCGGGGCAGTTGCTCACCAAGATCACGCACGACGAGCTGGCCGAGCTGATGGGTGGCCAAGCCGCGGGTATGAACATGAGCGGCAACCCCACGGTGGTGCTCATGAGCGGCCTGCAGGGCTCGGGTAAGACCACGTTCTCTGGCAAGCTCGCCAACTACATCCGCAAGAAGGGGAAGCGCCCGCTATTGGTGGCGTGCGACGTGTATCGTCCTGCGGCCATCGATCAGCTCGAAACGCTCGGGAAACAGCTGGACATCCCGGTCTTCAGCGAGCGCGAGAACAAGAACCCGGTGAGCATCGCGCAGAACGCGATCGCACACGCTAAGCAGCACGGTTTCACCGCCGTGATCGTCGACACCGCCGGCCGCCTGGCGATCGATGAGCAGATGATGGACGAGATCGCCCGCGTGAAGAAGGCGATCAACCCGCAGGAGACGCTCTTCGTGGTGGACGCCATGACCGGTCAGGACGCGGTGAACACGGCGAAGGCTTTCAACGAGAAGCTGAATATCGATGGCGTGGTGCTCACCAAGCTCGATGGCGATGCGCGCGGTGGTGCGGCGCTATCCATCCGCAGCGTGGTGAACAAGCCGATCAAGTTCATCGGCACGGGCGAGAAGATGGAAGCCCTGGACGAGTTCCACCCGGACCGTATGGCGGGGCGCATCCTCGGCATGGGCGACGTGGTCTCGCTCGTAGAACGCGCACAAGAGCAGTTCGATGAGAAGGCCGCGCGCGAGCTGAACAAGAAAATCGCGAAGGACCAGTTCGGCTTCGACGATTTCTTGGAACAGATCGGGCAGATCAAGAAGATGGGGAACATGAAGGACCTGATGGGCATGATCCCCGGTGTGGGCAAGGCGATGAAGAACATCGACATCCCGGATGATGCGTTCAAAGGCATCGAGGCCATCATCCAGAGCATGACGCCGGAGGAGCGCAAGAACCCGTCGGTCATCAACGGCAGCCGCCGCACGCGCCTGGCCAAGGGCAGCGGCCGAGGCATCGAGGAGGTGAACAAGCTGATGAAGCAGTTCGACGAGATGCGGAAGATGATGAAGATGATGGGGGACAAGAGCAAGATGCAGAACATGATGCGCCAGATGCAGGCGATGCAGGGAATGAGGAGATGAGTGAATATCCCCATGACGTGGATGCTGTTTGGCTGGCGGCAAATGCCCACGGCCACGTGGCCGCTTTCGTGACAGCGGGAGAAGGGCCGGTTCCAGAGGTCGTGGTAGGCGCCGTTGATTTGGTCACGGGGGATATTGAACAGTTGCTACAGGGGCTACCTGTCAAGTCTGACATACTGATGGAAGTGAGCTATCCGGACATGCGTTGGTTGGCAGGGATGGCGAAGCGCGGATTCTTCGTGTATGACTGGAGTGACGCGCACCGCGCGACCAAGGACCGGCTAAATGCCTACGAACGAGCGGTCGTTCCACAGTCTCCGATCATGTTGCATCAATGCGTTGGTAGGATTGGCGAAATCCTGAGAATTGCCCCGGTCATCTCCGGCGATTTTGGGCGATTACTTCTTCCTGAAGCGCCATTGGTCTGGCCCTCACCTTGGTACCGATGAGCTATCGCTCGTTGCTTTCGTCATGAGTGTTCACCCCAGAGCACGAAGCAACGGCCTCCGAATGGCCCTGCTGCTCCTGTCCATCCTCGTGCTGTTCATCGGCTTCGCGTTCGTTGGCTCGGCTGGTCATCCCTCGCGCATGCCCAGCAACATCGACCCCGGACTCGATCCGCGGGCGATCGAGCAGTTCGATCAGGAATGGGCGGCTTACCGGATGAGCGCGCGCTCCCATGAGCGGGAGTTCATGGGTTACGCCAAACTGTGTTTCGTCGCAG